>JAGAQU010000082.1 GCA_017622575.1 Lachnospiraceae bacterium
GAAATATCGGATTATTGACACGAATGTAATGAAAGTGTAAAATAATAACGTATGTTATCGGCTTACAATAATCATATAGAATAGATGCAAATAGAAATACAAAGGAAAGGGAGATATAAGGGTATGGCAAGAAAAGAAACAATAACAAAGAACGATATTATAAATGCAGCATTTGCCATTTTGCAGGAAGAAGGCATTGAGCAGGTGACTGCGAGAAAGCTGGCAGCAAAAGCGGGATGTTCCACACAGCCGATCTTCCGTGTTTACAAAAATATGGAAGAACTTGCCGAGGATCTTTTTGCAAAGGCATGTGATTTCTTTCAGGAATATTATTCCGGTTTCCGGAAACAGACAGTGACGCCCTTTGTGCATCTGGGCAATATCTATATTAAATTTGCAGCAGAGCATAAAAAGCTTTTTGCCTTTATTTTCCTTTCTGAGAACAGATTCGGAAGAAGTATGTATGACCTGATCAACGGAAGTGACGGGAATGTGAGTCGTGAGATTCAGTCTGCCACTGCACAGGGATGTGCGAATGCAGGCAACCTGTTTACGAAGATGTGGATTTTTATTCATGGAGCAGCATGTATGACACTGACCGGGGATTATGATCTTTCGGAAGAGGAGACCATTCAGATGTTGAAGGACTCTTATCAGGCATATCGCTAAATAGAAAAGAAAGATTGTAAGAGAGAAAGGTTATAAGATGGAACAACAGGAACTTGACATCATCACCCGGATGAACGAAAAATACATGAAAATGAGTAAGGGACACAAAGCCATTGCAGCCTATATTTCCGACCATTATGAGCAGGCGGTGTTTATGACGGCAGCAAAGCTGGGTGAGACCGTAGGCGTCAGCGAATCTACGGTAGTGCGCTTTGCCATGGGTCTTGGCTACGAGGGATATCCGGAATTTCAGAAAGCGCTTGAGAACTGGGTAAAGAATAAACTCAATTCAGTCCAGAAGATTGGTGCAAAGTACGGAAAAAGCACGCAGTCGGAAATTTTAAACTCAGTTTTGAGTGCGGATATCGAAAAAATACAGGATACGATTGTAAATTTGGATCCGGCAGCTTTCGAGGCGGCTGTAGACATTATCCTGGAAGCAAAGACGGTTTACCTTGTTGGGGTGAGAAGCTGTGAACCTTTGGCAGATTTTCTGCATTTTTATCTGAATATGATCCGTGGAAATGTAGTGCTTTTAAAAACAACAAGTGTGACGGAAATGTTTGAACAGATGATCCGGATCGGCGAAGAAGATGCCATTATCGGTATCAGTTTTCCAAGATATTCCATGAGAACACTTAAGGCAATGGAATTTGCCAATGACAGAAATGCCAAGGTAATCACAATTACCGACAGTATTCATTCTCCCATGAACCTGTATTCCTCCTGTAATCTTCTGGCAAGAAGTGATATGGTTTCCATTGTTGATTCTTTAGTGGCACCCTTAAGCGTGATCAATGCGCTCGTAGTTGCGCTTTGCTTAAAACAGCCGGAAGCTGTAAAACAGAATCTTGAGACGCTTGAACAGGTTTGGAACAATTATCAGGTCTATTTAAATGATGAGATTAATTTTATCGATGATGAGCCCATGCTGAATTATCCATTGATGAAACAGGAGGATAATTGATCAATATTTAATAGGAAAGCGGAACATGCTATGAGAAAGATCATTGTAATCGGCGGTGGTGCGGCAGGCATGATGGCGGCTGTGGCAGCTGCAAAGCAGGGGGCATCAGTAACTCTGCTTGAAAAAAATGAGAAGACAGGAAAGAAAATATATATTACCGGAAAGGGAAGGTGCAATGTCACCAATGCCTGTGAACAGGAAGACTTTTTCGGACATGTGATCAGCAACGGGAAATTTTTATACAGTGCTTTTTATCACATGGATAACAGGATGGTAATGGACTTTTTTGAAGGGGCGGGATGCCCTTTGAAGGAAGAAAGAGGGGAAAGGGTTTTTCCGGTGTCCGATCATTCCTCCGATATCATTGCCGCCCTGAGCCGGGAGATGGACAAACATAAGGTAAAGGTGCTGCTTCGTACAGGTGCAGAGGAATTATGCGCAGAAACGGTGAAAAGTATCAATGAGTCAGCTTCAGAGACCGGACAAACCATAGAAAAAAGAGTGACAGGTGTCAAACTTTCAAACGGGAAAGTGCTTTCGGCAGACGCGGTGATCGTGGCAACCGGCGGGAAATCTTATGAAGCGACCGGATCTACAGGCGACGGATATCGCTTTGCGGAAAAGCTGGGGCATACCATCAAGGAAATAAAGCCGGCTCTCGTTCCGTTTACCGTGAAAGAAGATTGGTGTATGGAAATGCAGGGGCTTTCCCTGAAAAATGTTTCCATTACTTTGAAAAAAGAAAAGAAAAAAATCTATGAAGGCTTTGGCGAAATGCTGTTTACCCATTTTGGTGTGAGTGGTCCTCTGATTTTAAGTGCCAGCAGCTATTATGTGAAAAAGTATCAGAATGAACCTGTAACGCTTTCTGTTGATTTAAAGCCGGCACTCACAAGAGAACAGCTTGATAAGAGGCTTCTTCGTGATTTTGACGAAAACAAAAATAAGCAGTTTAAGAATTGCCTTGACGGGCTTCTCCCTTCCAAGATGATACCGGTTATTATTAAACTTGCGGGCATAGTGCCGGAAAAGAAGGTCAATGAGATCACCAGGCAGGAGCGGGAAAAACTGACGGAGCTTTTAAAGAATCTGACCATGACCGTGACAGGAACCAGAGGCTTTTCGGAAGCCATCATTACCCAGGGCGGTGTTCATACAAAGGAGATCAACCCTTCCACCATGGAATCCAGGCTTGTTAAGAATCTTTATTTTGCAGGGGAAGTACTGGATCTTGATGCAGTGACGGGAGGCTTTAATCTGCAGATTGCATGGTCAACGGGATATCTGGCAGGAAGCTCTGCCGCAGAAGAAAGAGAGGAAAAACAATGAGTTATCAGATCGCAATAGACGGACCTGCAGGTGCGGGAAAAAGTACCATAGCGAAAAAGGTTGCAAAGACAAAAGGCTTTATTTACGTGGACACGGGTGCTATGTACCGTGCCATGGCATATTATCTTCTTACTGAAAAGGTGAATCCGGAGAATGCAAAGGAAATCGAAGATAAGTGTCAGGGAGCTGATATTACCATTCAATATGTGGACGGAGAACAGGTGGTTCTCTTAAACGGTGCAAATGTAAATGGTGTATTGAGGACAGAGGAGGTCGGCAATATGGCTTCCACTACAAGCAAGAACCCGAAGGTGAGGGAAAGACTCACCCAGCTCCAAAAGGAGCTTGCAGCAAAAAATGATGTGGTCATGGATGGGCGTGACATCGGAACCTGTGTCCTTCCGAATGCGGATGTGAAGATTTATCTGACAGCAAGTTCGGCAGTCCGTGCAAAAAGGCGTTTTGATGAACTTACGGCAAAGGGTGAAAGTTGCGATATCAAAAAGATAGAAGAGGATATTGTAAAGAGAGATCAGCAGGATATGAGCAGAGAGATCGCACCCTTAAAACAGGCGGAAGATGCACACCTTGTGGATTCCTCCTACATGACAATTGAAGAGGTTGTTCAAAAAATCCTTTCTCTCTGCAAATAAAATGTGACCTCTTTTCGAACACTAAAAACAGTAAGGTTGGTAAATTTATGGAAGTAATTCTGGCAGAAAGCGCAGGCTTTTGCTTCGGTGTGAAGCGTGCAGTGGAAAAAGTATATGAACAGGCGGCAATTGGCAAGAAGATTTACACTTTTGGCCCCATTATTCACAATGAGGAAGTGGTGAAGGATCTTGAAAATAAGGGTGTCACTGTCATTGAGACGGAGGAAGAACTCACATCGCTGACAGAAGGAACTGTGGTGATCCGGTCTCACGGAGTGTCAAAGCATATCTGTGATCTGATAGCACAAAGCGGACTTGAATGCGTGGATGCCACCTGTCCTTTCGTAAAGAGAATCCACAATATTGTGGAAAAAGAAAGCGCATCGGGGAAAAAAATTATCATAATCGGCAATGCAGGGCATCCTGAAGTGGAAGGAATTATGGGCTGGTCCCATACGCCGGCTTCCGTGATCGAATCGGCAGAAGAGGCAGAAAATTTTAATTGTAAAAAGGATGAAATGTTATGCATTGTATCACAAACGACATTTAACTACAACAAATTTAAAGATTTAGTTGAAATTTTTCAGAAAAAAGGTTACAATGTTAATGTTGTAAATACTATCTGTAATGCAACGGAGGAAAGACAGACTCAGGCGCGTGAGATCGCTGCCAGGGTCGATGCCATGATAGTAATAGGTGGAAAGCACAGTTCTAACACCCGGAAGCTTTATGAAATCTGTAAGGAGAAGTGTGCGAACACATATTTTATACAAACACTGGATGACTTGCATTTAGAATTGCCTGAAACTGCTGCTCTGGTGGGGATTACTGCGGGGGCTTCCACCCCAAACAATATAATTGAGGAGGTTCAAAATTATGTCAGAATTAACTTTTGAACAAATGCTGGAAGAATCATTAAAAACAATACATACAGGAGAGGTAGTTGAAGGTACAGTCATTGATGTGAAACCTGAAGAGATCGTTCTTAACATTGGCTACAAGTCAGATGGTATATTGACTAGAAACGAATATACCAATGAACCCAATGTAGATCTTACAACTGTTGTGAAACCGGGCGATACCATGGAAGTAAAAGTACTCAAGGTAAACGACGGTGAGGGACAGGTTCTCTTAACCTACAAGAGACTGGCTGCAGACAGAGGCAACAAGAGAATCGAAGAAGCCTTCAACAATAAGGAAGTACTTACCGCTAAGGTATCTCAGGTGCTGGAAGGCGGACTGAGTGTGGTAGTGGATGAAGTGAGAATTTTTATCCCTGCAAGCCTTGTTTCAGACGTATATGAGAAGGATCTTTCCAAATATGCAGGACAGGAAATCCAATTTGTAATCAGCGAATACAATCCTAAGAGAAGAAGATATATCGGTGACCGCAAGCAGCTTCTTGTAGCTGAGAAGGCTGAAAAACAGCAGAAGCTTCTTGAGAGCATCCATGTAGGTGATGTTGTGGAAGGAACTGTTAAGAATGTAACAGACTTCGGTGCATTTATTGATATCGGAGGTGCAGACGGTTTACTTCATATCTCTGAAATGTCCTGGGGACGCGTTGAAAATCCAAAGAAGGTGTTTAAGGTTGGTGATACCGTTAAGACATTTATTAAAGATATCAACGGCAGTAAAATTGCATTGAGTCTTAAATTTGAAGATGAGAATCCATGGAAGGATGCAGCAGTTAAGTTTGCTGTTGGCAATGAAGTGACAGGCAAGGTTGCAAGAATGACCGATTTCGGTGCTTTCGTTGAACTGGAGCCCGGCGTTGATGCGCTTCTTCATGTATCCCAGATTTCCAAAGAACATATTGAGAAGCCTTCTGATGTGTTAAAGGTTGGCGACGAAGTTACCGCGAAGGTTGTTGACTTTAATGAAGCAGATAAGAAGATCAGCTTAAGTGTGAAAGCAATGTTCGCTCCGGAACCCAAGGAAGCTGCACAGGAAGCTTCGGCAGAGGACGATGAAGATGTTGCTTCAGTAGATATCGACGCTGTAATCGCAAGTGAAGAGCAGTAATTGGATAGAGATTAATGATTTGAGACATCGGACAGGAAGTGCGCTTTACGTACTTCCTGTTGTTTTCTATAGAAAAAAGCATAATATGAATTTGGAAGGTATCTGTCATGACATATGATTATGAAAAGTTTAAGAGCGTAGTGCTTCAGCTTACCAAAATTGATTTGAATGCTTACAAGGAACGGCAGATGAAGAGAAGAATTGATTCCCTGATTGCAAAGCACGGTTATAAGGGATATGAGGATTATGTGGAAGCGCTGAAAAAGGACAGAGCCAGATTTGAGGAATTTGTTACGTATCTTACCATCAATGTTTCGGAGTTTTACAGAAATCCGGAGCAGTGGAATCTGATGGATAAAGAAATTATCCCTGAATTGATAGGTAAATATGGCAAAAACCTTAAAATTTGGAGTGCGGCATGTTCGACGGGTGATGAGCCATACTCACTTGTGATGGCATTGTCGAGACATATTCCTTTAAATATGATTAAGATCACTGCAACGGACCTCGATAAGCAGGTAATTGCCAAGGCCAAGGTTGGTCTTTATAATGAAAAGAGCATCGCATCTGTGCCGGATGACCTGAGGAAGAAATATTTTACCCAAATAGGACAATCCTATCAGATTTCCGATGAGATTAAATCCAGAGTGGAATTCAGAGAGCATAATCTTTTGAACAATGATTATGCAAAAGGATATCACATGATTGTCTGCCGCAATGTGTTGATTTATTTTACTGAGGAAGCGAAGGATGATGTTTTCAGAAAGTTTTATGATTCGCTGACACCGGGGGGAATACTCTTTATTGGCAGTACGGAGCAGATCATCAATTACAGAGAAATGGGATATGAGAGAAAGAATTCTTTCTATTATCAGCGCCCCGATAAATAAAAATCTACGTATAATTAAAGCAGGGTCGGACATTTTGGTGTCCGGCCCTGACTGTTATATATCCTATAAATTCTATGGCTGAACAGCCATCACATTCAGCACATGGCTGGCATAGTCAGAAAAGAGCTGCCTGTCCTTCTTGATCTCATCTGTTAATTCAAAGAATAATTCATTGCTCTTGTATTCCCGCTTAAAGAAAGGCTCCACGAGAATATCCCACTGCGGCAAAAAGCTGGAAAACTTGCGGGTATAGCAGGTAGATGCGGTGGCCTGTTCACGGTATTCCTTGTCAACAAAGGAAGCAATGGATTTATGGATGGCTGTATCTTCGGTGGGAAGATAGTAATAATCCTTGAAGTTGGCGTAATAATATTTTAATTCTTCCTCATAGATGGGAATGATCAAGGTTCCCTCGTGGCCTTCCCCTTTAAAGTGACATCCTTTTGCCATGGTGCTTATGGTGACCGGAAGAGGGGAGGCAAATACCAGCTTCATTAACAGCTCCTTGCGGGGAATGCCGTGGATATCATTGTAGTAATTGGCCTGTACCTTGCGGGCTTTGATGCTGTTGTTGAACAGATCGTAATAGGAAAGGATAGGAAGGATTTCCAGCATACCTTTCATGTCATCGGAATTATGAAGAAGCAACATATGGTAAAGATTGTAATCGTGGGAGGTAAGATAATCATGATAAACACTGATCAGCTCACCGCCGGTGTAAGTATCTTCTCGCGTAATTCCGAGGAAATATTCAATGGTTTTCTGTTTGCAGTTTGGAAGCTTCAAAAAGTTTTTGTAGGGATAGATGCGCTTATAAATATCAATCCCCTCAAATTCGTTGAAATTATAGGGAAGATCATAAGCGATCAGTTTTTTCCTCAGGTAAGGAAGGTCAAAACTGTTTCCGTTGTAATGGATCAGATAAGAATAATTTTCTGCAAAAGAGAAAAAAGCTTTTAAAAGCTCGGCTTCTTCTTCGGCAGATTGTGCAAACCACTGTTTGATCTGCCAGTTGCCGTCTTTAAAGAAAGCACAGCCGATCAGATAAAGGCTGGAAGTCGCAGCAGACAATCCTGTGGTTTCTATATCCAGAAACAAAATCCGGTCAATAGGAGCAAGACGCTCCAGGGGATATTTCAAGGTAAAATTATTTAATATAGTTTCTTCTGTCTTCATAAGTGCATCTCCTGAAATTAAAACAAATTTCTACTTAATAAGTGTAGCATATTTTTAAAAATTACAGTAGTATTTTCGACAAAAAAATAGTATATTTATAAAGATAATAGAAAAAATTTTTCAACAGGGAAAGAAGGGTAGTCAATGGCAAGATTAACATTTGTGGGAGGAATCCACCCCTATGACGGCAAAGATTTATCAAAAGATAAACCTATCCGAGAGGTCCTTCCAAAGGGAGATCTGGTTTATCCTCTGTCGCAGCATATCGGTGCACCTGCCACTCCTATCGTTAAAAAGGGAGACAGGGTGCTGACAGGACAGAAGATAGCAGAGGCTGCCGGATTTGTTTCGGCGCCTATTTATGCCACTGTTTCGGGAACGGTAAAGGCAATTGAGCCAAGACGTGTAGTGACCGGTGACAATGTCATGAGTATCGTAATTGAAAATGACGGCTTATATGAAGAGGTCGCATGGCCGGAGGTGAAGCCTTTTGAAGAGCTTACCAGAGAAGAAAAAATTAACCTGATCAAAGAAGCCGGTATTGTCGGTATGGGTGGAGCAGGATTTCCAACGTTTATCAAACTGTCTCCCAAGGAACCGGAGAAGATAGATTATGTTATTGTTAACTGTGCGGAATGTGAACCGTATCTGACAAGTGATTATCGCAAGATGCTGGAGGAACCGGAAAAACTGATCAGCGGACTCAAGGTTTCCTTAAGTCTGTTTGAAAATGCAAGAGGAATTCTGGCAGTGGAAGATAATAAGCCTGATTGTATCGAGCTTTTAAAGAAGTTGACAAAGGATGAGACTAAAATTACGGTGAAGGCGCTGAAAACCAAGTATCCCCAGGGATCGGAGCGTCAACTGATTTATGCCACGACAGGACGTGCCATCAACTGTGACAAGCTTCCTGCGGATGCCGGATGTGTGGTAAACAATGTGGATACGGTGATTGCCATACATAATGCTGTGATAGAGGGAAGACCTCTGATGCACAGAATTGTGACGGTAACGGGAGATGCCATAGCAGATCCCCTAAATTTTAAGGTCAGGATCGGAACCAATTATCACGAGCTGGTTGATGAGGCGGGAGGCTTTAAGGAGCAGCCTGTCAAGATTATTTCCGGCGGACCCATGATGGGATTCGGCATCTTTGATCTTGATGTGCCTACTACCAAAACCTCATCTGCTCTGCTCTGTCTTACGAAGGATGATGTCTCTGAGATGGAACCCAGCGCCTGCATTAACTGCGGTAAGTGCGTGGAGGTTTGTCCCGGAAGAGTGGTACCGAGAAAGCTGGCAGATTATGCGGAACATTATGATGAGGAAGCCTTTGTAAAGAACAATGGTATGGAATGCTGTGAATGCGGATGCTGTAGCTTTGTATGTCCCGCAAAGCGGCCTCTGACCCAGGTGATCAAGTCCATGCGTAAGATGCAGCTGGCAAAGAGAAAGAAAAAGTAGGAGGAAAGAGGAATGAGCGATTTGATGAAAGTGTCATCCAATCCCCATATCAGGTCGAAAGTGACGACAAGCAGCATTATGCTTGCGGTCGTAATTGCTTTACTTCCTGCAACCGGCTTTGGTATCTACAATTTCGGACTGGATGCACTGATTTTAATATTGGTAACGGTAGCTTCTGCAGTACTGACAGAGTATCTGTATGAAAAGATAATGCATAAGCCGGTCACCATAGGCGATTTTTCAGCAGTGGTAACAGGTCTTTTGCTTGCCCTTAATCTGCCATCTACAGCACCCTGGTGGATTGGCGTCATCGGCGGCGTGTTCGCCATTCTTGTAGTAAAAATGTTATTCGGAGGTTTGGGGCAGAACTTTATGAATCCCGCACTGGGAGCCAGATGTTTCCTTCTGATCTCCTATACTTCCATTATGTGTAATTTCCAAACGGACACATATACGGGAGCAACCCCTCTGGCGGCTCTGAAAGCCGGCGAAAATGTGAACATTCTTGATATGGTCGTGGGGCGTACAGCAGGAACCATCGGTGAGACTTCCATGATTGCCATTGTCATAGGGGCATGTTTCCTGATCCTTCTCGGAGTGATCGATCTTCGTATTCCGGGAAGCTACATTGTGAGCTTTGTGATTTTTATCACGCTGTTTGGCGGACATGGTTTTGATTCTGCATTTATCAGTGCACACCTGGCAGGCGGTGGTCTGATGCTTGGCGCATTTTTCATGGCAACAGACTATGTCACCAGACCTGTCACGAAGAAAGGCCAGTATGTGTACGGTATTTTTCTTGGAATCCTTACTGGTATTTTCAGGCTTTTCGGTCCTTCGGCAGAAGGGGTCTCCTATGCCATTATTATCGGCAACCTGATCGTGCCTCTGTTTGAGAAGGTAACACTTCCGAAAGCCTTTGGTAGAGGAGGGGAAAAAGCATGAAAAATATGATCAAAGATGCGGCAGTGCTTTTTGTGATCACAGTATTTGCCGGGCTGATTCTCGGATTTGTCTATCAGATTACAAAAGAACCCATCGCAATCGCGGAGGAAAAGGCGGCAAATGAAGCCTATGCCGAGGTTTTCCCCGGGGCGGCTTCCTTTGAAAAGCTGGAACTTGCCATGCCGGAAGAAAATGATGACAGTACATGGGACTTAGAATATGCAGCAGTGGATATGGATAATGCATTGTGGGCACTTGACGATTCCGGCAATGTACTGGGTTATGTGCTAACCATGACAAGCCATGAAGGCTATGGCGGAGACATCACCTTTACCATGGGTATTCAAAATGATGGTACCTTAAATGGTATTTCCATTCTGAGCATTTCTGAGACGGCAGGCCTTGGAATGAAGGCGGAAGCCGTATTAAAACCTCAGTTCGCAAATAAAAAAGTGTCAAATTTTACTTATACCAAGTCGGGCGCAACCATGGACAGTCAGATTGACGCGATCAGCGGTGCAACCATCACAACCAATGCGGTCACAACGGCAGTCAATGCGGGACTTTATATTTTTCAGACACAGTTAGGAGGTAGCGCGCAATGAAACAGGGCAGTGCGGTTGAACGTTTAAAAAACGGTATCATAACAGAGAATCCTACCTTTGTACTGACACTCGGCATGTGTCCTACACTGGCAGTAACCACCTCCGCCATCAACGGTCTCGGTATGGGACTTACCACCATGGCGGTGCTGGCACTCAGCAATATGTTTATTTCGATGCTCCGGAAAGTGATTCCCGATAAGGTCAGAATTCCTGCCTTTATTGTGGTGATCGCCTCCTTCGTTACGGTTGTTGAGCTTTTATTAAAAGCTTATATTCCTTTCTTGTACGATGCGCTGGGCTTATATATTCCACTGATCGTGGTAAACTGTATCATCCTTGGCCGCGCAGAGGCTTATGCTTCCAAAAACGGTGTGATCTCATCTCTGTTTGACGGAATCGGTATGGGGCTTGGTTTTACCGTTGCACTCACGATTATCGGTGCAGTGAGAGAATTGATCGGAGCAGGTCAGCTCTTTGGCTATTCGGTAATGCCTGCAAGCTATGTGCCCTGTAGTATCTTTGTGCTTGCGCCGGGTGCTTTCTTTGTACTTGCAGCCCTGACGGCCATTCAGAATAAGGTCAAGATTGCAGGGGAGAAGAAAGGCAAAGATATGTCAAAGATTCAGTCCGGATGTTGCAGCGACTGTATGAACTGTTCAGATACTCTCTGCGGACAGAGAAAGGAGGAGCCGGATAATGGAAACAATTAAAGATTTATTGATTATCTTAATCTCATCCTCGTTGGTGAGCAATGTCGTTTTGAGCCAGTTCCTTGGTCTTTGTCCTTTTCTTGGAGTGTCCAAGAAGATCAATACGGCAGCCGGCATGGGTACAGCGGTTATTTTCGTTATCACGCTGGCATCTGCGGTTGCGGGACTTATTTACAAGTTTATTCTGGTGCCTCTTGATCTGACTTATCTTCAGACCATCGTGTTCATTCTCGTGATTGCGGCATTGGTGCAGTTTGTGGAAATGTTTTTAAAGAAATTTATGCCTTCTTTATATCAGGCACTTGGCGTGTATCTGCCTCTGATCACAACCAACTGTGCCGTACTCGGAGTAGCACTTACCAATGTACAGAAGAATTACGGTATTCTTCAGGGTATTGTAAACGGATTTGCCACAGCGGTCGGTTTTACAATCTCTATTGTGATCCTGGCAGGTATCAGAGAAAAAATGGAATACAATGATATTCCGGAATCCTTTAAGGGAATGCCTATTGTGCTTGTTACGGCAGGACTGATGGCAATTGCTTTCTGTGGATTCTCAGGACTCTTGTAGGAGGTGGCACAAGTGAGTATAACAGGAATTATTTTGGCGGTTGCAGCGGTCGGTGGCGTAGGACTTTTTGTGGGAGTGTTCCTCGGCATTGCAGCTCTTAAGTTTAAAGTGGAGGTAGACGAAAAGGAGGAGGCTGTCCTTGCAGCTCTTCCCGGCAACAACTGCGGCGGATGCGGTTTCCCGGGCTGCAGCGGACTTGCGGCCGCTATTGCAAAGGGTGAGGCGGCAGTAAACACCTGCCCTGTAGGCGGCGAAGCAGTGGGAAAAAAGATTGCTGAGATTATGGGAGTGGAAGCAGGTGAGTCACAGAGAATGGTGGCATTTGTACAGTGCCAGGGTGACTGTGATAAGACGACAGTGGATTATGAGTACTATGGTATTGAAGACTGCCGCATGCTTTCCTTTGTACCAAACGGCGGTGCGAAAAGCTGTAATTACGGATGTCTCGGATACGGCAGCTGTGTGAAAGCCTGTCCTTTTGATGCGATTCATGTAGAGAACGGTGTGGCAAAGGTTGATAAAGAAGCGTGTAAGGCCTGCGGTAAATGTGTGGAGGCTTGTCCTAAGAATCTGATCACACTGATCCCCTATGATGCGAAATATGCAGTGGCATGCAGCTCACAGGAAAAAGGTCCGGTGGCTATGAAGGAATGCACAGCTGCCTGCATCGGCTGTCAGCTCTGTAAAAAGAACTGTCCTGCAGATGCCGTTACCGTTGAAAACTTCAACGCAACCATTGATTATGATAAATGTGAAGGCTGCGGTGCGTGCATGGAGAAATGCCCGAGAAAGTCCATTGTTGCCCACAGCTGATAAAATTTATAAAAATACGACAGTAAATGAAATGATTTCGGAAGGAAAACAGATATGAATCAGGTACAGGTTAGACTGGGAAAGACAGAAATTGTAGTGAATAAAAACGGTTTTGGAGCTCTCCCCATTCAGCGTATCAGTGATGAGGCAGCCGTATATCTGCTTCGCAAAGCTTATAATGGCGGTATTCGTTTCTTCGACACGGCAAGAGCGTACAGCGACAGTGAGCACAAGCTGGGACTTGCTTTTTCAAAAGCGGTGAGGGAAGACCTTTATATCGCAACAAAATCGGGAGCGCAGACCGGAGAAGCAATGCGTGAGGATCTGAAAAAGAGCCTTGAAAATCTGAAGACGGATTATATTGATATTTATCAGTTCCACAATCCCGCTTTTTGTCCAAAACCGGGTGATAACAGTGGTCTTTATGATGCGGCACTGGAGGCGAAGAAGGAAGGAAAGATCCGCCATATCGGTATCACCAACCATCGCCTTCTGGTGGCAAAGGAGGCCATCGAAAGCGGTCTGTATGAAACGTTGCAATTTCCTTTCTGTTATCTGGCAACGGAGAAAGAGGAGGAGCTTGTAGAGGGATGTAAGAAGGCAGATATGGGATTTATTGCCATGAAAGCCTTGTCCGGCGGACTGATCACCAACTCTGCGGCTGCATACGCCCATGCGGCACAGTATGATAACGTGCTTCCGATTTGGGGTGTACAGAGAGAAAAGGAACTGGATGAATTCCTTTCCTATGTGGAACATCCGCCTGTCATGACAAAGGAGCTTGCGGAATTGATCAAGAAGGATAAGGAAGAGCTTTCCGGCGATTTCTGCAGAGGTTGTGGCTATTGTATGCCGTGTCCTGTGGGAATTGAGATCAATAACTGCGCCAGAATGTCACTGCTCCTTCGGCGTTCCCCTTCTCGGGTTCAGTTGACCGAGGAGGTACAGAAGAAGATGATGCAGATAGAAAATTGTCTTCATTGTAACAGCTGCAAGAGCAAATGTCCTTACGGACTGGATACACCTGCACTCCTTCAGAAAAATCTGGAAGATTACAAAAATGTTCTTGCCGGAAAAGTATCGGTATCATAAAACAGTTCCATTTTTGTCAATAAAGACGGCCTCCACACCCTGGAGGCTGTCTGTTAATTTTTTCCCCTTTTCATATCCTAAAATGAAACATAAAGTTGACAGGGCATCCCCGTCGACAGAATTCTCACTGATAATTGTAACGGAGGATAGTCCGCTGTCTGCCGGATAACCGTTTTCAGTGGACAGAATGTGGTGATAGAGCACATCATCTTTGATAAAGTAACGTTCATAATTTCCGGAAGACACCAGAGATTTGTCTTCGATAGAGAGCGTCAAAGCGGCTGTGCCGCTGTCCGCAAAGGGCTTCTGCACACCTACCTGAAAGGGAGTGCCGTCGGGACGCTTTCCGATGGTCAGGACATTGCCTCCAAGATTGATGATGGCACTTTCCACCTGACAGGAAATCAGATATTCCTTCAGGCTGTCTGCGATATAGCCTTTGGCGATGAAGCCAAGATCCAGCATGGCATCGGGATCCTTTAAGGTGACTTCGTTTCCTTCCAAAACCACATTCCTGTAATCCACATGGGAAAGCGCTTCTTTAATTTCTGCATCTGAGGGAACGATACCCTGATTGCTGTCACCAAAATTCCAAAGCGTTGTGAGCGTGCCGATGGTGGGATCTACCAGCCCCTCTGACATTTCCGCATAAGAAAGGGCAATGGATAGAAGCTCCGCTGTTTCCGGCTGTACCGTGACGGTTGCACCGTCACTGTGGTTGATGTTCCAAATGTCGCTGTATTCCTTTGTTCTGCTGAGCATATTGTCATAGGAGTCAAGCAGTTCCATACAGTGGTCAAACAGATCATCGGGATTTTTCTCGTAGAGAGTAATAGACACTACCGTGTTTAAATAAAAGGCAGTTCTTGTTTCTTTTTGCGTTGCTTTCCCTGCACATCCGGTAAGGGCTGAGAGGGGAAACAAGCCTGTTATGGTGACCAGCAGACACAAAATGCCTGCAGTAATTGTTTTTTTCTTGTGCATACAATGTAATATCATGTTTTTTCTCCAAAGAAAATTCCTAAAGGTTGTAAAATACCCGTTAATTATAGTATACTTTCTTTACGAAAACCACCTGCTTTTACAGAGGAAAATCAAGGAAAGTGAAGTGACATCATCATGCGTTTACCGGACGAAGATAATGAGAGAGGAATCAGCACGCCGGTTATTTATACCATTGTTGCGGTATCCGCTCTGATTCTTATTATATTAGCCTTTGTATTTATCAGCAATAATCAAAATAACGCAAACCGCGGAACAGTTCAGGCGAAAGCTACTCCGTCACCGGAAAAGTCATCGGAGGAGGAAATAGGATTTTCGGAAGGCCAAAAGGATATTGAAGCTCTCTATAAGGAACATAAGCTGAGATCGGAGGATCTTGATTTTTGGGACATGTATCAGGATAACGAACCGGAAATCCTGACAGAGGATTCGCAATCTCCGGAACCTTCAGCGGAAAGTACGCCGGAGCCCTCAACGGAACCCACGGATGAGGAAAAAGCGGCAGACGGGAAACATGTGCTTGTCTCTTACATGGACGGAACGCAGGAGTGGCTGGAAATCGATGAAGATCTGCCTGTGAATGAGTATGATTTCACGAAGCTGAAGACGAAAAACGGTAAAATGACTTATTATGACGGAAACAAAAAGCTGTCAAGACTGGGAATAGAGCTCTCGGAGGACAGCGGAACCGTAGATTTTGAGGCCTTAAAGGAAGATGGTATCGATTTCGTCATGCTGAAAGTGGGAGAGCGGGGATACGGAACCGGATTGCTCTCCGCTGACATCAATTTTACTTCCAATATGGAAGCGGCTGCAAAAGCCGGGGTGGATGTGGGTGTTTATTTCTGTTCACAGGCCGTGACGGTGGAAGAGGCCGTGGAGGAAGCAAAATTTGTGACGGATCAGCTGATTCCCTATGATATCACATATCCGGTAGCATTGCGCATGGAAAGTATTTTGAGCGATACTGCGAGGACGGATATCCTTGACGCAGAACAGAGAACGGAAATTGCAGAAGCTTTTTTGAATGATGTGGAAAGCGCAGGATATGATCCCATACTGTATGGAGAGAGAAATTTCCTTCTGACGGAGATCCTTCCTTCGGAGCTCTTAAAGGAATGTGAAGTGTGGCTGACGGATCAAGATCCCATACCGGATTATCCCTATCAATTCAAAATGTGGGAGTATGCTGTGGGCACTACTGTTTCCGGCGTGGAGAAGGAAGTAAATATGACTATAAGCTTTGTAGACTATTCAAGGCGATAATTCGTTATTTTAGGTGAGATATGTATTTTGGTGTAGAGGTCGGCGTAAGCAGAAGGAGAGAGCCCATCCAGATAATTGGGGATGAAGTTCTTTGTTACGCCGGCTTTTTTTAAAATATCAATGGCTTTATTGTAAGCGATGGCTGCCTCCGTGTCAGTGGTATATGTGCCAATGGTGTAGTTACCGTTGATATGGATTCTGGAAACATACCGGATGCCTTTCTTTGTATTCTTTTTGATCACGCCGTGGTAAGTATTGTAAATCTCAATGTTTTCATATCGAAAATCATAAGGATCCCCATTGACAAAACGATAATCTCTGCCCATGACGGCATAATTTTTAATCCCGTACCTGTTTGCAATGTTAACCTGCATGCCGTAATCGGCAACAAAAAAATGGCGGCCCCTTAGCATGATCTTATGCTTGGAGTAATAGAAAAGATCGTCAATATCAAATTTCAATATGAGATCGGGAGATAAAATGTATTCAAAATATCTGGGATGCAGATAAATGGGCGTGGAGATATAGATTCCGTTATCCCTGTAATTGATCAGAGAGATCCATTTGGCAAAGGAAAGAATCCGATGGTCCGAATAATCCTTTAAGGACAGAGCCTTATCAAGGATAAGGGAAGAAGCCTCAAGGTAAGCAGCAAAAGCCTTGGAAGAAGTGTCATAACTTCCAAGACTGATATGTTTTTGTTTATGGGTAATGGAAGAACGGTAGTAAACAGTACCGTCCTTTTTTTGTGCCGAAAAGACACCGGGCAATTTCTTCTCCATTAAAATCGTTCCTTGATAATTTATAGTAATTTTAAATAAATTTGACAGATATATATTAACATAGAATCATACATTTTTGAAATAAATTACCCTTAAATACAAATTTTAGAAATATTTTCAGGGATGCCTGTATAAAATATTAAGGAACTATTACACAAATGTGACAAGATATGAAAAGGGGAATTTCAATGAAAATGTATAAAAAGTTTGTAACATGGATGTTTTTGTGTAACATGCTTTTTCTGACAAGTTGGTTCTGTGTAACAGGGATAAAAGTAAATACACTTGCTTCCACGCAGGCATTTAAGATCAATACTTCGGAACACACTAACGAACCAAAAGCGGACAGATTCATAGGCTTTCTGAAAAAAGTATCCTCCGGTCAGCGGATAGTGGACTATGAAGTGCTTAAAAGAGAGGACATTTATTGCCTTTCTGATAAGGATTATGAGGTTTTGCTCAAAATCGTACAGGCAGAAGCAGGGAATGAGGATGAAAAAGGGAAAATGTTGGTTGCAGGTGTAGTGATGAACCGGGTGGAGAACAGCAGATTCCCGGATTCAGTAGAAGAAGTGGTCTTTCAGCACGAGGACGGTGTATATCAGTTTTCGCCGGTCGCAAATGGTACGTACTATAATGTGAAAGTGACAGAGGAGACAAGAAAAGCGGTAGATCGTGTGCTTTCCGGAGAAGATATCACACAGGGAGCACTTTATTTTGCTGCAAGAAAGTATGCAGATGAAAGTAAGATGGAATGGTTTGACCGGAATCTTACCAGAGTATTTGAATACGGCGGACATGAATTTTTTACGTCCGGCTGACGAAAGCACTTTAAAACGGCCTGTCTTGTCAATCCGTGGAGTTTATGTTAAAATGTTTTAAATTGAATTTTCTACAATACATGAATGAATGGAAGTAAAGAAAGGAACGGATTATGGAAATTTTATATAACAGTACCAGATCAAAGGGAAATCCGGTGAAGGCTTCACAGGCAATCTTAAAGGGACTTGCAGATGATGGAGGACTTTTTGTACCGGATCATATCCCGGCGCTTGATAAATCGCTGGAAGAACTTTCTCATATGTCTTACGGACAAGTTGCCTATGAAGTGATGAAACTGTATCTGACAGACTTTACAGAGGAAGAGTTAAAGAACTGTATTGCGAAGGCCTATGATTCCAAATTTGATACTGAAGTGATCGCTCCGTTAGTGGAGGCGGACGGCGCTTATTATCTGGAGCTTTTCCATGGCGCTACCATTGCATTTAAGGATATGGCATTGTCGATTCTGCCGCATCTTTTAACCACCTCCGCAAAAAAGAATCAGATCAGGAATGAAATTGTTATTTTAACCGCAACCTCAGGTGATACCGGAAAAGCAGCACTGGCAGGCTTCGCCGATGTGGAAGGTACAAGGATTGTTGTATTTTATCCCAAGAATGGTGTCAGTCCTATTCAGGAAAAGCAGATGGTGACCCAGAAGGGTGACAATACATATGTGGTCGGCATTCACGGTAATTTTGATGATGCCCAGACAGGAGTAAAACAGATTTTCGGGGACAAGGAACTTGCGGCTTACATGAATGAAAAGGGCTTTCAGTTCTCTTCTGCAAACTCCATCAATATCGGTCGTCTGGTACCTCAGATCGTGTATTATGTGTATGCCTATGTAAAGCTGCTTGAGGAGGATAAGGTTCAGAGCGGAGAAAAGATCAATGTAGTTGTTCCTACAGGAAATTTTGGAAATATACTTGCAGCTTTTTATGCAAAGCAAATGGGTCTTCCTATTGATAAACTGATTTGTGCATCCAACGAAAATAAGGTGTTATTTGATTTCTTTACTTCTGGAACTTATGACAGAAACAGAGAGTTCGTGCTGACATCATCACCTTCGATGGATATTCTGATCTCCAGCAATCTGGAACGTCTGATTTACAGAATTGCAGGGAATGATCCCGTAAAGAACCAGGATATGATGAATGCGCTGAAAACGGCAGGAAAATACAGTATCACGGAAGAGATGAAGTCAGAGCTTTCTGATTTTTACGGAAATTATGCAAGCGAGGAGGAAACTGCGCAGACCATTCATGAGCTGTATGATAAGACAGGTTATGTGATTGATACCCATACAGCAGTTGCTTCCTGCGTATATAAGAAATACAAAAAAGACACAGGTGATGAAAGGACAGCAGTGATCGCTTCCACGGCGAGCCCCTACAAGTTTACCAGAAGTGTCATGAATGCCATTGACAGTAAATATGATCATATGGGAGATTTTGAACTGGTTGATAAGCTTTCTGAGATTTCGGGTACAGCGGTACCGAAAGCGATAGAAGAGATCAGGACAGCACCTGTTCTTCATGATCATGTTTGTGAGAAATCAGAGATGAAACAGACTGTTATGGATTTCCTTGGTATTTAAGAAAAATGAGGGGTATGTTGAAGGGGTGAGTCAATATTATGAAACGTATCTTGATGGTAGATGACGTTGCTACAAACCTTAGATGCGCGGCAGAAATATTAAAAGACAACTATGAGATCACAGCGGTAAAATCCGGGAAAAAGGCTTTGGAGCTTCTTGAAAATATGATTCCGGATCTAATGCTTCTGGATGTCAATATGCCGGAAATGAGTGGGTTTGAGTTGTTTGAACGAATCCGGAAAATACCGGAACTTTCCCATATTCCCACTGTGTTTCTG
The DNA here is from genome assembly GCA_017622575.1 of Lachnospiraceae bacterium. Lineage (GTDB taxonomy): Bacteria > Bacillota > Clostridia > Lachnospirales > Lachnospiraceae > Suilimivivens. The sequence goes on from JAGAQU010000082.1 coordinate 19,660, forward strand.
ACCGCAGAAACGGACAAAGACGTGGAGGAACACGGGAGACAAATGGGGGCGGCGGATTTTATTCGAAAGCCCTTTGAACCGGATGAATTGATTCGCAGGATCGATAAAGTATTTCAGGATAGCCTGAAGAAACCGGTAAAGGTTGTACAGAAAATAAGCACCGCTGCATCTCTGCTTGACAAGAATATGAAAAAGCTTGAAGCTTGGGCTGATTCAGGGGAGACAGAGGGATATCTTGTCTTGCTGAATCTGGAGGGATTTGACAGAATTGATACTGTTTTGGGATCCTTTGCCAGGGAAGAAGTGTTTCTGAAAATAGAGGATGTGTTAAGGGAAATACCGGAAAGTGATATGTGCTTTTGCTATGTAAGAGACAGTGTTTTCGGAACCTATTTTGACGGTAACTACAGCATGGATTTTATGAAGTCTACTGTCAAAAGAATGATTGCCGAACTGGAATTTGAGATCAATGAAAGTCTTTCCGAGGACCTTGATATTAAAATAACGGTATCAGCAGGAATTGCATCAAAGCCGGAAGATGGAAGGGATTATGAAACCCTGTTCAGACATGCTGATAAAGCATTGTACTTTGTGAGGGAGATCGGCAAGAGGAGATTTCATTTCTACAGCATGAAGCCGGAGGAAACTCATGAGGGTATGGAAGACAGGGAAAGCATAAATCTGTTGCAGTTGAAGCATCAGCTTGAAAGCAGAAGCATGGATTGTGCCGATAGTCAGAAAAGCCTTCAGATGGCATATCATGTAATCTCCAGATATTGGGAAAGAGAAGGTGTGCCAATACAGATCGTTTTCTTTGGAATTGAAGGAGAAGGTGCCAGGGAGCAGACCATGGATATTTTGTCGGAAGTAATTTCGGAATCCCTGCGAAAAGGCGATGCCGCAGTGAAATGCGGAAAATATCAGTATATTGCCGTTCTCATAAATGCTTCGGCTGAAAATGGTGAAATGGTGGCACGAAGGATTAAAAAGAATTTTGAGCAAAAGACAGATTGTACAGAGAATACACTTGTCTTTGAGATGAAGAGTATGGAATAAGGATCGTTAAAAGAGGAAAGCAAATGCTTTCCTCTTTTAACGATCCTGGATATCGATATAAACTTTATCCTCACCAATCGGTTTATATGCCGGTCTGATGATCTTACCGTTGTTGGCGAGCTCTTCCATGCGGTGGGCACTCCATCCTGAAATACGTGCCATGGCAAAGATTGGAGTATATAGTTCTAAGGGAAGGCCAAGCATATGATAGACAAAGCCCGAATAAAAATCCACATTGATGCTGACACCCTTGTACATCTGGCGTTCCTGTGCAATCACCTGGGGAGCAAGTTTCTCTACAAGAGAGTAGAGAGCAAACTCTTTCTGAAGCCCCTTTTCTACAGAAAGCTTTTCCACAAAGGATTTTAAAATGACGGCCCTCGGGTCAGATTTAGAGTAGATGGCATGCCCTACACCGTAGATCAGGCCTGCATGATCAAAGGCCTCCTTGTGAAGAAGCTTCTTTAAATAAGAGGAAACCTCATCCTCGTCGCTCCAATCCTTTACCTCCTGTTTCATCTCCTCAAACATCTGAACAACTTTAATGTTGGCACCGCCGTGGCGGGGGCCTTTCAGAGAACCGATTGCAGCTGCAATAACGGAGTAGGTATCGGTGAGAGAGGAGGTAACAACATGGGTCGTGAAGGTGGAGTTATTACCGCCGCCATGCTCCATATGAAGTACGAGAGCAATATCAAGAAGCTTGGCTTCCAGTGGTGTATAAGAACTGTCGGGGCGAAGAATATGTAAAATGTTTTCCGCTGTGGAAAGAGAAGGGTCCGGCTGATGGATAAAGAGACTCTTGCCGTCGTGATAGTGACAGTAAGCCTGGTACCCATAGATGGACAAAAGCGGAAACAGACTGATCAACTGTAAGCACTGGCGCAGCACGTTGGGCAGGGAGACATCGTCCGCCCTGTCATCATAGGAATATAAAGTGAGAACGCTTCTTGCCAGTGTATTCATCATGTCTTTACTCGGTGCTTTCATAATAATATCTCTCACAAAACTGGTGGGAAGAGAGCGGTAACCGGCGAGGATCTTGCGAAAGGAAGAAAGTTCTTCCTCCGTGGGAAGCTTGGCAAAGAGGAGAAGATAAGTGATTTCCTCAAAGCCGAAGCGATTGTCTTTCGTAAATCCGGTTACCAGATCCTTGACATCATAACCTCTGTAAAACAGTCTGCCATGAGCAGGGACCTCCACTCCGTCTATGATTTCCTTGGCACGCACATCAGAAATGTTGGTGAGACCTGCAAGAACGCCCTTTCCGTTTAAATCGCGCAGACCTCTCTTAACGTCATATTTGGTAAAAAGCTCTGTATCAATAATATCTGCCTGCTGTGCCATACCGGCCAGGTGAACGATATCGGGAGTAACTTCAGAGTAAATATTGTGATCCATAGTGTAGTCTCCTTTCCTTGATGTGCAAAGTATTTATTAAGTAATATGATACGTAATCATTGGTATATTAATGTAGTGAGTGAATTCCGGACATGTTTCAGAATATGTCAGAAAAAAGTAGTTATGTTCTATAATATCATGACAATTGTTTCAAAACAAGTAAAAAAATTGTTGTTCACAAATATTTAATATTTATAAAAAATTTTCCGACAGAAATAAAATATGTGTAAATTTTAAAAAATGGTCTGTTAAATGATTGACATTTATTTTGAGGTTTGAGATAATACAGTAGGCAAACGCCTGATGACAGAGACACTGTAAGGCAGTGTCTGTAACGTTAGGAAACCGCTTAAGGCGGTAGACAATATACATAATATTAAGGAGGACGTATAATATGTCAACAAAAGCGTATTATCCCATTTCCGAAATCGGCAAAGGTAAAGTTGGTTTCTCCAAAACCCGTTCTATTATCGAAGCTGCTTTTTACGGAAACAACGTAGTTAAGGTAAACACATTAAAAGAAGCTTATGAGTTAGCTAAGAATTCACCCGGAACCATTGTAACAGATATGCCTATTAAAGATGGCGAGACATTTGGTCTTGAAAAGGATGCAAAGGTTCTTCTGTTCAACGATGGTGCTGTTACAGGTCGTTATGCAGCTGCACGTCGTATCAAAGGCGAACCCGGCGTAGATGAAGCTAAGCTTGATAAAGTTGTTATGGATGCTATCTATGAGACACGTTGGAAAACAATGTATCATGCAGAGTGTTTCGTAGGTCTTGATCCTGAATTTATGGTTAAGGCTCACCTCCTGATTCCCGAAGGAGAAGAGAACCTTCTTTACAACTGGATGATCAACTTCCAGTATATGTCTGACGAATATGTAAAGATGTACAAGAAATCACAGCCTGTTGGCGGCGGAAATGAACCTGATATCTACATTTTCTCCGATCCTCAGTGGGCTCCTCACGAAGCACCTGACGTTGATTACAGCTGCTTAAGCGATCCTCTTACACTTTGCTACTTCGATACCAACCAGAACTGCGCAGCAATTCTCGGTATGAAGTACTTCGGTGAGCACAAGAAAGGTACTCTGACCATGGCTTGGGCACTTGCTAACAGAAACGGTTATGCAGCTTGCCACGGCGGACAGAAGGAGTACTCTCTGGAAGGCGGCAAGAAGTTCGTTGCTTCCGTATACGGTCTGTCAGGATCCGGTAAGTCCACTCTGACACATGCAAAGCATGGCGGAAAGTATGACGCATTCGGCGGCATCAAGGTTCTTCATGACGATGCTTTCATCATCAACACAGATACCTGTGCATCCATCGCACTTGAGCCTACTTATTTCGATAAGACAGCAGACTATCCTACAGGATGTCCTGATAATGAATATCTGTTATCCGCTCAGAACTGCTCCGCAACTCTTGATGAGAACGGCAAGATTCAGCTGGTAACAGAGGATATCAGAAACGGTAACGGACGTGCAATCAAGTCTAAATTATGGTCTCCCAACAGAGTAGATAAGATTGATGCTCCCGTTAACGCAATCTTCTGGATCATGAAAGATCCTACCATTCCTCCTGTAGTAAAACTGAAAGGTGCAGCTTTAGCATCAGTTATGGGTGCTACCCTTGCTACCAAGACATCTACAGCAGAGCGTGTTGCAGCAGGTACAGACTTAAATGCAATCCGTATCGTACCTTATGCTAACCCCTTCAGAACTTATCCTCTTGTTAACGACTATGAGAAGTTCAAGAAGCTGGTAGAAGAGAAGAATGTAGCATGCTACATCGTTAACACAGGTGACTTCATGGGACACAAGTGCCAGAAGGAAGATACTCTCGGCATCCTTGAGACAATCGTTGAAGGAAAGGCTAAATTCGAGCAGTGGGGACCTTTCGAAGATATCGAGATCATGAACGACTGGTCCGGCAAGACAGGTGACTTCACACCCGACTTAAACGATCCTGAATACAAGGCAGCACTTAAGTCCGCTATGCAGACCCGTGTTGATGCTGTTAAGGGCTTCGCTGAGAAGAAGGCAGGATATGACAAGCTTCCTGATGAAGCACTTGCTGCAGTTCAGAAGCTGGTTGACGCTTTAAACTAAGAACAGGAAACTAGTTAAAGTAATATGTTGAAAAACCTGTAAAAAATAACAGACATCAGATTTGCCAAAGGCAGACTGGTGTCTGTTTCCTATTAAAAGCTTGGCGTCAAAGGAAAAGCGGCGGCTGTTTCCGAGGCAAGAAAGAGAAAGCTGATTTAGTGAACAGATATCCATTTTTTTCAAAGTATTTGTGATGGAAAGTGGTTGTATTTTATGACGGGATTGGATATAATAAAATTAACCTGAAATGTGCGACAACTCCTGTTAGTTTTGAACCTACAGATACTTTAAACGGGATTCCTATATCGCCTTGTGGCTGTCAAGCCCTCACTTTGAAAGAAGGATTGGAAGGGAAGGCAAAAGCATAGGCTGCGGTCACCCACCTAGCATTGCTAGGAGTCAAAAGGCAGGAACCGGCATTTTGGGGATACCAAATGACAACATACTTTTGTATGTTGTCTGATTGGACGAAAGAAAAGCAGCCTTGAGCAGGCTGCTTTTCTTTTTGGCATGAAAATAAAACAAGGGGAAGCTGTTCATGAAAACAAGACTTCGGATTTTAATGAAATTAATGCTCATTTTACTATTAGCCGTCTGCTTTTTGATTCTGATGAAGAGGGATACGAGAGTATTTCGGATGAAACAGCCGGAGGGAGAAGGGATCACTGTGGAGGATGCGGTGATTTTGATGCAGGCACTGAAAGAGAATGCGGTCTTTAATGACACGGTATCGGAGAACCTGGGAAAATGGCTCGATCAGCAGAAGATAAGTTATGCGGAGAAGGAATACGAAAAACTCCTTTACGGAGATTACATAGATTTAGTGAGAATGCTTACGGATGATCATGAATTTGAAATGGAAGAAAAATACAGGGAGGATTTTTATCTGCTGAAGGAGGACTGGTATCAAAGCTATGATCGTCTTCTTGCGCTGTATGGGCTGAAAGACAGAATAAAGCTCACAGAGATATCTGTGCTTTCCGGCGGTGACAAAATCCGGGAGGAAGAAACGGGGGAAACCCTTGAAGAAGACAAAGTATTATCGGCAGATGGGAAGATATATCGGTGCACTTCAGATGCTTTCGGTGAATGTTATTTTTCTGTGATAAGAGCTTACATCTGTGGAGATGTTCTGCTCACAGTGAGGGAGAAAACGAAGAAAGAGATTACACTCGCCAATGTCTGGATTCTGGAGGCGGGGGAGAATCAGATTCAGTTTTTCGTAAACGGATTCGAGGTGTTTTACGCACAAGAACAGGGAGAAGCTTTAATGGATCCCCAAAGAGAGTGCGTTGCTGATCTTATTTTTGATAGCGGCAGGCTGACAAGATTAGAAAGCAGAGAGGAGAAAATGAGCGGCACGCTTCTCAGACTTTCTGACAGAGAACTGGAGCTGAAGGATAAGGGAACTTTTGAGATTGAGGAAAGCTGTAAAGTCTACCAGTTATATGAGGAACTGCGGGAAGCAGACCTGACAGAGTTAAAGGTAGGCTATGATTTTGCGGATTATGTGATGGATGACGGGAAAATATGTGCGGTGCTGATCGTGCGTAAAGAGAACATGGAAAGTATTCGTGTAGCCATCATGAACAGTAACTTTCAATCTCTTTATCATGAATGGATACAGCTTACAGCTGACTGTGAAACGGAGCTTGTCTACGGTTCCTATGAAGACAGAAAATCGAAAAGGATTCCGGCAGGAGAAGAAATTACAGTTGATTTGGAAAGTGATTATCTGAATGGCGACAGAGTGGAACTGATCCCTTCTGCCGGATCGGGAAAGATAAAGATTGCTTCCGTTGAACGAAATCAGGGAACTCCGGTTTACAGGGGCAGGATGGAAATTGTAAAGACAACGGATGGACTGCTGCTCATCAATGAACTGCTTTTGGAGGAGTATCTATATTCTGTGGTACCCAGTGAAATGCCGGCTTCCTACCCGGCAGAAGCTTTGAAAGCCCAGGCAGTCTGTGCCAGAACCTATGCTTACCGGTATCTGAATCATCCTGGGCTGCCCGATATTGGTGCTCACGTGGATGACAGCGTGAATTATCAGGTTTATAACAACATCGCAGAAAATGTGAATTCTACAAGAGCGGTAAAGGATACAACAGGGATGCTTCTTTACTATGGCGGTGAGACTGTAAACACATATTATTATTCCACCTCCTGCGGTTTCGGTACAGATGCGGGAATATGGGGTGAAGAGAACAGAGAGAAATTTCCTTATCTTTCTTCTCGGCATATTGCACAGACGGATGCAGACGGTCAGGAGAGCGGAACAGGCGATGAGATAAGGAAACAGGATTTTGCTTCGCAGCAAATGACCCGGGAGGAAACATTCAGAGATTATATTTTATCCGTTCATGACAGTGACTATGAAAAGGAAGAACCGTGGTATCGTTGGAAATATGAGGTGAAAGAACTGGATACAGAAAAAATTGCGGAGCGCACGCAGGAATCGTTTCACAAGATCTATGATATTTCAGTCACGAAAAGAAGAGAGGGTGGCGTGGCGGATGTGCTAACCCTTGAGACGGATCAAGGAACCTTTGAGGTCACAGGAGAATACAATATAAGGTATATTTTAAACAACGGAGGCAGTATTGTAAGGCAGGACGGAACCGAGATGGAGACCGGGAAAATTCTGCCAAGTGCCTATTTTGTAATTGATGTTGTAAAAAATAAGGAAAATGTGATAGGATATACTATATTTGGCGGCGGATACGGGCATGGTGTGGGCATGAGCCAGAACGCTGCAAAAACTATGGGAAACCGGGGAATGGATCACGAAGAGATTCTTGCCTTTTTCTATCCGGATTGCAGCCTGAAGAAAATATATTGAAAGTAATGAGTGGAGAGAAAAATGCTGAGAAGGCTGATATTTATCGCATACGATTTCAATAAACATATGAGCAAAAAAAATATCAGTGCATTTGCGGCAAGCACAGCGTTTTTTCTGTTTTTGTCACTGATTCCCATGCTGATGCTGCTTTGCTCTGTTATTCCCTATACTCCTGTTACGGAGGCGAATCTCCTCAGGATTGTCACTAACATTGCACCTGATTCCATGGATGCGCTTTTCACAAATATCATACAGGATGTGTATGACAAATCCATAGGAATTATTTCCGTCACGGCAATTGTCACTTTGTGGTCGGCGGGAAAAGGAATGCTGGCTCTGATGAGGGGATTAAACGCTATCAATGAGGTGGAAGAGAATCGAAATTATGTCATTCTGAGAATTGTGGCGAGCTTTTATACGGTATCCATTCTTGTCATTATGCTGGTGTCATTGATCATCATGGTATTTGGAAATACACTTGTTGATATTGTGGAAGGGATGATTCCTCAAAGTACATACCTGTTTGAACTGCTGATGCATTTTAGAATCTTTTTTGTCTGGTTTATTATCACCATGTTTATTGCATTGATGTATACCTATGTTCCGGGTGGAAAGCTTGGATTTAAGATGCAGCTTCCCGGGGCCGTGGTGGCAGCGATAGGATGGAGTGTGATTACATGGGGATTTTCCATTTATGTGGATCGGTTTAACGGCTTCAGTGCCTACGGAAGTCTGACTACCATCATCATTTTGATGCTCTGGCTGTATGCCTGTATGTATATTGTCATGGCGGGCGCTTTCCTGAACAGATACTTTAAGCCTGCATTCCAGTTCTTTGTAGGGAAAAGAAAAACCAGGGAACCACTTGACAAGACAGAAAAACTAAACTAAACTGAATACAGTTTAAATAAGATAAGGCAATGATGGTGCCAAGTAGTACATTGTTTTCTTTCAGAGAGAGGAAGCCACCGGCTGAAAGCTTCCTTAAGTTCAGATAATGCGATGAATTTCCCACCGGAGCTTCTGAATGGAACGGTTTTCTAAGTAGATTCGGACGTCGACACACGTTACGTGAATGAGGTGTCTGCCATATGGCAGGAACTGGGGTGGTACCGCGGAATCTTCGTCCCTTGTTACAAAATGTAACAGGGGCTTTTTTATTACCAAGAAAGGAGTTTTAAAATGAACGCAGGTTTAGAACAGATCAGGCAGGAAATTATTTCCGGCGCGGAGGCGATCACAACCTCCAAAGAGGCATATGAGTTCAGAAAAAAATTTTTGGATGGAAAAACAGGTAAGATTGGTCTTCTGATGCGGGAGATGAAGAATATTCCTCCGGAGCAGAGAGCTGACTATGGAAAAGGAGTCAATGAACTGAAGGAATGGGCGCTCGGATTTCTGGTCGATCTTGACAAAAAAATGAAGGCAAAAGAATTGCAGGAGAGATATGAGGCGGAAAAGATCGATATTTCTCTGCCGGCAGAGAGGTCGGAGCAGGGAAATCTTCATCCCATCACGCTGATCCGCAACCAGCTGATTGACATTTTTGCCGGTATGGGATTTGAAATTTTTGAGGGTACAGAGATTGAAACGGATTACTATAATTTCACGGCATTAAATACACCGAAGGATCATCCGGCAAGAGATATGCAGGATACCTTCTATCTGTCACCGGAGTTCCTGCTCAGAACACAGACTTCAGCAGGACAGATTCATGTGATGGAGAACAAGAAGCCTCCCATCAAGATTCTTTCCCCCGGCAAGGTATTCCGTTCCGATGATGATGCCACACATTCACCGATGTTCAGCCAGATGGAAGGTCTTGTGGTTGACAGAGGAATCACGTTATGTGATTTGAGAGGAATGCTGGATGAACTGGTAAAGAAAATATTCGGAGAGGGTACAAAGACCAGGCTCCGTCCCTCCTATTTCCCTTTTACGGAACCCTCTGTGGAGGTGGACTGCAGCTGCTTTGAATGCGGCGGAAAAGGCTGTAAGCTTTGCAAGGGAACAGGCTGGATCGAAATTCTGGGTGCAGGTGTCGTAAATAACAAGGTGCTTGAAAATTGCGGAATTGACCCGAACGAATACAGTGGATTTGCGTTTGGTATCGGTATCGAACGTATTGCGATGTTAAAGTACGGCATTAATAATATCAAGCTTTTGTTTGAATCCGATCTGCGTGTGTTAAAACAGATAAATGATTAAACTTATGCCGCAAAAGAAATCAGTGAAACGAGAAAGGTAAGGTAATTAGAGATGATAACACCGCTTAGTTGGTTAAAAGAATATGTAGATATAGATGTTACACCACAGCAGCTTCAGGACAAATTGTTTTCCTGCGGTTTTGAGGTGGAAGAGATGTATGAAGTGGGAAAGGATATCAGCAAGGTTGTTGTCGGAAAGGTTCTGACCTGTGATCCCATACCCGATACCCATCTTCATGTCTGTCAGGTGGACTGTGGTTCCCATGGACAGTTCCAGATCTGCTGCGGCGCTGATAATGTGGCAGCCGGAGGTAAATTCCCTGTCGCTTTGGTTGGTGCAACCGTATATGCAACGGCCAAGGACCATGTGACAGTAGAAGGCGTTATGACCATCGGAAAGGGAAAACTGAGAGGCTATGAGTCCTGTGGTATGCTTTGTTCCGGCGTGGAGCTTGGTGTCAGTGAAAATATGTATCCCGGTGCAGGGTATAACGGACTTCTTGTTTTGCCTGAGGACGCAGAGATCGGTGCGGATGTCAAACCGCTTCTTGGCCTGGATGACTGGATTTTTGATATTGCCATTACGGCAAACCGTCCCGACTGCCAGAGTATTTTTGGTATTGCAAGAGAAGTGGCGGCTGTTCTTTCCAAAGAATTGAAGATGCCGGATTTAAGCTATACGGAAACAGAGGCAGAACTTCCCGGCTTTACCGTGACGGTGGACTGCCCTGATCTATGCCCCAGATACAGCGCTCACTACGTGACAGATGTCACAATCGGTGAATCCCCGGCATGGATGAAGAGAAGACTTGCCCTTGTGGGAATTGATGCCATTTCCAATGTGGTAGATATTACCAATTATATTTTGAAAGAATTGGGGCAGCCTATGCATGCCTTTGATCTTACCACGCTGGAGGGAAATGCGATCCATGTAAGACGTGCGGTAAACGGTGAGCCCATCACCACACTGGACGGTCAGGACTTAACCCTTACCGATGCCAACATGGTAATCTGCGACGGCGTAAAGCCGGTTGCTTTAGCCGGTGTGATGGGTGGACTTAACTCCGAGATCCGGGAAACAACAAGTGCAGTTTTGTTTGAATCGGCAAAATTTGCGCGTGACAATATCAGAAGGACTTCGAGAGCTTTGGGAAAACAGTCTGACTCCAGTGCCCGTTATGAAAAGGGTGTGGATGAGTACGCGACGGTGATGGCACTTAAGAGAGCCCTTCATCTTGTCGAGGAGCTTGGCTGTGGCAAAGTGTCACGCACGCATGTGGATGTCAATACGGGAAACAGTGTGGAACCCAGAAAAGTGAGTGTCAGCATTGACAAGGTGAACAAGTGTCTCGGTATTGTGGTGCCGAACGAGGAGATTCTTAAGATTATGAAGAATCTTTCCTTTGATCCTGTCATTGACGGTGATAACATGACCCTTTCCGTTCCTGCTTTTCGTGAGGATATTGTTACTTATCAGGACGTTGCCGAGGAAGTAATCCGCATGTACGGATACGAGCATATTCTTCCTACATTTATGCCTTCTGCCCAGGTGACTCTTGGTGGTCTTACCATGACGCAGAAGAGTGAGCTGAAACTGAAAAATGCACTGTGCAGTGTAGGCGCATATGAGAGCGTTCATTATTCCTTCTTTTCGCCTTCAGACCTCGATCTTTTGCGGTATCCCGAGGATGCGATCGAGCGAAAGACGATTAGGATCATGAATCCCATCAGCGAGGAACTTTCTCTGATGAGAACAACTCTGGCTGCGTCGATGGTGAATGCCATTGCCCGCAATCAGAAGAAGGGAAATCTGGAAGGCAGATTGTTTGAAATCGGCAATATATTTATTCCTTATGAACTTCCTCTGACACGCTATCCGGATGAGAAGCCCAGGCTTTGTGTGGGTATTTTCGGCGAAAAGGAATCCTTCTATACCATGAAGGGAATTGCGGAAAAGATTGCGGATACCTTACATGTAAGCTTTGCCTATGAAAACATGAGCAATAGCTTCCTCCATCCACATCAGACAGCCCGTGTGCTCTGTGAGGGTGTGGAAGTCGGTTATTTTGGAAAACTTGCCTATGATATCGCAGATGACTGTGACCTTCGTACGCCTGTCTACCTTATGGAAATGGATTTGAAGACACTTTCTAAGTGGTATGGCAAAAAGCCTGTCTTTACACCGCTTCCGAAGTTCCCTGAGGAACAGAGGGATCTTGCTCTTGTGGTGCCTAAGGAGATCACCTGCGGCAAGATTGAAGCTATCATGAAAAGTGCATGTAAGTATATCACCAGTATTTCTCTCTTTGATATCTATGAGGGAGAACAGATTGCTGCAGATAAGAAGAGTATGGCGTTTACAGTGGTATTTACGCCTAAGGAGGAAGCGTTTACGGCAGAATCCGTGGATGCATTTGTGAAGAAAATATTGAAACAGTTGAATAAGAATTATGGTGTGGAGCTGAGAAGCTGACAGGGAGGTTATCATAATGGAAAAGAAAAACACATGGGAAACCTACAGTCATAAGCAATTGAAGGAAGCAGAGGCTTTTGCAAAGGAGTATATGCAGTTCCTGGATGAAGGCAAAACTGAGCGGGAATGTGTGGATACAATTGTCAATACCATAGAGAAACAGGGCTATCAGGAGCTTTCCTCTGTCATCAAAAATAAGGGAAAGCTGAAAAAAGGAGACAAGGTTTATGCAGTCTGCATGAACAAAGCAATCGTCATGTTCCGTATCGGCGAAAAGCCTATGGAAGAGGGGATGAATATTCTCGGTGCTCATATTGATTCTCCCAGACTTGACGTCAAGCAGAACCCTCTCTATGAGGAGGGCGGCTTTGCCTACCTGGATACCCACTATTACGGCGGTGTAAAAAAATACCAGTGGGTGACGATACCCCTTGCTCTTCACGGTGTGATCGTGAAAAAGGATGGAACTACAGTGGAGCTTTCTGTAGGGGAAGATGATGGTGATCCTGTTTTCTTCATCTCGGATCTGTTGATTCATCTTGCACAGGAGCAGATGGAAAAGAAGGCGTCAAAAGTGATCGAGGGGGAGGCACTTGATCTGATCATTGGAAATAAACCGCTGCTTCTTGACAAGAAAGGCGATAAGAAAGACGCGAAGGATTCGGAAGAGAAAGCAGTTGCAAAGGATGCTGTGAAAAAAGGAATTCTCGCTATCCTGAAAGAAAAATATGATATTGAGGAAGAGGATTTTATTTCTGCAGAGCTTGAGATCGTGCCTGCCGGAAAAGCAAGAGAAGCAGGTTTTGACAGAAGCATGATTTTAGCTTACGGTCAGGATGACAGAGTGTGTGCATTCTCATCCTTAAAGGCAATGCTTGAGGTGGAAGAATCGAAGCGTACTGCCTGTTGCCTGCTTGTGGATAAGGAAGAGATCGGCAGTGTGGGCGCTACCGGTATGGAATCCAGATTTTTTGAAAACATGGTGGCAGAGGTGTTAAATCTTCTGGGAGAATACAGTGAGCTTACACTCAGAAGATGCCTTTCCAATTCCTGCATGCTCTCCTCCGATGTGAGCAGTGCCTTTGATCCTTCCTTCGCATCCAGCTTTGACAAGAAAAATGTGGCTTATCTGGGCGGCGGAATGGTGTTTAATAAATTTACGGGATCCAGAGGAAAATCAGGTTCTAATGATGCGAATGCTGAGTATCTGGCTCATCTTCGTCATATTTTTGAAAAGGAAGAGATCAATTTCCAGACAGCAGAGCTGGGAAAGGTAGATCTGGGCGGTGGCGGAACCATCGCTTATATCCTGGCTCTTTACGGAATGAACGTAATAGACAGCGGTGTGGCTGTTCTCAATATGCACGCGCCATGGGAGGCAACCAGTAAGGCAGATGTATATGAGACAAAGAGAGGATATGTTGCTTTCTTAAAAGGAGCAGAAATGTAATGGAACAGGCAAATTTAAAGACTTCTGATTTTTATTTTGACCTGCCGAAGGAACTGATCGCCCAGGATCCCCTGGAAGACCGTTCCTCCTCAAGACTTCTGATGGTAGACAAAAACACAGGTGACATTAAGCATGAGGTTTTCAGGAATATCGTGGATTACCTGCATCCGGGAGACTGTCTGGTGTTAAATAACACCAAGGTGCTTCCTGCCAGACTTCTGGGAGTGAGGGAGGATACCGGAGCAGCTGTTGAGGTTCTTCTCCTCAAGCGAAAAGAGGGAAATGTCTGGGAAACCTTGGTAAAGCCGGGTAAAAAAATGCGTCCGGGGGCAAGAGTGGTTTTCGGAGACGGCCTGCTTGGAGGCGAAGTCATTGATGTGGTGGAAGAGGGAAACCGTCTGATCCGTTTTGAATTTGAAGGAATTTTTGAGGAAGTTCTGGATCGTCTCGGCGAGATGCCGCTTCCTCCTTATATCACTCATAAGCTTCAGGATAAGAATCGCTATCAGACCGTATATGCAAAATATGACGGTTCCGCAGCGGCACCTACAGCCGGACTTCACTTTACAAAGGAACTGCTTAGGGAGATTGAAGACAAGGGAGTAAAGCTTGCCTATGTGACGCTTCATGTTGGCCTTGGAACCTTCCGGCCGGTAAAAGAGGAAAATATTCTGGAGCACCACATGCATTCGGAATACTATCAGATATCCCGGGAAGCTGCTGAACTGATCAACGAAACAAAGAAAAAGGGCGACAGGGTGATCTGCGTGGGAACCACAAGCTGCCGTACCATTGAGAGTGCGGCAGATGAAAATGGGTTACTTTCCGAATGCTGCGGTAATACGGAAATTTTTATTTATCCCGGTTACAAATTTAAAGTCCTGGATTGTCTGATCACCAATTTCCATCTTCCGGAATCCACTCTTGTGATGCTGATTTCCGCACTGGCAGGAAGAGAACATGTGCTTGCAGCGTACCGGGAAGCCATTAAAGAAAAATACAGATTTTTTTCCTTTGGTGATGCCTGCTTTTTTACAGATGACTTTACAAAAAATCCTGTATAGTATATGATAAAAGTATGTTTAGAACGGGGAGGTTTCCATGGAAGAGAGAAGAAAAAGTAACCGCAGAGAACTGTCATCTAAGTTGATTATTAAGAGACTTGGTGGCGTAAATGTGGATGAGATTGTCGAAATTGATATCACGGATGTATCCAAGACAGGAATTGGCTTTACCTGTGATAAGGCGCTGGAAATCGGTGCTGTTTACGAAGCATATTTAAGAATATGGACCCAGGAAGTTCTGCATGCATTTCTTGAAATTGTCAGAATTGAAAAGAAGAGTGAAGGTTTTTCCTATGGTGGTATTTTTATCGGCATGCCGGAAATGGATGCAGCCAGAATAGAAGTTTATGATACGGTGGAAAATATGAATCAGAGTAAACAATAAGCACTGATAAATAATCTTGAATAAGAAAAGAGATAAAATACCATAAGCATGTCTTATGGTATTTTTAGGATAAACTAAAATGGAAAGACAGCTGAGAATGAAAAAAGTGATAACGGTAATCGCAGTCTGCCTGCTGATTGCCGTGTATATTATGATATTTTTGTTTTCCGCAGATGATGCGGCTGAGTCTTCTTCGCTCAGTGTGGCGGTGACGCGGAAACTTATAAATTTATATTATCATTTCTTTAGCGGAAACAACAATGCAGTTTTGACTGTGCCAGTTGTAACAGATGATGCGGAAGCCATTGTCAGAAAAATGGCACATTTTACGGAATATATGGCAGTAGGCTTTTTATCCTTCGGAATAGCTGTAATATGGATGCAAAGGATAAAAGCGGGAATCGTGGCTGTCACATTACAGGTATTTTTATCGGCGGGACTGGATGAAATCCATCAGTATTTTGTGCCGGGAAGATATGCCTCCTTCCGGGATGTGTTGATCGATACGGCAGGAGGTATTGCCGGAATCATGATGGTGTTCCTTATGTACAAAATCAGGAAACGACGGAGATAATATAGCCTTTGGACTCCAGAATTTTTTTGGCACCATCAATGCTTTCCTGATCATAAAATTCGATGCGAAGCGCTCCGTCCCGGCTCTCACGGTTGTGAAGAATCCCGATATTCTTAATGCTGATGTGATGATCCGCAAGGAGAGCGGCAACACTTGAAAGCGTTCCGGGTTCATCGGCAATCTCGATGCTTACTTCGTAAGAATTTTTGATGGGACCGCTGGAAGCATCGATAAAGGAATCCCGATAACTTCTTGCATCATTAAAGAAACTGTAAATCTCATCTGCACGGCAGTTCTGTATATTTTCCTTAACCTTTTGAAGTGATGCCATATAATTGTCAAGAAGAGAGACGATGTTGTCAGCGTTTGTCTGGCAGATCTGCTGCCACATGGCAGGAGAGGAGGAGGCAATTCTGGTGATATCCTTAAAACCTCCCGCAGCGATCATTTTCATAATACCGCTGTCAGTATCCTCTTCCCGGATCAGATTAACCAGAGAAGAGGCAATAACATGGGGCAGATGGCTTACAGCTGCCGTTACATAATCGTGTTGTTCGTAAGATAAGATCAGGGGGATTGCGCCTAAGGAGGCTGCAAGTTCCCTGTATTCGTCTAATTTTTCTTTCGATACTTCCTCGGTGGGAGTGAGAATATAATAGGCATTTTCAAGAAGAATAGCCTTGGAATTAATATAGCCCGTGCGCTCACTTCCTGCCATGGGATGTCCTCCGATAAACTGTCTTCCCAGTCCTAGTTCCTCAATATGTTTATGAATATCGGTTTTTACACTGCCCACATCTGTAAGCAGACATTCCGGTGTAATAAATTTCTTCAATTTTAAGAGATTTTCGTCATTAAAAGAGACCGGTGCGCATAGAAAGATATAGTCACAACCGGAAAAAGTTTCGTTGATTTCAGAAAGAGCAATATCAAGTACCCCTTCTTTTACGGCAAGGGCGGTAGATTCGCTTTGAATATCATATCCGATCAATCTGTAGTCGGGATGGAACTTTCGAAGTGCTTTTGCGATGGATCCACCGATCAGCCCAAGCCCGATAAAACCACAGGTTAAACTGCTTTTCATAATGATTCGTGTCCTTTCATGTTCGTGAACTATTTAATAATATAACACTTTAACGCGCGAAATTCAACAAAAGATAGCAAATAATTTTATGTGTAAATTGTACTATTACGCTTGTAAATTTCTGAAAATTTTAGTAAAATATTCTCATGGGTTTTGAAAATAGAAATTTAATCTGATAATTTTTATGGCAAAATGCCCAAAAAATATATATTACGGAGGAACCAATATGAATATTTACACAACTGACAAGATTAGAAATGTGGTTTTACTGGGACACGGTGGCTGCGGTAAGACCAGTCTGGTTGAAGCTATGGCATATCTTTCAGGCATCACATCCCGCCTGGGCAAGGTTGAGGATGGCAACACAGTCAGCGATTTTGGCAAGGAAGAGCAGAAACGTAAAATTTCAATCAGTTCTTCTGTTGTTCCCATCGAATGGGGCGGATATAAGATCAATATAATTGATTCTCCCGGGTTCTTTGATTTTGCCGGAGAGGTGGAGGAGGCCATCAGTGCTGCAGGAGCTGCTATTATCGTAGTGAATGGTAAGGCAGGTGTGGAAGTAGGTACACAGAAAGCCTGGGATCTCTGTGAAAAGTATAAGCTTCCCCGTATGATCTATGTCAGCAATATGGACGTGGACAATGCTTCCTTCCGTCAGGTTGTGGAAGATATGACTGCTATGTTCGGCAAGAAAATGGCTCCGTTCCATTTACCTATCCGTGAAAATGAAAAGTTTGTAGGATATGTCAATGTGATCACAGAGACAGGTAACAGATGGCAGGGAAAGGAAGTTGTGGAGTGTGAAGTTCCTGAATACAATAAACCCAATCTTCAGATCTGCCGTGATACATTGATGGAAGCAGTTGCTGAGACGAGTGAAGAAATGATGGAACGTTATTTTGGCGGCGAAACTTTTTCGGAAGCAGAGATCAGAGCGGCACTGCGCACCAATGTGTGTGACGGAAGCATCGTTCCCATGACGATGGGCTCCAATGTTCTTTGTCAGGGTATGTATACACTGCTTGATGATATTATTAAATATTTCCCAAGCCCGGAAAATAGAGAAGTAGCCGGTATCAATATGAAGACCAACGAGATCTATCATGCGGATTATGATTTCTCAAAGGCTAAATCTGCTTATATCTGGAAGACCATCGTGGATCCTTTTATTGGCAAATATTCCTTGATTAAGGTAAATTCCGGTGTTCTTAAAGCAGACGATCTGATCTATAACGTGGATAAGGATATTGAAGAAAAGATCGGTAAGCTTTACGTAATGCAGGGTGGCAAGGCAATCGAGGTAAAAGAACTTCATGCAGGAGATCTTGGTGCGCTTGCAAAACTGACGGCGGCAAGAACCGGCAATAGCCTGTCTACCAAGGCAACAACCATTAAATATGGTAAATGGGAAATGCCGAAGCCTTATACATATATGAGATATAAACCGAAGAATAAGGGCGATGTGGATAAGATTTCTCAGGCTCTGCAGAAAATATCCCATGAAGATCTGACTATGAAATATGTCAATGACTCCGAGAACAGACAGATGCTTCTCTATGGAATGGGAGATCTGCATCTGGAGGTGATCGCCAGCAAGCTGCTGAATGAGTATAAAGTAGAGATTGAACTGAGCAAACCGAAGGTGGCTTTCAGAGAAACCATCAAGAAGAAATCTGATGTGGAATACAAATATAAAAAGCAATCCGGAGGACACGGACAGTACGGTCATGTTAAGATGAGATTTGAGCCTTCAGGTAATCTGGAAGAAACATATGTATTTGAGCAGGAGGTTGTTGGCGGAGCAGTTCCCAAGAATTATTTCCCGGCTGTGGAGAAGGGAATTCAGGAATCCGTTTTGAAAGGACCTTTGGCAGCATATCCTGTAGTTGGTGTAAAGGCAATCCTTTACGATGGTTCTTATCACCCGGTAGATTCCTCTGAAATGGCATTTAAGACTGCAGCTATTCAGGCATTTAAGAAGGGCTTTATGGAAGCCGGACCTATTCTCCTTGAGCCTATTATGTCTCTTAAGGTTACTGTGCCGGACTCTTACACCGGTGATGTAATGGGAGATCTCAATAAGAGAAGAGGGCGTGTGCTTGGTATGAATCCTGTTGCCGGCGGAAAGCAGATCATAGAGGCGGATGTTCCCATGATGGGACTCTTCGGTTACTGTACGGATCTTCGCTCCATGACAGGAGGACGTGGTGAATATGAATATGAATTTGCACGCTATGAACAGGCTCCTTCCGATGTACAGGAGAAGGAAGTGGAAGCAAGAGCGTCAAAGGTAGCGGAAGGCAGCGAAGAATAATTATTTGTATTTGTTTCTTTTTAGAAGAAGGTACGGGGTGTCGCATATGGGGGTATGCGGCACCCTTTTTTCTTGACAATTACAGGTGGAATAGGTAAAATGAGGAATGGTCTATTATGCCATAATGAGAGGAGAATGAAAACATGGCTGAATTATACAATCACAGAGAAGTGGAGTCTAAATGGCAGAAGATCTGGGATGACGAAAAGTCGTTCAAGACCTCTGACGACTATTCCAAACCGAAATACTATGCACTGGTGGAATTCCCTTATCCTTCAGGACAGGGACTTCATGTAGGACATCCGAGACCATACACTGCACTTGATATTGTTGCAAGAAAGAGAAGAATGCAGGGATATAACGTACTTTATCCTATGGGCTGGGACGCATTCGGACTTCCTACGGAAAATTACGCGATCAAGAATCATATCCATCCAAGAATCGTTACCGAGAATAATGTCAAGAGATTCAAAGGACAGCTTCACGCTCTCGGCTATTCTTTTGACTGGGACAGAGAGATCAACACAACGGATGTAAATTATTATAAATGGACGCAGTGGATTTTCTTAAAGCTCTTTAATGCAGGACTTGCCTACAAGACGGAAATGCCGATTAACTGGTGTACATCCTGTAAGGTTGGACTTGCCAATGAGGAGGTTGTAAACGGTGTCTGCGAGCGCTGCGGTTCCGAGGTTGTCCGCAAGGTAAAGAGCCAGTGGATGTTAAAAATCACCGCTTATGCGGATAAACTGATCCAGGGTCTTGATACTGTTGATTATGTGGAGAGAGTAAAGGTTTCCCAGAAGAACTGGATCGGTAAATCTACCGGTGCAGAGGTTGATTTTGTGTTAAAGGATAAAGAGGACAAACTGACTGTTTATACCACAAGACCGGATACGCTGTTTGGTGTTACTTACATGGTTATGAGTCCGGAACATCCTCTGATTGACAAATATAAGGATGAAATCAAGAATTTCGATGAGGTAGTCGCATACAGGGAAATGGCATCGAGAAAGTCTGATTTTGAGCGTACCGAGCTCGCAAAGGATAAGACAGGCGTTATGCTTGACGGCATTACGGCTGTGAATCCGGTAAACGGGGTGGAGATTCCTGTATGGATTTCCGACTATGTACTGATGACTTACGGTACCGGTGCGATCATGGCAGTGCCTGCTCATGATGAGAGAGACTGGGAATTTGCCAAAAAATTTAATATGCCTATCATTGAGGTAGTGGCAGGAAGCCCTGTGGATGTGAATGAGGCAGTATTTACGGACGTGGCGACAGGTACGCTTGTGAATTCCGATTTCTTAAACGGTCTTTCCGTAGCAGATGCCAAGAAAAAGACCATTGAATTCCTGACAGAAAAAGGAATCGGTCATGAAAAGACAAACTTTAAGCTTCGTGACTGGGTCTTCTCAAGACAGCGATATTGGGGAGAGCCGATTCCCATTGTGAAATGTGAAAAATGCGGATATGTTGCATTACCTGAGAGTGAGCTTCCACTGGAGCTTCCTGAGGTGGAAAGCTATATGCCTACGGATAACGGTGAATCACCCCTTGCTTCTATGACAGAGTGGGTAAATACCACCTGCCCTTGCTGTGGTGGTCCTGCCAAGAGAGAGACAGACACAATGCCTCAGTGGGCCGGTTCCTCGTGGTATTTCTTAAGATATACCGATCCTCACAACGACAAAGAGCTGGCAAGCAAGGAAGCTTTAAATTACTGGATGCCGGTTGACTGGTATAACGGCGGTATGGAGCATACCACATTGCATCTGTTATATTCCCGTTTTTGGCATAAATTCCTTTATGATGAAGGTGTTGTTCCCTGTCCGGAACCGTATCAGAAGAGAACCTCTCACGGTATGATTCTCGGCTCAAACGGGGAAAAGATGAGCAAGTCCCGCGGTAACGTGGTAAATCCTGATGATATCGTAAGAGATTACGGTGCCGATACGCTTCGTACCTATGAAATGTTCATCGGAGCTTTCGATTTGAGCGCTTCCTGGTCGGAGGATGGTGTAAAGGGCTGCAGAAGATTTCTGGAAAGAGTTTGGAAACTGCAAGATATTCTCATTCCCGGTGACGAGTATTCATCCGATATGGAAGTGAAGATCCATCAGACCATCAAGAAGGTAAGCAATGATTTTGAAAATCTGAAATACAATACCGCCATTGCAGCTATGATGTCCCTGATCAATGAGTTCTATAAGAAAAATGCCATTACTAAAGGCGAGTTCAAGACACTTTTGACACTGCTTAACCCTGTGGCTCCTCATATTACTGAGGAACTCTGGCAGAAGATAGGGTATGAAGGAAGATTGTATCAGACCACATGGCCTGAGTATGATGAGGCAAAGACCCAGGAAGCCACGGTAGAAATAGCAGTTCAGATCAACGGCAAGACAAGAGCTACCTTAAACATCAACAAGGCGGATGATAAGGATGATGTCATTGCAAAGGCAAAAGAAGTGATTGCCGATAAACTTACCGGAACCATAGTAAAAGAAATCTATGTTCCCGGAAGAATCGTAAACATTGTTCAAAAATAGGCAGTGCGAATGAAAAAGACTCAGGATCCTCCTGCTTGCAGGAAGGAGACTGGGTCTTTTGAAATTCATAGGGCGTATGCCCGTCAAACGAGAAACCGCAGGCTTCGAGCTTGGCACTGCCTTTTGTTTTATTTCTTCCTTGCACGCATCGCCAGTATCTTATCCATCTTACTCAGTTCTTCCGGTGTAGCCTGTTTTTTTAGCACAGCTACAATGGCACCTATTTCCTCATCGGAAAATGTGACATTTTTTTCCTGACCCCGTTTTGCAACTGCCATCAAAAAGGGAAACAGCTGTTCTTTGCGAAGGTTGTTGCTCTCGAAGACGAGTGCCTGTAAAAATTCCAGCTTGTAGGGATCGATTTCTTTTAAGGATTCATCCTTCATCCATTCACTATTCATGTTTGTTACCTCCAAATAAATTGAACATTTCTTTTTGCTCCGGTGTCATCATGTTCATCAGTATGTTCATAACATCGGGACCGCCTTTTTCCTGACCGGAGGAATCACCACCTGAAAATAAATCGCTGAAATTTCCCATGTCCGGCATAAAATCTTTCATCATTTCCATGGTTTTTGACATTTCCTTATACATTTCCATACTTTGAAAGACGTTTCGAATCTGCTCTAAATTTTTCTTTTCTTCTTCAGTGCAATAGGGGATCAGTTCACCACACAGCTTTATAAAATCAGGGGAAGCTTCCCTTTCCATACAGCCACAGACAGGATAGGGATGTTTTTTGTAGAAGTCGAGAGTGTAATTCAACTCCAGGAATTTAATGTAAACGGCCAGAGATTTTTGGGTCTGATTGTCCATATAAGGAAGCATGATTTTCAGCATGGCAATGTGATTAGTGCTGAATAGGGTGTCAAATGCAATTACTTTATTATGTTCATTTGAATCCATGACTGCTCCTTGTTTCCCGATTTTCTTTCGATAGTTTATAGTATGATTCAGGGGGCGTTCATATGCAGAAAAGTAGGCCCTGTTAAGAGCCTACTTTTCAGAAATGATGAAAAGAATCATTTGCTGTTAGCAGCATCCTGATGAGCCGTTACAGCAGAAAAGAAGTAAAAGAATGATGATGATGTCGCATCCGCATCCGCAGTCGGAATTTCCGTCAAACAAACCGCTTCCGTTACCGCATCCGCCACAGCAGAAAAGTAAAATAATAATCCAAATGATGGAATTGCATCCGCATCTGTTATTGGAAACGCTGCTTCCACATCCGCATCCTGTAGCTGTTAAATCACTCATTGTATTGCCTCCAAAAGGTTTTGTTTATGGTTTATCATATGTGCCATGGCTTGTATGTGTTTCCATAAATGAAAAAAATATTTAAATCATTTTCAGGACGTGGTATAATAATAGTGTCGGACAACTTTTTGCAAAGGCGTAAGCCGGAAGGAGGGTATGTACATGAAATTATCGGAACTGAAAGAAGGTACTCCTGTCAGAATACAGGCCTTTAAGGACGGAAAGAACATCAATGATATATGGGGTAAGATACGTAAGAATTCAAAGAATCAGTGCCAGATCGTTATTTACTATTATGAAGGCGGAAACATCAATCTGAACTCACCGGAATATGAGATTCATGCAACAGCTTATGAGAACGGAGAGCATGAAATAGACTGGAACAATCAGAAGGTTGGCGGTCAAGAAGATGACAGACTGGTAGAAAACAGGGATACATTTAGAATATACATAGGTATTCCTGTGGAATGTACCATTAAAAACGAGGACACGGCGGCACTTCTTGTGGATCTGAGCGAAGGCGGATTCAGAATCTGTCTCAGAGATGAAGTGATATACAGCCCTGATTGCCCCGTGGAGATAGCTGTTGAAGATGGTGATTTCAGTTTTACAATCGGCGGCAGAATTGTATGGAATAAGAAAGTTGATACTGTTAAAACTATGTACGGCTGTGCAATTAACAGCGATCAGGATAAGGAAAGCATCATCAATTATATTAAGGAAAAGCAGAAGAAGCTATATGATGAAATAACCAGTGGAATTAAATGATTTTTAATGCAGCATGAAAAACTCTCACGTTTTGAAAAAGATAACGTGAGAATTATTTTGTATAAAATAGAGATAAATAAAATTCTGATTACAATATGTTGATAAAACCCTTGCATAAATTTCAAGATATAGTAAAATAAATTATATATGTCATAAAGGAGAAAGTGCGCCATGACGGCAGATGAATTGACGGTAGCCGGCAGACGTTTCAGGACAAGGGCTGATTATGAGGCTGCCCTGCGGGACCAGAAAAAAATAGAGCGTATCAAGGCAGAAACGGATTTAGACAATCCGAAACAGATATATGAACTACTGAAGGACTTACAGAGTGGTAGTTACAGATTTGAAACTATCGTCGGGAGAGATTTTGACGATGAAATATATGAAAAGGCCGAAGCCTTAAAGAAACAGGGAATTACACCTGAGAATGCGGCGAAAACTGTAAAAGCGTACAAAAAGAAAAAAGAAAAGAGATCCAAGAAAAAAGAGTATTCTGTCAATCTTTCAGATTATGACAAGGATATGCAGAAGCAGATCCTGATAGAGTTGAGAAAGCAGGAGAAGAGAAGAAAGCTGATTGTTGTGCTTTCATCGCTGGTTGCCGTCCTATGTTTCGGGTATTTTGGCGTATATTATTTCTTTGCGGCAAGGACAAGCATGGATTATGAGCAGCTTTCAGATCTTAAGGGTAGCGATGCCTTAAGTGAAACGCAGGAGAAAAATGATTTTTCCTTGCATAAATCGAGCGTGAAGCTGCCTGATATCCTGGATGAATATAAAACTTTATATTCCAAGAACAAAAGGCTAATCGGATGGCTTAAAATTGACGATACAAATATAGATTATCCTGTCATGCAGACAGAAAATAATGAGTATTACCTGGATCATAATTTTAATCAGGAATATGATAAGAACGGCAGTTTGTTTCTGGATTGTGACTGCAATGTTTATCCTCGTTCTACCAATATGATTATTTACGGACACCACATGAAATCAGGCAGTATGTTCGGAAATCTCCAGCAATATGCAAAGGAATCCTATGGGAAAAAGCATTCCGTTATTGAGTTTGACACAATATATGAAAAAGCGACCTATCAGGTAATGTATGTGTTCCGTTCTCAGGTATATAACGAAGATGATGTTGTTTTTAAATATTATCAGTTTATAGAAGCAAACTCGGAAGAAGAATTTAATTTTTGTATGAAAGAAATGGCGTCTATGAGCCTTTACGATACAGGGGTAACGGCAAACTTCGGTGACAGCTTACTTACCTTGTCAACCTGTGACAGTTCACGGACGGATGGCAGATTTGTGGTAGTTGCAAAGAGGATTAAGTAACCAAAGGAGTGTTACAATGGCGAAAGGTATTACCAAAAAGAACAACAGAAGATTAAAGAGACAGATCAGAAAAACGGTAGGCGGATTGTTGATGGCATCTGCTATTGTTGTGGCGGCACTTCCTGTTCCGGATGTCAGTGCAAATCCGGAGGTTAATGCTAGTGCAAAAATAAAAGTTGCTGTTTTGGATTCCCAACAGAGCAAAGAAGGATCATCTTCTCCTTTTAAAAAGGCTACATCACCATATACAAGTAAAATACCTCATGCTTGTGAAAGAACTGATGAAGAACAGATTGTCTATACTTCGGGGGATGGTACTTATCAGTTTGTTTATATGCGTCCTACCACGAATGACACAAATAAAGTTGCAGTTATTTTAGGATATAATTCGGGGCCGTTGCAGGACAGTACATTAACGATTCCTGAAACTTTGAAAGCTTATCGAAAATATACAGATAATGTTACCAGCCGTGGTTATTGCCTCGTTAGTAAAAGTGATGAATTTTTGCATTATGAAACTTTAGTGCAGAAAAAAGATGAGAATGACAGAAAGCTTTATAAGGTCATTAACTTCTATGATGATGAAAATCATGAAGCACTTCAGGTAAACCAGGATGAACTATATCTGATGGAGGACGGAACGTGGCAGTACCGCGTTGCAAATGGATATGAACAGGATGAAGAGGGTAATGATACTTCACAGGTTCATTATGATTATTACAAAGTTGATCCGATTATGGAACCTCAGTACAATCCTTGCTACTATGAACAGAAAGATCAGTGGGAGAATATATCGGACAAAGATTTGTATTATTCACCCGATAATAATGGGCAAATCTCGAAGGATGACGAAGGAAATACCATTTATATTAAGGCGGGAGATGACAGTAATCACTGGAAGATCAACGCGGATGTAGCTTATATCGGGGCTGAAAAGATTACGGATAACAACGGTATTTGGAGTCTTGCCGGAGATATTACATCACCTTCCGAAGGTGTTTTTGCCGAGGAAAATAATATCACAAATCTCATTGTCGGAGAAAATATTCGAGGGATCAGCGATTATGCTTTTTATGGTTGTTCGACCTTAAAGAGTGTTACTTTAGCTAATGGACTTGATACCATAGGAAATGGCGCTTTTGCCAACTGTATTAATATGGAAAGCTGTAATATTGCATCAAATGCCAATATAGTTGCAATTGGTAAGGATGCTTTTTATAATTGCCGTGCGCTGTCAAGCTTTACGGTGCCGATTGGTCTTAGAGCGTTAGGAGACAATTGTTTTGAGGGATGTTCGGCGCTTACATCTGTCAGCTTTGGCAACGGTAGCAGCAATGTGGCATTGGAGGAACTGGGGTATCATCTTTTTAAAAATTGCAGGTCATTGGGTTTCATCGAATTCCCTTCTACTTATGAAGAAAATGATCTGGACATTGATATGTTTGAGGGTTGCAGTTCTCTGCAATACGTTAAAGTTCCGAATGATAAGATAAATATAGGGGAGTTTCATAATGGAACCGGAGATTACCCCAATTGTGGTTTTGAATGGGAATCAACGAAAGAGTCAGATGGGACGATAACTAAGATTGGGTTTAAAGACACGGTTCCTGATTCCTTCTATTTTGAAGGACCGGCGTCATCTGATATTCATGACACCGCTACGGAGAATTCGGTTGCTTTTAAATACCTGAATCAGGATTTATATGAAAAGATAGAGTATGAACATGATGCGGTGAAGGATGCAAGTAATCCGAACGGAAAATCTGCGAAGGTGACTTATCAGGTAAACAGTAACAATGAACTTGTAAAATTCTGGATAAACAGCGGAGATAAACCGGATAATGTTACCATTCCGGAAACGATCGGGCCTTATGGAATTTCCTCTATAAGAGAAGGCAGCTTTACAAATAATTGTGATTTGATCAGACTTACTATTCCGGCTTCTGTCAATGCAATCGGTGATAATGCATTTAAGGGTTGTCACAATTTGGAAACCGTTATCTTTACGGATGCAACAACGATTCAGTCAATCGGAAGTAATGCGTTTAAGACACAGGATGCATCCTGTGGAGACACTTTATATCCAAATGGTGGTGTTTCCAAGCCGGAACTGACATTTGTCGGAGCTATGATGAATGATGCAGGTGCGGATACCATTCCGTTTATTTATGCGATGAATGGGGTCAGCAATATCAATAATGCTAATCAGGAAAAAATATGGATTACTTGTCATAGCGGATGGCCTACCAATCTGGAAGTACAGTATAATTATGACCCTATCAGCAATACCGGTGAAGCACAGTTAATCGGTTATCCCAGATATGAGATGATAAAGGATTTAGGAAGTGCAACGGAATGGGTAAGTAATCTGCCCTATGTGACGGATCAAAATAAACAGGAATATTTGAGCATGGTCACAAAAGCCACAGAATATTATCAGGCAACGGATGATGAAAAGAAAGATATGACACAGCCGACTGAAAATGAGATGGCAATTGTAAATTCAACATTGAATGTAGTAATTCCGACCAGTGTTGACAGTATAAAACCGGGGTTATTCTCTGGATATGTAGAGAATGATGAAGGAACCGGTTGGGAAAAAGTAAATAATATTAAAGAGACTTCAGGAGAATCAACTTTAACGGAGAAATCCAAGCCGGATACATATATTCAGAGAGTGGTTCTTAACGGTGTAAATGAAATAGAGCCTTACACGTTTAAGAATTGCACTTCTCTTACAGAGGCGTCAATTATTGGACCGATATATATAGATGACTATGCGTTTGATGGTTTGGATGATGATGAAAGCGTGCAGTTTGAAAGCGGAGTGCCGACAACGATGCAGCTTCAGACGGTAACTCTCGGCACAAATTTGACCGACACCGGAAAGCGACCTTTCAGAGGCTGTGAAAAGTTGACGGCAGTTAATTGCCTGGATTCTGATTTTGCTTATAATAATGGTATTATTTATCGAAATACGGGAAGTGGGACAGAAATTGTAGAGTGTTTGGAGAGTAGAGGTGCAGTTGGAGGTATCGGTTCCTATTCGGTAGGACCTGATGAACTTGCAGGAGTGACCACAATTAAAGAAGAAGCTTTTGCAGATTGTGATGATGTAGGAAAAGTGGATTTATCTGCTACAACGATTGATGCAATCCCGGAAGGATGTTTTAAGGAAACAGATGATTTGAATTCCGTTGTTTTACCGGATACCGTAAAAAATATTGAAGCTGATTCATTTATTAATAGTGGTATTAGGCTTCTTACGATTCCTGGTTCGCAGGCATATATTGCAAGAGATGCATTTAAAAATGATGATAAGCAGCAAACAATTATTTTTGAATGTATTGAGGGAACTACAGCAGATCGTTATGCAAAAGCGGAGGAAAACTGGTATATCAATCCTGAGTATGGAAAAGTATATCTTGAGCATATGGTATATTTTTGGGATTACCCTGATTATCCGGACACCTCAAATAAGGAGCTTTTCTATAAAGTGAAAGTCAAAGACGGAGAAGATGCGGTACCGCCCACGGAAACACCTTCTCACACAGGCTATCCTTTCAGCCGCTGGACAGATTACACCAACGTTACAAGAGATATAGATGTGTATCCTGTATTTGGTGCCAATGTTTATGCAGTAACTTTCTTAAGCTATGACGGATCGACGATCGGTGAAGTGCAATATATTGAAGAGGGAAAGAGTGCAATACCGCCCACACCGCCTGTAAGGGAAGGATATACCTTTGATAAGTGGTCACAGGATTGGAATAACGTAACGGAAGACAGGAATATTGTTGCATTGTATACCGACAATTCGGGTGATGCCAGCAGACATCAGGTTATTTTCTATGATTATGATGGAACTACAATTATCAGTAAGCAATCGGTAAATGACGGCGAAGCCGCCATTGAGCCGAAATCACCTACTAGAAGCGGATATACATTTATCGGCTGGGTGCCTTCAGACTTTTCCAAAGTTGAGAAGGATATGAACATTGTTGCAAATTATGAAAAGAATACAAGCTCCGGTGGAAGCGGCTCCGGTTCCGGCTCAGGAAGCAGTTCAGATTCCAAATCCAGTGCTTCGCCCTCCGCATCACCTTCTGCGTCACCTGAGGTGACCAAATATACAGTGTCTGTATCGGGAGGAAGCGGAAGCGGCAGTTATCCGGCAGGAGCCATTGTAGCGATCAATGCATACTTCCTGGGAGATGGACAGAACTTTGACAAATGGACAACCTCCACGGCAGGAGTAGGATTTGCTAATCCTAATGCCTCTTCCACAACCTTTACCATGCCGGCTGCCAATGTGGCAATCACGGCAACCTATAAGACCGGAAGCGGTTCATCGGGCAGCACGGGAGGAAATGGAAGCGGTTCAGGCGGTAGTGGAGGATCCTCTACAGCTAACACGAATTCGGGAAGCACTGTACAGGTGACAAAGCCCGGCATTTCCAATACGGGTCTTGCGGGAGCAACTGTAAGCGGAGCAACCGATAACTTTATTATTAAGGTATCGGAGGATCAGAGTGCAGCAGATGCGGCAGTGGCAGCTTTGCAGGCAAAATATGGCGATTTAAGCAGAATTAAATATTTCCCCATGGATATCAGTCTTTATGATTCCACGGGACGTACCAAAATAGCAGATACCTCCGGTATTTCCGTTAATATTACATTACCTTTGCCGGATGAATTGGTACAGTATGCGGGTAACAACAAAATTGCAGCGGTTTCAAACGGATCGCTGGAGGATTTAAGTGCAAGATTTACCACGATCGACGGTGTTCCCTGCATCAACTTTACGGCAACCCATTTCTCACCTTATGTGATTTATGTGGATACGGCAAATTTGACGACGGGAACTATTGATACAACACCTAAGACGGGCGATCCCATTCATCCCAAATGGTTTCTTGCAATCGGAATGGCATGTATTTCCTTGATTCTGTTCTTTAAGAAAGATAAAGCGGTGGTTAGGCCTAAGAGGGCATAGGAGTACCTGACTATGAACAGAAAAATAGCAAAGAGTCTGAGTGCACTGCTTTTTGCAGCGGCATTGGCAGTCACTCAGATTCCTGTATCAGATGCAGAGGCGTCAGAAACTGCATCTGATTTTCAAATGGAAGGAAATAAATTACTGAAATATGCAGGCACGGCGGAAGTCGTGTCTGTTCCCGATGGTGTAAAGGAAATCGGTGAGGAAGCCTTTGCGGGTAATGATAATCTGGTCAAGGTTACCATAGACGGAGATGTTGAAAAAATCGATTACCGTGCATTTGCGGACTGTGATAATCTGCGGACTGTTAAAGTGGGAGATTCCGTGACAGAGATAGAAACCGCTGCTTTCAGCAATAATAAGTCTCTTAAAAATGTCAGTCTGGGAGCGTCACTTAAGAAAATCGGAAGCGGAATATTTGCCGGTTGTAGCCAGCTGTCAGAGGTGTCATTATCAGACGATAATCCGTACCTTTCTTATAGCGATGGTGTCCTTTATGATGATGAGAAAAAGATTTTATATGTTCTGATGCCGGATTATGAAAAAACATCTTTGACACTTCCGGCCTCTGTGGAAGAGATCAGTGCCTATGCTTTTTGGGGTAATCCTTATCTGGAACATGTTACTTTGGACAGCAGCTTAAACAGTGTACCTGCCTATGCTTTTTCCAACTGTATTAATTTGAAGAGCGTTGATATTCCGCTTCCTGTCAGAAGTATTGAAGCAAAAACTTTTGAAGATTGTGTGAATTTACAGGAGGTTACGCTGCCGGACTCCATGAATCATATCCATGATTCTGCTTTTGACGGATGCAGCGGCGTGAAATTTAAGGCTACACCGGGAACCTACAGCGCAGAATTTGCAGATGCTTTTCATGCTTCGGAGGAAGTGGATCAAATCGAATATGAGGATGTGCAGGATTCCCGGATGGTTCCGGCGCAGGAGCTTGGACAGCCCGGCAACGATAACGAGGGCACTGAAAGCACACCCACACCGGAAGCAACAGTGACTCCGGAAGGAACGGGAACAGAACTTCCGCTTTCCCCATTTACTGTTTCAGCAAGTACTTCCGGGAGCATTCTTGGTCAGACCAGCATTGTGGCGGGACGGGCAGTTGTTTTTATTGACAATGGCAGAGCCAGTGTATCATCGGGGAATACGCTAACCATAGACCTTGGCTCAGGTACGATGAAAAATGCATTGGCCTCATCGGAGCAGGAAAGTGAAGAAAGCGTGACGATCAGTAATCTGCTTTCCGATAATGCAACAAAAGGTAAAGACTTTCCCAAATATACGGTGGTTGGGAATAAAATTGCCTCCCAGGCCTATTATCAGGATGGTGAGCTGAAAGAATATGAGATTGATGATACCATTACGGAAATAGGAGACTTTGCGTTTGCAAGATCGGGGCTTAATGACGTGGTGATACCGGATAGTGTGAAAAAAATAGGCTACGGAGCTTTTTATCATTGTGATGATCTGACAAATGTAACGATTCCGTCCGGTGTACGGGAGATAGAGGCAAATGCATTTGAAAAGACGCCATGGCTGTCTGCTCAGCTTAGCAATACGGGCTCGCCTTTTGTTGTTGTGGGAGACGGAATTCTGATCGCCTATTCCGGTACGGACAGTGTGGTAAACATACCTGCTTCGGTAAAGCAGATTGGAGCGGAGGCATTTAAGGATCATATGGGAATCACGGCGGTAAATATTCCTGATTCCGTTACGGTGATCGGTGAGGCTGCATTTAGTGGCTGTAAGAATTTAAAGACAGTAAACGGCGGTGTTTCGCTTGTAAAAATCTGCGACAGAGTATTTCAGGATTGTCCCCTTTCTAAGATCGTAATTCCGGCATCTGTTGAGGAGATCGGCCTTGGAGCTTATGATTGTCCCGGAGGTACGGATACGGTGATCTTTGAAGGGACGGAACTTCCCAAATTGATTATGGGAGAGAATTCCGGTCGCCTTTCCAATGAGGAAAGCAGAACCTATGCTTTTGATCACTGTAAAACAGCAGTGGTACCGGGACAGAATCTATCTTTTGAGGGAACCGTTCTTGAAAACGGAAGTTATGGTTTTCATGGTTTCGTGGTGGATGGATCAGGAAATCTGCTTTCAGATCTATCAAAAGGAGCAGAACAGATAGCTGAAAGCGGTATATCAATTAAAATAGAAAGCGCTAATGTTCCTGCTGACGGCGTAAATACTTTGGCTACCATGCCGGGAAACGGAGAAAGCTATGTACTCAGAATTTCCGATTCCAAGGATGCATCTGACAGAATCGCTGCAGCATACAGTGAGCTTTACGGAGGAAGAGAACCGTCCGGTCTTCTCGGATTTGATATTTCTCTGTATGACAGTACCGGTGAAATTCCTATCACAAAGCTCGGAAAGCAGTATATTACCATACAGATTCCAAAGCCGGAGGGGCTTTCGGATGAAGGACTTCATCTGGTGACTCTTGACAGTGACGGACAGCTGGAAGCAGTGGAATTTCAGATTGTTAATTTGGAAGATGGCGATTATATTCAATTTGTGACAAAGCATTTTTCCCCTTATGGGCTTTACCGCTATTCGGGATATGGTGGACAGGGTGTGGTCAGTGATGGAAAGGCTCTTGTCACTCTTTCAGGCAATAAAGACGATACACCGGATACGGGTGACCCCATCCATCCCAAATGGATTTTTGCACTTGGTCTTTTGGCAGCATCTGCTTCACTGTTTTTTTACAAGGGAAAATCATATAGAACGGAAAAAAGAGAATAACGGAATAGGAACTCCCGGCATAAGATAAAGAAAAAGCCGGGAGTTTTTTATATGCTTCGGGTCAGAGAACAGATTGGATGCAGCGATGAACTGCAAAAATCCTGTGGGAGAAATGGTGTGACAATTGCCATGCTTGACACGGGAATTGCAGGCCATCCTGATTTTGATAACAGACTCATCGCGTTTCGCGATTTTGTAAATGGAAGACATGATCCCTATGATGACAGCGGACACGGAACACATGTGGCGGGCTGCATGTGTGGCAGCGGCAGATTGTCCGAAGGTAAATATAAGGGGATAGCCCCCGCGAGCAGACTGGTAGTGGGAAAAGTCCTTGATTATAAAGGAGACGGCATTATTGAAAGCATGGCAAGTGGTATAGAATGGGTTATGAAGAACAGAAAAAATTATGATATTCGTATCTTAAACATCTCTATTGGTATGGGAGAGGCGGCAGGAAAAGAAAGGATGGATACGCTGCTTCGTTTGGTGGATGAAGCATGGATGTGTGGTTTGATCGTCGTATGCGCGGCAGGAAATAAAGGACCGGGTGCAATGACAATTTCTCCTATTGGAGCAAGGAAAAATGTGATTACAGTAGGGTGTAATGAAGGTGGATATTTCGGAGAAAGAGAAAATCTTTGTGAAAGCTATTCCAGCAGAGGACCAAGTCCTTTTGATGTAAAAAAGCCGGACATTGTGGCTCCGGGAACAGATATTATGTCTTGTAATGCATTTTTTGAGAAGAGGGGATTTCGCTTCAAAAATGCTTATGTAAAAAAGAGCGGGACTTCCATGGCTACTCCTATTGTAGCAGGCGGTATGGCGTTGCTTTTGCAGAAATATCCTTTTTATTCGAATGAACAGGCAAAGAAAAAAGTGATCAAAACGGCAAAGGATCTGAAGGAACCGTGGAATAAACAGGGGGCAGGCATGATTCAGATAAATTCCTTATTGACATAACTTGTTCCGTTGTATACAATTATACACGAAATCATTTTGCAGAATCTGCAAAAAGGATGAGACAGGATAACGATTCAAGGAGGAGATAGTAATGGCACCAGAGAATGAAATGTTTATGGACAGACCGGTTACGCTGAATTCTAAAAATAATCTGCTTGAGATAGAAGAGCATATGTATATATTGGATGATGTGGAGAAACCCAATGTATTCCGCAACATGTTCCCTTATTCGGAAGTTCCGAAGATCCCTTTTAATGACAGAATCGTTCCGCATAACATGCCGAAGGATATCTGGATCACGGATACCACTTTTCGTGATGGACAGCAGTCGAGAGCTCCTTATACCACGGAACAGATTGTAAAGATATATGATTATCTTCACAGGCTGGGGGGTCCCAACGGGATGATCCGGGCCAGTGAATTTTTTCTTTACAGTAAGAAGGACAGAGATGCTGTTTATAAGTGTATGGAACGGGGATATAAATTTCCTGAGGTTACCAGTTGGATACGTGCAAGCAAAGAAGACTTTAAGCTTGTCAAGGAAATCGGCATGAAGGAAACCGGCATTCTGGTAAGTTGTTCCGACTATCATATTTTCTTGAAACTGAAAATGACAAGAAGACAGGCAATGGAGCACTACTTAAGCGTTGTCAGGGATTGTCTGGAGGAAGGTATCAGCGTCAGATGCCATCTGGAAGATATTACGCGTGCAGACATTTACGGTTATGTGGTTCCTTTCTGTCTGGAACTGATGAAGCTGATGGAGGAATATAAGATTCCGATTAAGGTACGTGCCTGTGATACTATGGGATATGGTGTGAACTATCCCGGCGCCGTTATCCCGAGAAGTGTACAAGGTATTATTTATGCATTACATACTCACGCAGGCGTTCCTCATGAGTTGATTGAATGGCATGGTCACAATGATTTCTACAAAGCGGTTGTCAATTCTACGACAGCATGGCTTTATGGTTGTTCGGGTGTCAACACATCACTGTTCGGTATCGGCGAGAGAACCGGAAATACACCGCTTGAAGCTATGGTATTTGAATACGCACAGCTGAAAGGTGATTTAAACGGTATGGACACCACTGTGATTACAGAACTTGCCGAGTATTATGAAAAGGAGATCGGTTATCATATCCCTGAGAGAACTCCCTTTGTCGGAAAGAACTTTAATGTGACAAGAGCGGGGATTCATGCCGACGGCCTTCTGAAAAATGAAGAAATTTATAATATATTTGATACGGACAAATTCCTGAACAGACCTGTGCTCTGTGCAGTGTCCAATACATCGGGACTTGCGGGAATTGCCCACTGGATCAACACTTATTTCAAACTGAAAGAGGACAAGCAGCTTGATAAGTCGAGCCCTGTAGTGGCAGAGATTAAGAAATGGGTGGACAAACAGTACGATGAAGGTCGAGTGACAGTAATCACTGATGCAGAGCTGATTGAGCAGATTGCACTTGTGTGCAAAAGGCTGGATACAACAATCGGTTAGGAGAAGAGAGGAAAATAAAAATTCAAATGAGCAGTTATGATGTAAAAAAAGAAGTGACAGATAAATATTCACTTCGAGGCAGAGTTTTTAACAAGCTGAGGGAAGATATCTTAAGTGGAAAGTATCAGGACCATGAGGAGCTTAAGGAAGTGGCCATCGGTGAGGAACTGGGGGTTAGCAGAACTCCGGTCAGAGAAGCCTTCAGACAGTTGGAACTGGAGGGACTGATTCAGATTGTCCCCAATAAAGGGGCTTATGTGACCGGCATTACCGCTAAGGATGTGAAAGATATTTATATGATCCGCTCCTCCCTTGAGGGAATGTGTGCAAGACTTGCAACGGAGAATATTACGGAAGAACAGCTTGAGGAGTTGGAAGAGAATGTTTATCTTGCAAGCTTTCATGCGTCTAAAGGACATATGGAGCAGATGACGGAGCTGGATAACAGATTTCACCATATTTTATATGAAGCCTGTGACTCCAAAATGCTGGAAAAGCTGTTGCAGGATTTTCATCAGTATGTGATGAGGATTCGTAAAAAAACACTTTCTACAAAGGAAAGAGGAATTGCCTCAAACGAGGAACACAGACAGATCATGGAGGCGATTAAAGCAAAAAATCCGGATGAAGCGCAGAGGCTTGCCAACATGCATATGAACAATGCCTATGATAATATGGTAAAAAACGGATTGTACGATATTTATAAGAGCGAATAAAATAAACGAAAATGGAAAGGAAGAAAAAAATGGCGGAAAAAATTAGAATGACCACCCCATTAGTGGAAATAGATGGGGACGAAATGACCAGAATTCTGTGGAAAATGATTAAGGACGAACTGCTTTTGCCTTATATTGATCTTAAGACAGAATATTATGATCTTGGTCTGGAGCATCGGAATGCGACAGATGATAAGGTTACGGTGGAAAGTGCGGAAGCCACCAAAAAATACGGTGTAGCTGTTAAGTGTGCTACCATTACACCAAATGCAGCGAGAATGACAGAGTACAATCTTAAGGAAATGTGGAAAAGCCCCAACGGGACCATCAGGGCAATTCTGGATGGCACGGTTTTCAGAACGCCGATCATTGTAAAGGGAATTGAACCCTGTGTGAGAAACTGGAAAAAACCCATCACTCTTGCCCGCCATGCGTACGGAGATGTTTATAAGAATACAGAGATCAAGGTGCCTGGGTCCGGAAAGGCCGAACTTGTATTTACCGCGGAGGATGGAACGGAAACAAGAGAACTGATCCATAATTTTACGGGAAGTGGTATCATTCAGGGAATACATAATACAGATAAGTCTATTACAAGTTTTGCAAGGGCATGCTTCAATTATGCACTTGATCTGAAACAGGATTTGTGGTTTGCCACCAAAGACACCATATCCAAGAAGTATGATCACAATTTTAAGGATATTTTTCAGGAAATTTATGAAAAGGAATATGCCGATAAATTTAAAGAAGCGGGAATTACTTATTTTTATACGCTGATAGATGATGCAGTAGCCCGCGTCATGAAAGCGGAAGGCGGTTTCATCTGGGCATGCAAGAATTATGACGGAGATGTGATGAGTGATATGGTGTCCTCTGCCTTCGGTTCACTGGCTATGATGACATCTGTTCTTGTTTCCCCCTCCGGAGTGTTTGAATATGAAGCGGCACACGGAACTGTTCAGAGACATTATTACAAGCATCTTGCAGGTGAGGAGACCTCTACAAACTCTGTGGCGACCATTTTCGCATGGACAGGAGCATTGCGCAAGCGCGGAGAGCTTGACGGAATCGGTGAACTGGCCGAATTTGCCGACAAATTGGAGAAAGCGACCTTAAAGACCATCGAGGATGGAAAAATGACCAAGGATCTGGCACTGATCACATCCTTAAAGGATGTAACAGTATTAAACAGTGAGAATTTTATCAAAGAAATCAGAAAAACGTTGGAAGCCTTATAGGCTTTCAACGTTTTTTTATCCGGGTTTTGGGAAGCTCAGGAGAGACTAAGCTCCTCCCAGATATCGTAAAGGGCTGTCAGTTTTCCCTCGATATCAGTTTTTTCTTTTGTAAGCTCCTGAAGCTTTGACACATTGGTGGCATTTTCAGGAAGAGCCATCTGTTCATCAAGAAGACGGCTTTTTTCCTCTAAAGAGGTGATTTCATTTTCACATTTTTTCAGGTCATTTTCCTTTTTCCTTTGCTTGGCCTGTTGTTCCTTTTTTGCCTGCCAGTCGAGCTTCTGCACGGAGGGCGTTTGCTCTGTTTTGACAATAGAGGCGTCTTTGGTAAGAAATGCTTGTTCCAGTGATTCCTTCTTTTCCAGATAGTAATCATAATTTCCAAGATAGCCGATGAGTTTATGCCCGGTCAGATCAAGAATGCGGGTAGCAGTTCTGTTGATAAAGTAACGGTCGTGGGAAACATACAGGACGGTGCCTTCATAGGCATTTAAGGCGTCCTCGAGAATTTCCTTTGACATAATATCAAGATGGTTGGTAGGCTCATCGAGAATCAAAAAGTTAGATTCCGAAAGCATAAGCTTGGCGAGGGAAACACGTCCTCGTTCTCCACCACTCAGATCACGGATCTGTTTAAATACGTCATCGCCCGTGAAAAGAAAAGCGGCGAGAGTATTTCGGATCTCTGTATTGGTGAGAGAAGGGTAGTCATCCGAAATCTCTTCAAAAAGAGTCTTTTCTGGATGAAGTACATGGTGTTCCTGATCATAATATCCGATATGTACATTGGTCCCCAGGGTGATAATGCCACTGTCAGCTTCCAGAATGCCATTGATAATCTTTAAGATTGTGGTTTTCCCGGTACCGTTATCTCCGATGATGGCAACATGCTCACCCCGCTTGATATCCATATCAATATCATGAAACAGCGAAAGAGAGCCGAAGGATTTGGAGAGACCCTCTATGTGAAGAACATCATTTCCACTGGTACATTTGGGTGTCAGGACCATATGGATATCTGTTCTTGCGGCAGTAGGCTTTTCCAAAACCTCAATTTTGTTCAACATTTTTTCGCGGCTTTCCGCCCGTTTGATAGATTTTTCGCGATTAAAGCTTTTCAGCTTTTCGATAACCGCTTCCTGATGTCTGATTTCCTGCTGCTGGTTCATGTAGGCATTCAGGGCAGCGATGCGGAGCTGTTCTTTCTTGACAGCATAATCGGAGTAGTTACCGGTAAAAGAAGTTGCCTTTGTCTGGTCAATCTCAATAACTTTGTTTGCAATCCTGTCAAGAAAATATCGGTCGTGAGATACAATCAGAACGGCACCTTTGTAATTCAGAAGATAATTTTCGAGCCAGGTAATAGAGTTTAGGTCCAGGTGGTTTGTGGGCTCATCCAAAATGATAAGATCCGGTTTTAATAAAAGGAGTTTTGAAAGAGCGACCCTTGTCTTTTGGCCGCCGGAGAGAGTGGATATGGGTTTATCAAATTCGTCCTCCGCAAAGCCCAGTCCTTTTAACACACCGGTAAGTTCACTTTTGTAAGCATAGCCATTGGCAAGCTCAAAAGCGTGATTCAACCTGGTATAGCTTTCCATAAGCTGATTTAGTGCCTCTTCATCAGCGGTTTTCATGGCTATTTCTGTTTCACGGAGTTGCTTTTCCAGAGCAATCACGTCAGCTTTGACACTCAGCAATTCATCATAGATGGTGTTTTCGCTGTTTACATTCTGATTTTGGGCGAGATAACCAAAGCTTTTTCCTTTTGCCAGAGTAACAATGCCGGTATCGGCAGTCATTTCGCCTGTGATAATGCGAAGAAGCGTAGTCTTTCCGGCACCATTGATACCGACGATTGCTGCTTTGTCGTGATCCTCAATATGAAAAGAAACGTCGTTTAAAATACTTTTTTCATTAAAAGATTTTGATATATTTTGACAGGATAAAATCATACTTTCACATCCTTTTTGTCTGGTCATTATTCTGTTTCAGTTTATCGTTTGAAAAAGGTTCTGTCAATTGACATTTTTTTAACAGTGAGCTATTATAATTTTATTGAAAGAACCATATGGGGGAAGTTAAAGGTGGAAGGCAAGGAGATCTCACAGGCAGTGATCAGCAGACTGCCAAGATATTTCAGATATTTGGGTGAACTGAAGGATGAGGGGATTGAACGTATCTCTTCTCAGGAATTAAGTGATATCATGAAGGTAACGGCTTCCCAGATTCGTCAGGATTTCAATAATTTCGGCGGTTTTGGTCAGCAGGGTTACGGCTATAAGGTGGAGTATCTTTATGAAGAAATCGGTAAGATACTGGGACTTGATAAAAAGCATAATCTGATCATTATCGGGGCAGGAAATCTAGGACAGGCGCTGGCAAACTATATGAACTTTGAAAGAAGAGGATTTCTTTTTAAAGGAATGTTTGACAATAATCCTTCTTTATACGGTAAAAAAATACGTGAAATGGAAGTAAAACCCATAGAGGAATTGTCCGACTTTGTGAAGGACAACAATATTGATATTGCTGTACTGACAATTCCCAAGACAAGTGCCGTTGCTGTGGCAGAGCAGCTTGTAATGGACGGAATCAAGGGAATCTGGAACTTTGCACATGTGGACCTGAATGTCCCGAAGAATATTCAGGTGGAAAATGTTCACTTGTCAGACAGTTTGATGAAGCTTACCTACAATATCAACAGATATGA
The DNA here is from genome assembly GCA_017622575.1 of Lachnospiraceae bacterium. Taxonomy (GTDB): domain Bacteria; phylum Bacillota; class Clostridia; order Lachnospirales; family Lachnospiraceae; genus Suilimivivens. Next base: position 59,443 of record JAGAQU010000082.1, read on the forward strand.
ACAGGATGGTAATCATGTCGAGAACGGATGAAGTATTTAAGCCGGCACTGAGCGGAAGAAAGATTCCGGTGCTGACACTTGACAATAAGTGGCATCAGCTTTTTACAAAAGCAGAACCTGACCGTGAATTAAAGAGGCTGGAGAATGAACTCAACACTCTTTTAAAGAAGCAGGGAAAGGCCAATACCGAGATCAAGGAGCTTAAGAAATTAAAAAACAGGCTGATGGGTGAAATTGTGCATCTTGCGGATGAAGCTACCGGTGGCAAAGATAAGAATGCGGAAAAGAAACTGGAAGAAAACACAAAGCTGATCAATGAGTGTAACGAAAAGACACAGGAATATGAGGATCAGCTGATGGAACTCCCCAGGGAAATCGACAGGGTCAATAAAGAACTGATGATCAAAACCATGGAAATCTGTTACGATACCCTGAAAAGAAATAAAGAGGAAATTGACGAGACTTCCAAATGGATTTCTTCTGTCAGAGTGGAATTAAAGAAACGTTTGATCAGAAAACAGGAGCAGGAACAAATGAATCAGGATATTTATACTTACATGCATAACGTATTTGGACCTGACGTGATCGATATGTTTGATCTTGAATATCTGAATCAGCAAAACAAGGAATAGCAGCATGCGTCATAGTCTTTTTGTTTATGAGACATGACGCATTTTTTGCATACAGCGGTTAACAGATGATGAGAGAGCTTATCATATTGAGCAGAAAATGATAGGAGGACTCCATGCAATATATTGTAACATCTGAAGAAATGAAATCTTATGATGAATCCACCATCAGAAAGGTTGGAATTCCGGCGCTTGTGCTCATGGAGCGGGCAGCATTGGAGACAGCAGACATTATATGGAGAAATGCAAAGAAAATATCAAGGATTATTGTGTTTGCGGGAACCGGAAACAACGGTGGAGATGGACTTGCTGTCGGAAGAATTCTTTCCCAGAGAGGAATAGATGTAACCTTTTATCTGGTCGGTGATGAGAGCAGGGTAAGTGAGGAAGCAAAAACGCAGATTTCGATTATCCGCAATCTCGGGTTATCCATTTTGAGCAAATTGCCGCAAGCGGAATATGATATTGTTATAGACAGTTTATTTGGAACAGGACTCTCGAGAAATATTGCCGGTGTGTATGAGAAAGCCGTGAAAGACATCGGTGCCCTGAAAGCAAGAGGTGCCATGGTTATTTCTGTCGATATTCCTTCAGGGATAAGCGCAGATACAGGACAGATTCTTGGCTGCTGTGTGGAGGCCGATATTACCATAGCCTTTGAATATGGAAAGGCAGGACATTATTTTTATCCGGGAAAAGAAAAGACGGGTAAGCTTTTTGTCAGACATATCGGTATTGCGGAGCAGTTCCTTTCCGAAAAGAGGCCATCTTATTTTTCGTTTGGCGCAGAAGAGATGAGACAGCTTCTTCCGGCACGTGATCCTTCCGGTAATAAGGGGACTTTCGGAAAAGTACTTCTGATTGCCGGAAGCATGAATATGGCGGGTGCCGCGATTCTGTGCGGCAGAAGCATCCTGCGCTGCGGTGCCGGTATGGTAAAGATCATATCACCTTCCGCAAACCGCAGTATCATCCAGAGGACGCTGCCGGAGGCTCTACTTTATACTTATGGAAAAGTACCGGATATGAGGCAGGTTGATGAAGCCTTGGAGTGGGCGGATCTGGTCGTAATAGGTCCCGGCCTTTCAAAGAGTGAGAATGCCAAGCTTTTACTTTCCGGAGCGCTTGAGCAGGGGAAACTTCCCATGGTGATTGATGCGGATGGCCTTAATCTGATTGCGGAGGATGATTCTTTAAAGCAAAAGGTCAGGAATTATGAGACAAAAAAGATTATCATGACACCTCATCCCGGTGAATTTGTGAGATTATGCGGGTGTACCATGAAAGAATATAAAGATGCGCCGAGAGAAAATGTGATCAAGATGGCGCAGGAGTATGGATGTATTGTGGTTGGCAAGGATGCAGTCACTCTTGTGGCTGGTCCTGAATCAGAGACGGTTTATATGAACCTGACGGGAAATGACGGTATGGCGACTGCGGGAAGCGGCGACGTTCTTGCAGGTATTATTGGAGGATTATTGACACAGCTATCACCCTTTGAAGCAGCTTGTGTGGGAACATGTCTTCATGGAATTGCGGGTGAAAGTGCATCAAAAAGGAAAAGCCGTCGCGGGATGATTGCTTCCGATCTTGTTGAGGAAATCTGCGGCGTGTTGACAGAAGAAAAGAGGTAATAAAAATGCGGGAAGATTATCAGAGAGTTTATGCAAAAGTGGATCTTGATGCGGTCAGGGAAAATGTAATCCATATCAAACAAAACCTGCCTGAACACACAAAAGTGATAGGAGTGATCAAGACAGACGGTTATGGTCATGGTGCCATTCCCATTGCCAAAGAACTTGAACCGCTTGAAGGGGTGTTCGGATTTGCCGTGGCCACAGCGGAGGAGGCGTTGATTTTAAGAAAAGCCGGTATCAAAAAGCCGATTCTGATTCTTGGATATACGTTCCCTTACAGCTACAAAAAGCTGATAGAAGAACAGGTGAGGATGGTGGTCTTCCGGGAGGATACACTTGCAGATATTTCTGCGGCAGTGATGGAACTCAGAAAGAAAGACAGCAGCATTTGTGCCAAAGTCCATATTAAGGTAGATACAGGTATGAGCCGTATCGGTATCAGACCGGATGAGACAGGACTTGATTTTGTAAAAAAACTGCTTAACACAGAAGGCATTGAGACGGAAGGGATACTGACTCATTTTGCGAGGGCCGATGAAACAGATAAGACATCTGCTATCAGACAATATGAATTGTTCCGTGATTTTACTGAGAAAATAGAAGAAGAGACAGGATATCGGATTCCTGTCAGGCATTGTGACAACAGTGCCGGAATTATAGAATTTCCCAAGGATGATATGGATGTGGCAAGAGCAGGAATTATTTTGTACGGATTATGGCCCTCCAAAGAAGTGAGAAGAGATATTGTAGCATTAAAACCGATTCTTTCTCTTTACAGTCATGTTGTCTATATCAAAGAGATTGAGGCGGGGACAGCGGTGAGCTACGGCGGTACCTTTGTAGCTCCGGAGAAAATGAAGATTGCTACAATTCCCGTAGGCTATGGAGACGGTTACCCAAGAGGACTTTCCGGAAAAGGATATGTTCTGATCCATGGACAGAAAGCGCCTGTTCTCGGAAGAATCTGTATGGATCAGTTTATGGTGGATATTTCCCGGATAGAGAATGTAAAAGAGGGAGATCTCGTTACCCTGATCGGAAATGACGGCAGTGAAAAGATCACCATGGAAGAATTGGGAGACCTTTCGGGAAGATTTAATTATGAGCTTGCCTGTGATCTTGGCAAGAGGATTCCGAGAGTTTATGAAAAAGGCGGGAAAATCCTTTCCACAAAGGATTATTATGAGGATTTTTGATCGCGTTCTGTATACCTTCAGAAATAAATGGAAAGACTTAGCACTAGTAGAACATTTAGAATGAAGGATGTGTAAAAATGAGAAGAGGGGATATTTACTACGCGGATTTACGGCCTGTGGTTGGTTCAGAGCAGGGCGGAATCAGACCGGTTCTGATTGTACAGAATGATGTGGGAAACAGACACAGCCCTACGATCATCTGTGCCGCAATCACTTCCAAGATGAATAAAGCAAAGCTTCCTACGCATATAGAACTGAGTGCGGGGAAATATGATATGGTGAAGGATTCAGTGATTCTGCTGGAACAATTGAGAACCATTGACAAGCAGCGTCTGAAGGATAAAGTCTGTCATCTGGATGATGATATTATGCAGAAGGTCAATAAGGGCCTGATGATCAGCCTGGAGCTTACTACATAGGCGAAAAGCGGGAAAACTTGACGGCTGAAGCAGAAAATGGTATATTTTATCGTGATATTCTGCGTTTAGACAAAGGAGATGGGTCAGTGAATGAAAAATAAAATTTTTCGTAAACTTGGCATTCATGGAGACGACAATTCAGACAGAATGGAAGAAGAAATCATTTCAATGGTGAATGAAGGACATGAACAGGGTGTACTTCATGAGACAGAAGCCGAAATGATCACCAACATTTTTGAATTTGGGGACAAAGAAGCCAAGGATATTATGACGAACCGATCTAATATCGTTGCGATTGACCAGAATACATCACTTGCCGATGCCCTTGACTACATGCTGAATGAGAGTAAAAGCCGATTTCCTGTATATGATGAAAACATTGATCATATTGTAGGAATTCTTCATTTCAGAGATGCCATGCGCGCACATAGAACAGAAAGTAATCTAAGTCTTCCCGTAGGAGAAATTGAGGGTCTTTTGCGAAAAGCCATGTTTGTTCCGGAGACCAAGAATATAGCAGATTTGTTTCGTATCATGCAAAAGACCAAAACACAGATGGTCATTGTGGTGGATGAATACGGGCAGACGTCGGGGCTTTTGGCAATGGAGGATATTCTGGAAGAAATTGTGGGCAACATCATGGACGAATATGATGAGGATGAGGAGTACATCGAGAAAACGGAAAATGAAAATGAGTACATAATAGAAGGAATGGTAAAGCTGGATGAACTGGAAGAAAAATTCGGAATTTCTTTCGGTGAACAGGAGTTTGAAACTTTAAACGGCTTCCTGATTTCTAAAATGGACAAGATTCCGGAGGAAAACGAGGAGTTTTCCATTGATGTAGACGGTTATAATTTTAAAATATTGTCGGTTGAGAACAGAATGATCAAAACCGTTCTTGTGACTAAACTGGCTGATAAAGAAGAAACAAAGAAGGAGACTAACTAAAATGTCAGGACATTCAAAATTCGCAAACATCAAGCATAAAAAGGAGAAGAACGATGCCGCAAAGGGTAAGATATTTACCATTTTGGGAAGAGAAATTGCGGTAGCAGTCAAGGAGGGAGGACCTGATCCTTCCAACAATTCCAAGCTTGCGCAGGTTATTGCCAAAGCTAAGGCAAACAACATGCCGAACGACACCATAGACAGAGGGATCAAAAAGGCTGCAGGAGATGCCGGAAATGTCAATTATAAGTATGTTACATATGAAGGCTATGGTCCTAACGGAATCGCCATTATTGTCGATGCTTTGACGGACAATCAGAACAGAACGGCAGCAAATGTAAGAAATGCTTTTACCAAGGGAAACGGTAATGTAGGAACACCCGGTTGCGTATCATTTATGTTTGACAAAAAGGGACAGATCATCATTGACAAGGAAGAATTTGACGGCGATGCAGATGAACTTATGATGATGGCGCTGGACGCAGGAGCAGAAGACTTCTCTGAAGAAGAGGACAGCTATGAAATTCTCACGGATCCGGATGCTTTTGATACTGTTTTGAAAGCCGTTCAGGATGGTGGAATTACTGCCGTATCTGCAGAGGTTACTATGATTCCACAGAATTATGTAGAGCTTACGGACGAAACGGCTGTTAAGAATCTGAACAGAATTCTTGATTTGCTTGATGAAGATGATGATGTACAGGCAGTGTACCACAATTGGGATGAATAAAAAAACGATACCTGTTAAAGAAACGATACTGATTTTCCTGTGCTTTGCCATAGGAATGGGGATCAGAATATTTTTATTGTTTTCAGGAAAGATGCCTGTTACAGATGACATGCATTTTTTTGAGTTCTCTGCCATACAGGAAAAATCGATGGCTCCTGTCATGACATCAGGAGTTGCCTTTGCATATTCGGAGAGTTTGTCAAATGTATTTAAGTTTGTGGGAAACAGATTGACAGTAGTTGCATGGTATCATATTTTGCTTCAGGTCGTTTCATTCTTCTTTCTGTTTTTTGGTTGCAGACTTCTTTTTGGAAAAGCTGCCGCTCTTTTTGAAAGTGCTTTTTTTGCAGTGAATCCATGGCTTATAAAGGGCATCTTCGCGGTGACACCGGAAAACTTTTATTTATTCTGGTGGTCATTCCTGTTTTTTTTGATAGGAATATTCGCCCAAAAAACAAGAGTAAAAGGCTGGTATCGGAAAAATACGGATGAAATCTATCTGGTGCTGATGGGCTTTTTGATCGGCATGGTCTGTATCTGGCATATTATGGGATTTCTTCTTTTATTATTTCTTGTCTATGCCCTTTTCATGAATATGTCTTTTATCATTGAGAAGAGGAATATATGGGAAAAGTCATCTGCTATGGAAAGTCTTTTAAAAGATGAAGAGGATGCAGAAGATGATAAAAATCGTGAAATGATGCCCCTTCCCTCAGAAATGATCATTCTGGCGGCAGGTATGCTTTCGGGTGGTTATGCCACTTTGATGAAATATACAGGTGTAACCGGCTTGTATATTCAGGAACAATTCCTTTGGTGGAAGGATAGACTCTTTCGATTTGATAATGGTCGTTTTCAGGATTTGGAACTCTGGCTTCCTCTGGGACTTATGATTGCCATATGTGCCGGGGCAGTATTGGAGATCATCTTAAAAGCTGTTTCGAGGAAAGAATCAGAAGAAAAGGATATAGAAAAGGAGATGGCTCCTTTGCCGGAGGACGGAAAAGTGGAAGAGAAAAAAGAAAAGAAACAGGTCAAATATCTGGATAATCCATTGCCTTTACCGAAAAAGCATGTGAAAAGAACACTTGATTTTGAACTGGATAAAAAAGATGATTTTGATATCGAAATTAAGGAAGATGACGATTTTGATATATAAGAAATCTTTAAATCAGTATAAAATATCACAGAGAAAACATACTAAGAAGGACTGAATATTCAGTCCTTCTTTTTCATCCAATAAGACGATACGCAGAGCGTGTCGACGTTTGGTACAGATGCAAAAGCATCCGGATTTTGTTCTTACGGAAATCAACAAAAAAATATAATGGAATAAATGAGGTGGAGACATGTCAAATAAAAAGGTGGAAGAAGAAAAATTAAGAAATGAAAGAATAGAGGAAACAGGTCAGGTGACGCTCGATAAAAACAGCAGGTCCAATTCCATTCATCTGATAACGATCATTGGGGAAATAGAAGGGCATGACAATCTTGGAAGCAATTCCAAAACCACAAAATATGAGCATATCCTGCCTCAGCTTGCGGCGATTGAAGACAGTAAAGATATTGATGGTGTGCTGGTACTGCTTAACACGATGGGAGGAGACGTGGAAGCCGGACTTGCCATAGCGGAAATGATAGCATCCTTAAGTAAACCTACTGTGTCCCTGGTACTCGGTGGAAGCCATTCTATCGGCGTTCCCATTGCTGTCAGTACAGATTATTCTTTTATTGTTCCTACCGGCACTATGGTAATTCACCCGGTACGTATGAATGGTATGGTGATCGGAGTTCCTCAGACCTTTGATTATTTTAAGCAGATCCAGGACAGGATTACAGGGTTTGTGTGCAGTCATTGCGAAATCAGCAGAAACCGTTTTGAAAAGCTGATGATGGAGACGGAAATACTGACGAAGGATGTTGGAACAATCCTTGTGGGGGAAGAGGCGGTGGATGAAGGGATAATAGACGAAACCGGCGGTATCAGGGAAGCGATGGCGAAACTTCATCAACTGATAGATAGAAGAGATGAGTCTAAAGCGAAAAAAAGCAAAAATCTTAAGGGTGACAAGAAGAACTGAAAATGCTATACTATATAAGATTATGTAAGTACTTTATGAGTACTGAAGGGGTTTAACAGTATGGCACAGACTAAGAGAAGTTCTGCCGCAAGAAGCTCCTCCTCTTCAAAAAGAAGCAGTTCATCCGGCAGAAATTATCAGAAAAAATCAACACAAAATAACAGGAATACAAGAAACAGTGAGCCTATGGATACGGCAATCAGAAATGAAATACTGCTGATTGCCCTTCTTGCCGTGTGCGTATTTCTGTTTTTATGTAATTTTGGCGTGATCGGTGTGGCAGGCAATACCATCAGCAGTATTATGTTCGGTATTTTCGGGCTCACAGCTTATGCCGTTCCTATTGTATTTTTTATCATGATTGCCTTTGGAATGGTCAACAGCGGAAATTCCATCGCCGTCAGAAAGCTGGTGGCGGGAATTGTTCTCTTTTTATTGGTTGGTATGATCTTTGATCTGTTTACCGGCAGACCGGCGGCAGCGGAAAGCTACCAGATCAAAGAAATTTACAGTTTAAGCAGTGAGAACAAAAACGGTGGCGGTGTGATTGCGGGAAGCCTGTCCTATCTGTTTTATCATTTCCTTGGTCTGATCGGAACGGTTCTTTCCATTTTGGTGGGAATCGTTATTTCCATTGTGGTGATTACGGACAAGTCTTTTGTTACCGGAGTGAAATCCGGAGGCAGAAAAGTATATGAGAAAACGAAGGAAGATGCGCAGTACCGCAGGGAGAGAGCTCGGATACGTCGGGAAGAAATGGAGGAAGAAAAGCGCCTCAGACAGCAGCAGAAGCAGCTTCAGGCAGAAGAACTGGAAAATGAAAAGATTCTCCGGATGGACAAAAAAGTAACCGGTGTTATGATGGATACCTCACTGACGGACCACGAATCTCAGCATCATGATAAAGAAAGAGATGATATGCATGAGATCAATCTGACAGATTTTGAGGAGAAGGTTGAGCATGCTGTGCCGGAAAGTGAAGCCGGAGATGAAAATTATAATTTTGACAATATCAGGATCCATGGCGTTTTCCGGGATGAGGAAGCAGAAACCGGTGAACAGGAAGAAGATAGCGATGATATGTCAGAAATTACAGGAATGTTTGATGAGGAGGAAGACCCTTACATAGAACCCGCATCTTCTATGGAAACAAATGTGATAAGAACTTCCGGAACTGTGATAAAGCCGGTGGCAGAGCAGAAGAAACCGGCAGCTTCTGTTCGCAGTTCTTCGGGAGCAGTCGGAACAGTTGTAACCGGTGAGATGTATAAGGAAATGCAGGCGAATAAGCCGGTCAGAAAATATGTGTTTCCACCTTTGAGTCTTTTGAAAAAAGGAACATCAAAGTCCGGAAATTCCTCATCAGAATTAAAGGAAACAGCAGAGAGACTCAGACAGACACTTCAGAATTTCGGCGTGAAGGTAAGCATTACGGATATCAGCCAGGGACCTGCGGTGACCAGATATGAGCTTCAGCCGGAACAGGGCGTAAAGGTCAGTAAGATCGTGGGGCTTTCTGATGATATCAAGCTGAATCTTGCTGCAACAGATATCAGAATTGAAGCACCGATTCCGGGAAAAGCAGCTATTGGGATTGAAGTTCCCAATAAAGAGAACTCTGCGGTTGCTCTTCGCGACCTTTTGGAATCAAAAGAATTCCAGGAATTTGAATCCAAGATAGCATTTGCTGTAGGTAAGGATATTGCGGGAAAGACAGTTGTTGCGGATATCGGGAAGATGCCTCACATGCTGATTGCCGGAGCCACCGGTTCCGGTAAATCGGTTTGTATCAATACATTGATCATGAGCATCATTTATAAGGCGAAGCCGGATGAAGTAAAGATGATCATGATTGACCCGAAGGTAGTGGAACTCAGTGTTTATAACGGAATCCCTCATCTCCTGATTCCTGTCGTCACAGATCCGAAGAAAGCTGCGGCCGCTCTCCATTGGGGCGTTGCGGAAATGACGGACCGTTACCAGAAATTTGCCGACTACAATGTCAGGGATTTAAAAGGCTTCAATAAAAAAGTGGAGGAAATGCAGACAAAGGGAGAAGAAAATGTACCGGATAAAATGCCACAGATCGTTATTATAGTAGATGAGCTTGCAGACCTTATGATGGTTGCACCCGGTGAGGTGGAGGAATCCATTTGTCGTCTGGCCCAGCTTGCCAGAGCAGCAGGAATTCATTTAATTATTGCAACGCAGAGACCTTCTGTTGATGTCATTACAGGACTCATCAAGGCGAATATGCCAAGCCGTGTAGCCTACAGTGTATCCAGCGGTGTGGATTCCAGAACGATTCTGGATATGAACGGGGCCGAAAAGCTCCTTGGAAAAGGAGACATGCTTTTCTATCCTCAGGGTTATACCAAACCGGCCAGAGTGCAGGGTGCTTTTGTTTCAGATAAGGAAGTCTCTGATGTAGTGGAATTTTTGAAGAATCAGAAGCTTGGCAATATATACAGCAACGATATCCAGGAAAAAATAGCCAATCTGGGGACTTCCTCCGGAGCGGGAGCCGGAGAGGGAGCTCCTGAAAGAGATGACTACTTCACAGATGCGGGCAAATTTATCATAGAAAAAGATAAAGCATCCATTGGAATGCTTCAAAGAGTTTTCAAGATTGGATTTAACAGAGCCGCAAGAATCATGGATCAGCTCTGTGAAGCCGGTGTTGTGGGGGAAGAGGAAGGTACCAAGCCTCGTAAGGTTCTGATGAGCATGGAAGAATTTGAACAGTACATAGAGGAAAACCTGTAGATCAATTTGGCGCATGAGGAGGAAAAGTATGAAGACAGACATTCAAATCGCACAGGAAGCAGTACTTGAACCGATTACGGAAGTTGCAAAGCAACTTCAAATTTCTGAGGATGAACTGGAGCTGTACGGAAAGTACAAGGCCAAGATATCCGATGATATCATGGAGAAGATTAAGGATAACCCTGATGGAAAGCTGATTCTTGTGACAGCCATCAATCCCACACCTGCAGGTGAAGGAAAGACAACTACCAGTGTAGGACTGGGACAGGCATTTGGTAAGCTTGGGAAAAAGGCTGTAATTGCACTTAGAGAGCCTTCTCTTGGTCCCTGCTTTGGCGTCAAAGGAGGAGCTGCCGGCGGCGGCTATGCACAGGTAGTTCCCATGGAAGATTTAAACCTTCACTTTACCGGTGATTTTCATGCGATTACATCCGCCAACAATCTTTTGGCTGCTATGCTTGACAATCATATTCAGCAGGGAAATGAGCTTCAGATTGACACAAGATCTGTTGTCTGGAAACGGTGCCTTGATATGAATGACAGAGTGCTCAGAAATGTAGTGGTAGGTCTTGGCGCAAAAACAGACGGCGTGGTGAGAGAAGATCATTTTGTGATCACGGTGGCATCAGAGATCATGGCGGTACTTTGTCTTGCTGACGATATGAAGAATCTGAAGGAACGTCTCGGCAGAATGGTGGTAGCGTATAATTATGAAGGTATGCCTGTAACTGCAGCAGATCTAAAGGCAGTAGGAGCTATGGCAGCTCTTCTGAAGGATGCTTTAAAACCGAATCTGATCCAGACTTTGGAGCATACTCCGGCCATTGTGCACGGCGGTCCTTTTGCCAATATTGCCCATGGCTGTAATTCTGTCAGAGCAACAAAGACAGCACTCAAAATGGCTGATTATGTGATTACGGAAGCAGGCTTCGGTGCCGATCTCGGTGCCGAGAAGTTTATGGATATCAAATGCCGTATGGCAGGTCTTGCACCGGATGCCGTGGTCTTAGTGGCGACTGTGAGAGCACTGAAGTATAACGGTGGTGTACCAAAGACAGAATTAAATAAAGAAAATATGGATGCCCTTCAAAGAGGTATTGTCAATTTGGAAAAACACATTGAGAATCTCCAGAAATATGGAGTGCCGGTTGTGGTAACCTTAAACAGCTTTGTGACAGATACCGAGAAAGAGATTTCTTTTGTCAGGGATTTCTGTGAGGAGAGAAACTGTGAATTTGCAATTTCCGAGGTTTGGGAAAAAGGCGGAGAAGGCGGTATTGCCCTTGCAAATAAGGTTCTTGATACGTTGGAACATAAGGAAAGCCATTTTAAAGTACTTTATGAGAATGACCTTTCTCTGAAAGAAAAAATTGAGAAAGTGGCACAGGAGATCTATGGAGCAGACGGTGTGGACTATGCGCCTGCGGCTGTGAAGCAGTTAAAGAAACTGGAAGAACTGGGATTTGGAAAACTGCCGGTTTGTATGGCAAAGACACAGTATTCTCTGTCCGATGATCCGTCACTTCTCGGCCGTCCAAAGGATTTCCGCATCAATGTCAGGGAAGTATATGTTTCGGCCGGAGCCGGATTTGTTGTGGTTCTCACTGGTGCAGTAATGACAATGCCGGGACTTCCGAAAAATCCTGCTGCATTTAATATTGACGTTGATGAGAATGGTGTGATTACAGGTTTATTCTAAGGAGGACAACTATGGCTAAGATTATTGATGGAAAACCAATTTCATTACAGATAAAAGATGAACTGAAGGAAAAAGCTGCTGCTCTGAAGGAACAAGGGATTTCCGTTACCCTTGCAGTGATTCAGGTTGGCAATAATCCTGCATCCACGGTTTATGTAAACAATAAGAAGAAAGGCTGTGAATATATCGGGATCGGGTCCCTTTCTTATGAACTTCCGGAGGAGACGAGTGAGGAAGAACTGCTTTCCCTGATTCGCGAGCTGAATGAGCGAAAGGATGTAAACGGTATTCTGGTGCAGCTTCCGCTTCCTTCTCATATTGACGAAGATAAGGTAATCAAAACAATTGATCCGAAAAAGGATGTAGATGGTTTTCATCCTCAGAGCGTTGGCGCTTTATGTATCGGTCAGCCCGGATTTGTTTCCTGTACACCGGCAGGTATCATCCAGCTTTTGAAACGTTCCGGCATCGAAATCGCAGGAAAAGAATGTGTGATTCTGGGCAGAAGTAATATCGTCGGTAAACCCATGGCGCTTTTGATGCTCAGAGAGAATGCTACGGTAACGGTTGCGCATTCCAGAACGAAAGATATTAAGGAAGTGACGAAGAGAGCTGATATCCTGATCGTAGCAATCGGTAAACCCAAAATGATCACAAGAGATTATGTAAAGGATGGCGCTGTGGTCATTGATGTGGGAATTAACAGAGATGAGAATAACAAACTTTGTGGTGATGTGGATTTTCAGGATGTGGAACCTGTTTGCAGTGCAATTACGCCTGTTCCCGGAGGCGTAGGCCCCATGACGATCGCAATGCTCCTTCATAATTGTATGGAGTCTGTGAATATTCAGAAATAGTCAATTTGTTAGTTTTGGAGTGAACACGTATGAAATGTCCCAATTGCGGTCAAGAAATTCAGGCGGATCATCTTTACTGTGAAAAGTGTGGGATGGAGATCAGAATTGTTCCTGATTTTGAGCCTGAAATAGAAAACAGCATAAATGAGACTCTTTCTACAGTTGCAGAGGAAATTGATAATAAAAGCAGTAAGACAAGTGAAGAGGCCGGAAACAATAAGGAATGGGAAGAGTCTGATGAAATTCTGACAGAAGAGGCAGGGAAGAACTGGCTGGTTTTTAAAATGGTATCTTTGATTGCGGTTATCTTAATTGCAGTCTCATTTACTCTTTTAATGTACTTTAATTATTCAACCTCCTTTCAGATTGAGAATGCCAAAAAATATGCACAGCAGGGAAAATATGAGGAAGCACTGGAGTTATTGGAAAAAGCAGCTTCAAATGATGAAGACAATGCACAGATTGCCCTTCTGAGATCAGAGTATTATCATGAGATTGGATATACGGATCAGGCAGTAGAAGTTTTGGAAAAGTTTTTGGAAAGAGGAGAACCGGACCCGGATGATGTAGAAAAAGTATATGATAGTATTATTTCCCTCTATCATGAACAGGGAAAATATGATAAGATTAATGAGCTTCTGATTGGATGTAAGGAAGATTCTATCATAACGTTGTTTCAGCAATACATGGCATTTGAACCTGAATACAGTTATGAAAGCGGTACTTACGATGAGATCATTTATTTGCGCTTGAACGCCAACACAACGGGAACTATTTATTACACGCTGGACGGAAGTACGCCTACTGCTGCAAGTATTAAATATACTGCACCGATTTTGCTGGAATCCGGAAGATATCAGGTTAATGCTGTTTTTGTAAATGATTATGGAATAGAGAGTAATGTCGTCAGGAACTGGTTTGAAATTAACTTAGCTATGCCGGATGCTCCGGTGGTAATTCCCGAAAGCGGCAGCTATGAGATCCCCACTATGATCGAAGTAGAAATCCCGGAAGACGGAACCGTTTATTATACAACGGACCGTTCCGATCCCAATGTGGACAGCATGAAGTATGTAGAGCCTATCAGCATGCCTTTAGGGCGAAGCAATTATAAATTTATTGTTATTTCCGATGACGGGGTTCAGAGTGAAATTGTCAGCAGAAGTTATAATTTTTCCATGAATACCAGCGTTACGGTAGACCGGGCTGTTTCCAATGTGATTAATGCACTGATGCAAAGAAATGTACTTATTGATACAAATGGACATGCTCCCGGTGTATCAGGAAGATATATTTTTAAATATAATTCTATTGTGCAAATCGGCGAAAATTATTATTATATACTAAACGAATATTTTGTTGATGGAAATGGTAATGAAAAAATGGAAGAGAGAATGTATGCTGTTGAGGTATACACAGGAACTCCGAATCGCCTTATCTATGATGAGCAGGGACAGATGGGACTTATTCCATTAACTGATTCATAACAAAGCCAGAAATAAAACAAAATAAGAAAGGGAATTAAGATGTACAAGATTTTAGAAGCAAAAGAACTTACTTCCAGCATCTATTACATGGTGGTGGAAGCAAAAAGAGTGGCAAAGGCCTGTAATCCCGGGCAGTTTGTTATTGTAAGGACAGACGAAAAGTCCGAAAGAATCCCGCTTACAATCTGTGATTATGACAGAGAAAAGGGAACAGTCACGATTGTGTTTCAGGTTGTGGGTGTAGGAACTGAGATCATGTCCCGTTTAAAAGCCGGAGACTCTTTCCATGATTTTGTGGGTCCTCTTGGATGTCCTTCCGAACTGGTAAATGAGGATATTGAAGAGTTAAAGAAAAAGAAGATTTTATTTGTGGCAGGCGGCGTAGGTACAGCACCTGTTTATCCGCAGGTTAAATGGCTTCATGAAAGAGGGATTGATGCCGATGTTATTGTCGGAGCAAAGACAAAGAGCATTTTGATCCTCGAAAAGGAGATGGAAGCTGTAGCCGGAAATCTTTATGTGACTACTGATGACGGTTCCTACGGGCGAAAGGGAATGGTGACACAGACGATCACTGACCTTGTGAATGAAGGAAAGAAATATGATGTGTGTATTGCCATCGGTCCCATGATCATGATGAAGTTTGTATGCAAGCTTACAAAAGAACTTGATATTCCTACAGTTGTCAGCCTGAATCCCATTATGGTTGACGGTACCGGTATGTGCGGAGCATGTCGTGTAACGGTTGGCGGCAAGGTAAAATTTGCCTGTGTGGACGGACCTGAATTTGACGGTCATCTGGTTAATTTTGATGAAGCTATGCAGCGTCAGCAGATTTACAAAACTGCTGAGGGCAGAGCTTTCCTTGCGGCAAAAGAGGGAGACACCCATCATGGCGGATGTGGAAATTGCGGAGGTGACAATTAATGGACGTTTTAAAGAAAACACCTGTGAGAGAACAGGATGCAAAGGTAAGAGCAACAAACTTTGAAGAGGTATGTTTGGGATATAATAAAGAAGAAGCAATGGAAGAGGCATCCAGATGCATTAACTGTAAAAATGCCCAGTGTATCAAAGGCTGTCCTGTATCCATCAATATTCCCGGTTTTATTGAGAAAGTAAAGGAAGGGGATGTTGAAGCTGCTTATCAGGTGATCAGTGAATCCTCTGCCCTTCCCGCTGTCTGTGGACGTGTCTGTCCGCAGGAAAGCCAGTGCGAAGGCAAATGTATCAGAGGTATCAAAGGCGAGCCTATTTCCATTGGTAAGCTGGAGCGTTTTGTGGCTGATTGGGCTACCGAAAAGGGAATTAAGCCACAGGGAGCAAAGGAGAAAAACGGAAAGAAAGTAGCGGTCATCGGATCAGGCCCTGCGGGACTTACCTGTGCGGGAGATCTCGCTAAAATGGGATATGATGTTACTATTTTTGAGGCACTTCACGAGGCAGGCGGTGTGCTTGTTTATGGTATTCCGGAGTTCAGACTTCCCAAGACCAAGGTGGTAGCGAAGGAAATTGAAAATGTAAAGTCTCTTGGTGTAAAGATTGAAACCAATGTAGTCATCGGTAAATCAGTGACCATTGATGAACTGTTACATGAAGAAGGCTTTGATGCTGTATTTATCGGATCGGGAGCCGGTCTTCCCAAGTTTATGGGAATTCCGGGTGAACAGGCAAACGGTGTATTTTCTGCCAATGAATATCTGACAAGAAGTAATCTGATGAAGGCTTTTGATGAGAGTTCTACAACCCCGATCATGCGCGGAAAGAAAGTTGCTGTTGTAGGTGGCGGTAATGTGGCTATGGATGCTGCCAGAACAGCTCTTCGTCTTGGCGGTGAGGTTCATATTGTTTATAGAAGAAGTGAAGAAGAATTGCCGGCCAGAGTGGAAGAAGTCCATCATGCCAAGGAAGAGGGAATCATTTTTGATCTTCTGACCAATCCGGTTGAAATTCTTGAGGACGAGAAAGGCTGGGTAAAAGGTATCAAGTGTATTAAAATGGAACTTGGGGAGCCTGATGAATCGGGAAGAAGACGCCCGGTTGAAGTGCCCGGTTCCGAATTTGTGATTGATGTGGATACTGTGATCATGTCACTTGGTACATCACCCAATCCTCTGATTTCTTCCACCACTGAGGGACTTGAAGTCAATAAGTGGAAATGTATTGTTGCTGATGAGGAATTTGGTAAGACAACCAAAGAAGGTGTCTATGCCGGAGGCGATGCCGTGACGGGAGCAGCTACCGTAATTCTTGCCATGGGAGCAGGAAAAGCAGGTGCAAAGGGAATTGACGAGTATCTGAAAAACAAATAAATACTTTGAATGAAGAGATAACGTGATGCCGGAACCCTGGTTCCGGCATCACTTCTGTGAAGCGTCGGTCAAAAAAATAGATTGGAAACGATTTAAGAAAAAATTAAAAAAATATATGCAGGAAATTAAAAAAGATTTCGTATAGTGTATACAGAATAAGATACATTATTTTTAATAAACGGAGAGAATCATGAAAAAAGATTTTGATGAAGAAAAAGCAAAAATAATTGTTACGATCATTCCTTTTGTGCTCATAATTATTGTTCTGCTTGTTACACTGATCGTCAGTTCTGTGAAAGGTGGAAGAAAAGACGGGAATAATCAGGATCTGCAGGACAGTATCAAGGAATATGCAGATACAAATCTGACGGATTCTGAGAGGACAGATTCTTCAAGCGTTGTGACAGATACACAGGAGGAGACACCAGATCCCGATGAACGTGAGGAACTGTCCGGGCAGGAAGCGGCATCTGCTTCGCCGGAAGCTACACCTACGCCTTATCAGGAGATCATGCAGAAGGGAAAGGTAGACTATGATAAAATTTTCTTTAACAAGGACGAGCAGCTCAAGGAAATGATGACATACTGGGAAGATAACAATCAGAAAGCACTTGATGATCTGGCTGCTCTTGACAGATACAGGGCCATGAGCTGGAAACTAAAGGGAACGAAGGATTTTTATTATTACGGAGAGACGAATGCAAACGGAGATCCTTCCGGAACGGGGATTGCAGTCTATGCGGATAATCAGTATTATTTCGGCACCTGGGAAAACGGTATGAGAAGCGGTAAAGGCACCTGGATTCATTATCATGTGCATGAAACTGAAAGCAAGACCGATCTCTACACTTACCACCAGTATACCGGCTCCTGGAAAAATGATCTGCCGGATGGAGAGGGATCGGAGCATTATGATTTTAATATGGATCTCCTTGAACCTTATATCGGTTATGACAGTAATCTGATTGGTATCTATACGGCAGGACAGCTAAACGGAGAATTTTATCTCACAAAAATTTACAGTGACGGAGATGTCAAGGAATGGGAAGGAACGGCTGATCACGGGTCATGGCTGTGTATCGACGGTTCTCCGGATCCGAAAGCAACAACATGGGCTGTTCAGGTGGAGACGAAGGATCCGGAAAGCTATTTCTATATCAGACCAAAGGATAATAAAAATTTTGGCGTTCCCTGTCTGATATCAAAAAATAAAAACTAGTGGCGTACTTTCGCAAAGGGTAGTAAAATAGAGATAGCTGACAAATGATTATTTTTCGGAGGGGAAAAAGTATGGCATGGTGTCCGAAGTGCGGTTCAGAGTATGTTGACGGGGTGAAAGAATGCGCTGACTGCGGATGTGAACTGGTAGATCATTTAGAGAAGGATGCGGAAAATGCAGCCATGGAAATGGGTGCAGAGGAAATACCGGATGAGATTGACCTGATGGAGTCTGTGGGTGAAGATGAGACCGAAATACAGGAAGAACAGGATTCTTTTTTTGATGAAGCTAAAGAACCGGAACCGTATAAGGGAAGATATGTGAACAATCAGGAAAAAGCTGAGGAAAACAGGACGTCCGCTTACACACTTTTGCTTGTGGGTGGTATTGGCTTTATTCTTGTGGTGCTGTTTTTCCTTGATTTTTTGCCGATTCGCAGGCTTGCCGGAAACAAATATATGATCAGCGGAGTGATGGGAACGCTCTTCCTTTTGTTTTTTGTGATGGGTGTCGTATCCATGCGCAATGCAAAGATTTTTGCCAAAAGCGCAGACAAGGAAAATAACCTGACGCTTCAGATCAAAAAATGGTGTCTACAAAATATCACGAAAGATGAAATTGATAAAAACTTGACTTTTTCGGCAGATACTTCTGAGGAACTGAAATATTTTTCCCGCTTTGAAAGAGTAAAGGCTGTCATCAAGTCACAGTTCATGAATCTGGATGAAGCCTATCTGGACAGACTGATCGATGAGATTTACAGCGAAATTTTTGAGGAAACAAAGGAATGAAAATAACGATTATCTGCGTGGGAAAGATCAAGGAGAAATTTTACCGGGATGCCATCAGCGAATATGCAAAGCGTCTGAGTAAATATTGTAAGCTTGAGATCATAGAAGTGCAGGATGAAAAAACTCCCGATCATGCGTTAAGTGCACTGGAAGAGCAGATTAAAGAAAAAGAGGCGTCACGGATACTAAAACATATCAAAGAGGACGCCTTTGTTTATTCTCTGGAAATTAAGGGAGAGCAGCTTGATTCTGTTGAACTTTCATCTCAGATCGATTCCCTCGCAATTGGCGGAAAAAGTCATATTCAGTTTGTGATAGGCGGTTCTCTCGGGTTGCATGAGAGTATATCAGCGGCTGCTGACCGGGCAATCAGCTTTTCAAAAATGACATTTCCCCATCAGCTGATGCGGGTTATTTTACTGGAACAAATATACAGGAGCTATCGCATTATCACAGGGGAACCCTATCATAAGTGAGAGAAAAGGAGATTGCGGCAATGAGAATGTATGATCTGATCATGAAAAAGAGAAACGGCGGTATACTTAACGATGAAGAAATTCGCTTTATGATCGATGGCTATACGAAAGGTGAAATTCCCGATTATCAGATGTCAGCCATGATGATGGCAATATATTTCAAGGGCATGAATGAAGAGGAAACTGTGAATCTGACCATGGCGATGGCAGAAAGCGGTGAGATGCTTGATCTCTCTTCCATTCAAGGAATCAAGGTGGATAAGCACAGTACCGGTGGCGTGGGTGATAAGACCTCTCTTGCATTGACTCCCATGGTAGCTGCCTGCGGTGTAAAAATAGCTAAAATGAGCGGAAGAGGGCTTGGACATACAGGAGGAACCATTGATAAGCTGGAAAGCTTTGAAGGTTTTTCCACAGAAATTTCTACGGAACAGTTTATTCGTAATGTCAATGAAATCGGCATTGCGATTATGGGACAGACCAGGGAACTGGCACCTGCAGATAAGCTTTTGTATGCACTCAGAGATGTGACGGCTACTGTTGATAATATGTCGCTGATTGCTTCATCCATTATGAGCAAGAAACTGGCTGCCGGCGCGGATGCCATTGTCCTGGATGTAAAAACCGGAAGTGGGGCATTCATGAAAAAAGAGGCGGATGCTTTTTCATTGGCAAAGGAAATGGTATCCATTGGTAAAAACGCAGGCAGAAAAATGATGGCAGTCATTTCTGATATGGATCAGCCGCTTGGAAATGCAGTAGGTAATGCACTGGAGGTAAAGGAGGCAATTGCCACACTCCGTGGCGAAGGACCCAAAGACTTTACGGAACTTTGCCTGACGATCGGAAGTTGTATGCTACAGCTTTCCGGACTTGCCGATAACGATGAAGAAGCAAAGGAGAAGCTGCAGAGTGTAATTGAGAATGGCAGTGCATTAAATAAGCTTGCATCTTTTGTGGAAGCACAGGGAGGAAATAAGAATATGGTTTATGAGCCGGAGCTTCTTCCCAAAGCAGCGATCATAAGCCCGCTTTATGCACCCTGTGATGGTTATATTGACAGAATAGCCTGTGATGAAGTCGGAATCTGTTCTCTGATCCTTGGAGGTGGCAGAGAGACGAAAGAAAGCAAGATTGATCTTTCCGTAGGAATTGTCTTACAGAAAAAAGTAGGGGATTATGTCCGTAAGGGTGAACCGCTTGCCGTGATTCATGCAAATGACGAGGATAAGAAAAAGATTTGTGAAGAAAGGCTGCTTGCAGCATACAGAATCAGCAATGAAAAAAAGGACGAGGGACCTGTAATCAGAGGACTTGTCAGATAGGTATAGGAAACTGTTTTTCATCATATAGTATGATATGATGAAAAAAGTAAAATCAGGTCCAAAGCAGCAACTGCACAGAGGAAAAGAATTAGTGGTGGAGTCCTTGAAGCTTCCCAGAGATTCCGTGCTTGGAGATTCCATTATTACGGTTACCGGAAATACAGAAATATTGATAGAGAATTATAAGGGAATTTTGCAGTATTCTGATGAACTGATACTTCTGCAAGGCAAAAATCGTAAGATTGAACTAAAGGGGAAAAGACTGAATATTGTCTATTATACCAACGAAGATATGAAGATAAGCGGTATGATTGAAAGTATTTGTTTTATCTGACGGATAACAGACAATTTTTGGGCGAGGTGGCAGATGTTACAGATCATCCGGTTCTTAAAAGGATATCTTTCTATTAAAGTATGGGGATTTTCTACGGAACGATTTATCAATCTTTGCGGAAATCATAATATTCTTTTGTGGGACATTGTTAATCATGGTGACTATTATACCATGTGCATCAGTTTAAAGGGATTTTACCAGCTGAAATCCATTACCAGAAAAACAGGAACAAGGGTAGTCGTAACCTCGCGTTACGGACTACCTTTTCTTACAGTAAAAATGAAAAAAAGAAAGATATTTCTTGCCGGTTTATGCGGAAGTGTTTTGTTCTGGATCTGGATGTCTGGATTTATCTGGAATGTAGATATACAAGGCAATCTTTATATCACAGATGATGTGTTTCAGGATTTTCTCGCAGATAGCGGTATTAAAGCAGGAATCAAAAAAAAGCAGATTGATATTGAAACACTGGAAAAATCCATAAGAAACGAGTTTGATATTGTGACATGGACTTCTGCAAAGATAGACGGCACAAAGCTGATCATTCAGATAAAGGAAAATGATCTGATCCAGAATCAGGCGCAGGAAGAACAAGATACAGAAAAAGCATATGATATTGTGGCTGACAGAGACGGAATCATCGAGAGCATTATAACAAGAAGCGGAGTGCCCATGGTCACACAGGGTGCCGAGATAAAGAAAGGAGATCTGCTTGTTGAAGGGTGTATTCCCATCTACAATGAAGATGGGACTGTTAAGCGCTATGAATATTGCACGGCAGATGCGGATATCCTTTTGAAATACAGCTTTTCCGTAACGGAGGAAATTAAGGAAGTTTATGCAGAAAGAACTTATACCGGTAATAACATAAAAAGAAATTATCTTTTGGTTTCCGGGGAAAAATTATCATTTCCAATACGTACAGAAAAATATGAAATGTATGATATTATGGAGAATCAAAATCAACTTTGCTTCTTCTCGGGATATCATCTTCCTGTATATTTTGGGACAATACTGGTAAGAGAATATAGGGAAGAGGAGAAGAGCTATTCAAAAGAGGAAATCAAACAAAAATTTGAAGAAAAAATTCAGAAATTTATGCAAACTTTAGAGGAAAAAGGGGTACAAATTATAGAAAAAAATGTTACAATAAAGAAATATAAGGGAACGTGGAAAATGAAGGTTGATTTTACAGTGATGGAATCTGCCGGAATACAGAGAAGAACAGAAATAAAATCCTTACAGACAGATCAGGGAGAATGAATGGAAGATATTTCAAGAGAGGTCCGTGTGCCTGCGGAGCATATACTGAATATTTTCGGACAATTTGACGGACATATTAAGAAACTGGAAAGACAGTTCAAGGTAGCGATTGTTGACAGAAACGGCAAGATTACTGTTTCGGGGAATGCAAGGGCAGTGGAGCGTGTCACAGCCATCATCAATGAACTGGTGGAGTTATCAGAGAGAGGAAATATAATCCAGGAACAGAATGTGGATTATGCAATAACGATGAGTATGGAAGAAAATGATGATGTTTTATTGGAAATAGATAAGGACTGTATCTGTCATACGATATCCGGAAAGCCGGTAAAACCAAAGACACTGGGGCAGAAGCAGTACGTGGATGCAATCCGCAATAATATGATTGTATTTGGTCTGGGACCTGCCGGAACCGGGAAAACTTATCTGGCGATGGCCCTGGCAATCACAGCCTTTAAAAATCAGGAAGTAGAAAGAATCATTCTTACAAGACCCGCTATTGAGGCCGGAGAGAAGCTTGGATTTTTGCCCGGAGATCTGCAGAGTAAGGTGGACCCTTATTTAAGGCCCCTATATGATGCGTTGTATCAGATCATGGGGGCAGAATCCTTTAGTAAAAATATGGAAAAAGGTCTGATTGAGGTTGCTCCTCTTGCGTATATGAGAGGACGAACTCTGGATAATGCCTATATTATCCTGGATGAGGCCCAAAATACTACACCGGCTCAAATGAAGATGTTTCTCACCAGAATCGGTTTTGGTTCTAAAGTGATTGTGACGGGAGATGCCTCTCAGAAGGATCTTTCCCCGGGTACGCAATCAGGCCTTGATGTGGCAGTCAGAGTTTTAAAAGGAATAGAGGGAATCGCGTTTTGCAGTATGTCCAGCAAAGATGTTGTGAGACATCCTCTTGTACAGAAAATTGTGAAGGCATATGATGCTTATGAAGCAAAAGAAAATGGTTTGTCAAAACACAGAAGCAGGAAAACAGGATATGGAAACAAATAATAATACTGACAGACTACAGGAGATAGGAATTTTTTTTCTGTCAGTTTTCATCAGTGGTGTTGCCGCTTTTTTGTATGGATACACAGCAAAAGAAATCACAAAAATTTTGATCATGTCCAGTGTCTCTACAGGCTGTGTCATATTCGCAATAGAAGAGGGCCGTATTTCTGGCGGCTTTTTGTTTGATAACAGAGAAAATTTGTGGCGTTTTACAATTCTTTATTTTTTCTTTCTGACAGGGAGTGTAGTATTTCCCATGTTTCCGGCAGGAGGATGGCCCTATGTTGCAATTTTTACCGGTTTGATGTTATTTTCCGGTCAGCTCATAGCTGTCTGTGCAGGTTGTAATCTGCTTTTCATCAGTATGCTTTTGTCTCCGTCATCATCAACCGATCTGTTTGTGATTTATTTTATCAGCGGTATGGCAGGTGTTTTACTGTTTTCAGCTCTTGATGAAAGCTTTCGGGTCTGGCTGCCCTTAATGATCGCTTTGATGGTGCAGTTTATAGGTCTTAGCCTGCATGAGGTACTTTTGGTGAATGAAGCTTTTCACCCGGAGATGTTTTTGGTCCCGGCGGTAAATATTCTGATTAACCTCATCCTTTTATTAATCCTGCTTAAGTTTTTCAGCTTTTCGATCATTTACAGGACGCGGGATACTTACATGGACATTAATGACCCGGAATGTCCTCTGCTTGTCAAACTGAAGGAATTTTCTAAGGAAGAATATTTTCATGCAATACATACCGCATATCTTTGTGACAGAATAGCCAAAAAGCTTTCTCTCGATGATGCTGCTGCAAAAGCGGGAGGATATTATCATAAAATTGGTATTTTAAAAGGCGAGAACAGTTTTGAAAATGTAAAACTTGTGCTTGAGGATTATGAGATTCCGGACAAGGTAATGGTGATCTTAGAGGAATATCTGAATAAAGATGAGGATATTGTTTCCAAAGAGACAGCGATACTTCTCATTTCAGATACCATCATTTCCTCCATAAGCTACCTTTTTTCAAAAGACGCAAATGCGAGCCTTGATTATGAAAAATTGATACAGGCTGTATTTAAAAAGAAAATGGACAGTGGTATTTTAAATCATAATAATCTTTCATTAAGGGAACTGGAAGAAATAAAAAAGATACTCATGGAGGAAAAGCTATACTATGACTTCTTACGTTGAAAATGAAACAGAAGTAAAGTTTGATTTTGATATAAAGAAAATACTGGATCAGGTCATGACACAGATCCTTGATCAGGAAAAATGTCCGTATGAAGCACAGGTCAATCTGCTTGTTACCGATAATGAAGGAATCAGAGAATACAACAGAAAATACAGAGAAATTGATGCTGCTACCGACGTGCTTTCTTTTCCTATGCTTTCCTATGAAACAGAAGCTGATTTTTCTGCGGCAGAGGCTCAGGAAGCTGACTGCTTTGATCCGGAAACCGGAGAATTGATGCTTGGAGATATCATTATTTCGGCTGACAAGGTGAAAGAGCAGGCACAGAAGTTCGGACATTCCGAGAAAAGAGAATTTGCTTTTCTTACCGCTCACAGTATGCTTCATCTTTGCGGGTATGATCATATGGTAAAAGAAGAGGCGGAAATTATGGAACGCAAGCAGGAAGAAGCGCTGGATAAGCTTGGAATCACCCGTGACATAGGATAAAAGGAGTCTATATGAGTAGAACAGAAAGAAAAGCTTTCAAAAAAGATAATTATATATCCATCTGCATTTTTTCCTATCTATGCAGTCTGATTTTCAGAATACCGCTATTATATATGATTGGAGAAAAAGGTGTCGCATATTTCAGCATTGCAAATGAGATTTATATTCTGGTTGGAGGAATGTTTACTTATGGTCTCTCGAAAGCGGTTTATGTGCTTGTTAAATTTCGCATAAAGAGAGAACAGTACAGAAATGCGGATAAAGTCCTTCATGGTGCATTGCTTCTTGCTGCCATCATTGGCATTGTGACGGGGCTGCTTGTTCTTGGAGCAGGAGAGTGGATTGTCGGGAAAGTGATAAAACTTCCGCTTGCGGGACTTGCCCTTGGCATGATAGCTTTTTCTTTTATTTTTCAATTACTTACGGGTGTTTTTAGAGGGTATTTTGAAGGAAACGGCTCAAGAGTACCTACAATGCATTCGATTGTATTAAAATCTTTTATCATGATACCGGCGGGACTAATAAGTGCAGTGCTGCTATATCAATATGGGGTTAAGGTATCAGCTCTTCTCAAAGTAGAAGATTATGCCGCATCTTATGGCGCTATGGGAGCAGCGATTGGTATTCTTGTAACTTCTATTATTGGTTTTCTGCATATGCTTATTTTGTTTTTTATCTATCATGGCAATATCAAAAAGCAGATTGCAAGAGATTTACAGAAAAATCAGGATAAGAGGCTGAACATTTTTCATATGCTCATAGGAACTGCTGTCCCCTTTGCCGGTTATGCGGTATTTTTTAGGATGATTCCTCTTCTTGACGGGATCTTTTTTATCAGAACAGCGGGTGAAGGGATTGATGCAGCACAGCTTTGGGGAAACTACTATGGAAAGTATCTTGTTGTGATTGGAATTATCTGTTTTCTTGTCAGTCTTGGGGGAACAGGACAGATTAAGAGAATTATTTATTATATTGACAGAGAAGAGCTGCGAATGGCAAGAGAAAAAATGAGTGCACTGGTTCATCAGACAGCTTTGATATCCATACCTGCTGCTATATTCACCGCGGTGCTTTCGGAGGATATTCTGAATCTTTTGTTTAAAGGGAATAATGCCAGCACAGCACTTCTTGTAGCTTTCGGAAGTATCATTATTATTCTGTTTGCCTTCTCGGGTTTGTTTACGGAGATGCTGGTCCGACTTGATAATATGAGGTATGTGATCGGTTATGAAGCAATTGCATTGGTGATACACATTGTTCTTGTAATTCTTCTATTGAAAAATACGGGATTATCTTTAACAGCGGTTGTGATCAGTAATGTCATTTCTTTTGCTATGTTAATGGTGATGGGCTTTTGGTTTGTGAGCAGAAGACTGCAGTATAGACAGGAATGGATTCATACGTTTGCGTTTCCTGTTGTTGCAGCGGCAATTTCCGGTATAGCTGTTATGCTGCTAAACAGATTGTTTACTTCCTTTGCCGGTACAACCATAGCGCTTGTTGTCAGTCTTCCTTTGGGGATTGTTATCTATACGGTTCTGCTTATCGTGACAAAAGCGGTAACCGAGAAGAAACTGGAAAATATGGCGGGAGGCAGAATTCTCCTGACACTTGGCAGATGGATGAAACTCATGTAAAGTATAAAATCTGTTTTTTGGGCTGATACTGTTTATAAATAAATGGTAAGGAAATTATACTATGAAATTTGTAAAAGGTATCAGCTTGTTTTTTATTTATCCCCTGACTATGTTTAGCTTGGGCTTTGCGGCAAACATGGCTGTCTGTGAAATTTTTTATCCGGGAGGCAGGCAGGAGGAGAGAACAGTAAAAAAGGAACAGGAGATTACAGAAAACTCTGCTATAGAGGCCGGTTACATGGGAAATACTATAGTCACAGCAGATACAAGTTATGTGGTTCTTTCTTATGACATGGTGAGTGGAGAACTTAAGGAAAGCGAAGAGACCGCTCCTGATAAATATATTGGATTGAATCGGGAAAGACTGGAAGAGGAACTGAGGGTATATGAGGAAAGTCCTTCTCTGACCGATTTGGAAAAGGGTTTTAGAACAATTGAACTGATCTCTTTTTCGCCCGCAAAAGTGGTGGTCAGGAAAAGTTATGAGAAAGAGGAAGAAGGTTTTTTCCTTGTAAATGAAAATAATATGGTTGTGGTTTATGATAAAAGCCTTTCGCATATTTATATGGATACCGGGATCAGAACAGATGAATTGCCTTGGTCTGTGCAAAGGGAAATCATGTGTATGAAATATATTGAAACGGAAAGTGAATTGTATCATTTCCTGGAATCCTATTCAAGCTAAAAGCGGAAAAGAATACCATTTTGATAAAAAAGTCTTCTGAGTGGAGGATAAAATGAAAGTCGGAATCATAGGTGCAGGTGCTTCCGGCATGATGGCAGCTGTCACTGCAGCGGAATATCATGCAGAAGTAACACTCTTTGAAAAAAATGACAGAGTGGGGAAAAAGATACTGGCAACAGGAAACGGAAAATGCAATCTCGGAAATCTTGATTTTAGTATGGAAAAATATTATTGTGATGATAAGGAGAAACTGGAAAAAATATTTTCCCGATTCTCGGTGAGAGATACCATATCATTTTTTGAAGAAAATGGTGTATTTCTACGTAATAAAAATGGATATCTCTATCCTTATTCGGAGCAGGCTTCCACGATCCTTGATCTGTTTCGAAAACTCCTTCAAAAAGCCGGTGTGAGTATCATAACAAGTTGTATGATTACAGATGTTTCTTTTGACGAAAAGAAATGTGCTTTTGGTGTAAGGACGGAAGAAGACTATTTTGAATTTGACAATTTAATCATTGCCTGCGGGGGACCTGCTTCCCAAAAGAAAGGAGAAGGAACCTTTGGCTTCCGTTTGGCAGAACGATTCGGACATTCCCTGAAACCACAGGTGCCAGGGCTTGTACAGCTTTGCAGTAAAGACAGTTTTATCAAAGGAATGGCCGGTGTAAGAGCACAGGCTGAACTGCAACTGTCTGCGGAAAATACGATACTTTCGATGCAACAGGGTGAATTACAGTTTACGGATTATGGGATTTCCGGTATACCGGTATTTCAATTCAGCAGACAGGCAGCTTACGCATTGAGAGAAGGAAAAAAGGTCACTGTGGAAATCAATCTTTTCCCTGATTATGAAGAAATGGATTTCCGGGACAGGATGTCTGCCCGATTTGAGAAAATGAAAGAGGATACACTGGAAGAATTTCTGCTTGGTATGACAAATAAAAAGATCAGTACGGCACTGATTAAGTATGCAGGATGGAAAACGGATGATAAGGTCAGTTCACTTGGATACAGAAGAGTAAAAGAATTGCTGAACCTATACAGAAGGCTTCGGGTACATATTCATGCGGTAAAGGGGATGGAAAATGCCCAGATCTGTGCAGGTGGAGTAGTTTTTAATGAAGTGGATGATAATCTGCAGTCTTTAAGACAGCGGGGACTGTACTTGACAGGAGAACTTCTTGATGTGGACGGTATCTGCGGAGGTTATAATCTGCAGTGGGCATGGACGAGCGGTTATGTGGCTGGTAGAAGTGCTGCTATCAATAATCAGGGCGATAGGAAATCAGACAGGAAATGACAGAAAAGGATTTTTGATATGCTAAGGATCAATCAATTGAAATTACCGGTGGAACACACAAGAGAGCAGTTGGAGAGAAAGGTTCTTAAACTCCTTCACTTATCAAAGGTGCCTGAAATTATAATTGTAAGGCGCTCTGTTGATGCCAGAAAAAAACCGGAACTCTATTTTAACTATATTCTTGATATCAGGGTAAAAAATGAAAAAGAGGTCTATCGAAACTGTGACAAAAAACAGGTGGTTCTGCAGGAAGAAAAGGAGTACCATTTTCCCGTATCGGGTTATCAGGGCAAGATAAGACCGGTTATTATCGGAACAGGTCCGGCCGGACTTTTCTGTGGCTATATGCTGGCGGAAGCAGGATTTCGCCCAATCCTGCTGGAAAGAGGAAAACAGGTTGAGGAAAGAATAACGGATGTTGAGAACTTTTGGAAAACAGGGGTTCTCCAAACCGATTCCAATGTCCAGTTCGGAGAGGGCGGCGCGGGCACATTTTCCGACGGAAAATTAAATACTCTTGTAAAAGATAAATACGGCAGAAACAAAAAGGTGCTTACCGTTTTTGTAAAAGAGGGAGCACCGGACGAAATTTTGTATGATCACAAGCCTCACATTGGCACGGATGTGTTATCCGTTGTAGTCAGAAATATGAGAGAACATATTCTTTCCCTCGGAGGTGAAATACGCTTTCAGTCGAAGGTCACGGATTTTGATATCCGGGATGGGAAAATAACCGGGGTTTTGATTGATGGAAAGGAAAGACTCTCTGCAGAATATGTGGTTCTGGCCACAGGGCACAGCGCCAGAGACACTTTCCGGACTCTTTATGATCTTGGAATTGCAATGGAAGCAAAACCTTTTGCAGTTGGCTTCCGGGTAGAGCATCCTCAGGAACTGATTAATCAGTCTCAGTATGGCAGAAAAAAAGTTGAGAAACTCGGAAACGCACCATATAAAGTGACCGCTTCATCACAAAGCGGCAGGGGCGTTTATTCTTTCTGCATGTGCCCCGGGGGATACGTGGTAAATGCCTCCTCGGAGGAAGGCAGACTTGCAGTAAATGGCATGAGTTACAGCGGCAGAAGAGGTACAAATTCAAACAGTGCTATTATTGTTTCTGTGAAACCGGAAGATTACGGAAGCAATCATCCTCTTGCGGGTATTGATTTTCAGAGAAAAATTGAAGAAAAAGCATTTGTTATAGGAGAAGGAAAAGTTCCCGTAGAGAGATACGGTGACTTTAGGGCTTCTGTCACAGGGACCAACAATACAAGCGACAATAGTTGCTTGAAAGATTTTTTGCCGGCAATCAAAGGTAACTGGTGCTATGCAGGACTTCATGAGATTTTGCCGGAAGAACTAAATAAGGCTTTTGTTGAAGGAATGGAACATTTTGGCAGTGTTATTGCCGGGTTTAATGACCGAAATGTACTGATGGAGGGAGTGGAAAGCAGAACTTCTTCCCCTGTCAGGATTATGAGGGATGATTCGCTCCAGTCATCGGCAAAAGGGATTTATCCCTGCGGCGAAGGCGCAGGATATGCAGGAGGCATTACATCAGCCGCCATGGATGGAATAAAAGTAGCAGAAGAGATCGCAAGGAGGATTACTTATGGAGAACAGGAATGTTGTACACAAACAGAGCGTCAGAAGTAAATATTTATCCTGCAGAGACAGTATGTCGCAGAGTGAACGCCTGACGAAGAGTATGTTGATCTGGGAACTTCTAAAAAAAGAAAAAGAGTTTCAGGAGGCGGAGATACTTCTTGTCTATATGGATTACAGAAGCGAAGTGATGACCACCGGTCTGGTTGAGGAGCTTTTCCTTGCCGAAAACAGAAAAAGGATATTTGCTCCTGTAGTGGAAGGAATGGATATTGCCTTTTATGAAATTGAATCCTTAAGTGATCTGCATAAGGGCTATCAGAGCATTCGGGAACCGGAAAGTGATCCGGAGAAGCTGTTTACGGAGAAGTTGATGAAAGAAAACAAATGCTTTCTTCTTCTGCCCGGTTCTGTCTATGACAGACAGCTTGGCAGGATGGGATATGGGAAGGGATTTTATGACAGATTTTTACGGAAGTTTGAAGGAATACCCAATGCAGGACTTGCGTTCTCCTGCCAGATTGCGCCTGTGCCTGTGCCTTCAGATTCACGGGATGTCAAAGTTGAGAGAGTGATTACGGAAAATGAAGTGATCAGATGATACATAGTAGCGGTATTGGGAAACAGGAAATCAGGAAAGGTATGGAAAATTTATGAACACATTGCAGGAATTAGGACAAAAGGCGGTGACCGCCAAATACGAAGTGCAAAAGTTATCCACGGAAAAGAAAAAAAGGGCACTGAAAGCCGTTGCCAAGGCACTGATTGCAGAAAGCGGAGAAATATTAAAGGCGAATGAAGTGGATTTAAAGAATGGGGAAGAAAAAGGCATGAACAGCGGTCTGCTGGATCGTTTAAGACTGTCAGATACAAGAATCACAGCTATGGCAGATGGACTTGTTCAAATCACACAGCTACCGGATCCTATTGGTGAAGTGCTTGAAACCATTGAGCGCCCAAATGGTCTTCACATTGAAAAGGTACGGGTACCGCTTGGCGTGATTGGTATTATTTATGAATCAAGACCCAATGTAACGGCAGATGCCTTCGGGCTTTGTTTT
This sequence comes from Lachnospiraceae bacterium, assembly GCA_017622575.1. GTDB lineage: Bacteria > Bacillota > Clostridia > Lachnospirales > Lachnospiraceae > Suilimivivens. The sequence goes on from JAGAQU010000082.1 coordinate 90,584, forward strand.
ATGAGCGGGAATGCTGTTATTTTAAAAGGTGGAAGTGATGCGATTCATTCCAACAAAGCCATCACCGATGTGATCAGGAAAGCGTTGGAGACTGAAGGGGTAACGGCAGATGCTATTTTACTTATCGAATCCACAGACAGAGAGATAACCAGGGAATTTATGCGTATGAAACAGTATGTGGATGTACTCATTCCGAGAGGGGGTGCCGGACTGATACGCAGCGTGGTGGAAAACAGCACCATTCCCGTGATCGAGACGGGAACAGGCAACTGCCATATCTTTGTGGATGAATCAGCCGACTTTACAAAAGCAATCCCGATTATTATCAATGCCAAAACACAAAGGATCGGTGTATGCAATGCCTGTGAATCGCTGGTAATCCATGAGGCAGTCAAGGATAAATTGTTGCCTTTGCTTGCAAAGGCTCTTAAGAAAAAAAATGTGGAGATTCGCGGGGATGAAAAGGTTCAGCAGGTCATCGACTGTGTACCTGCTACGGAGGAAGATTACGGAACAGAATATCTTGACTATATCATCTCTATGAAAACAGTAGCTTCTGTGGAGGAAGCCATTGCCCATATTAACAAGTACAACACAAAGCATTCGGAAGCAATCATTACAGAGAATATGGTAAACGCAGAGAAATTCTTAAATGAGGTGGATGCAGCATGTGTCTATGTAAATGCATCAACCAGATTCACGGACGGCTCCCAATTCGGTTTTGGTGCAGAAATTGGTATCAGTACCCAAATGCTTCATGCAAGAGGCCCTATGGGTCTTAGAGAACTGACCTCCTACAAATATACAATAAAAGGAAACGGACAGATACGGGATTGACAGGAGGAGATGAGTTTGGAAAAAATCTTGGCTTTTCAGGTAAGGGAAACTGATTTACAGAAACTGAAAGGGATTTCCGCCAGTATGCGGATAAAACTTGTTGTTATTGACAAAGTAGATTTCAGACAAACGGTAAACGATCTGCTTTCACAAAAAAAGAACCCTCTTGTGGAACCTTACAATGGACAGATCACAGAGAGTATGCTTCTACTTCATGAATTTTCCGACAAGAGGCTTGATGCTCTTTTGAAAGCATTGAGAAGAGAACAGGTGAAGGTTGACTTTAAAGCGGTGACCACTAAGACTAATATAAAATGGACAGTTCTTCAGCTATTTTTTGAGATGGAGAAGGAGAGAAAGGCTTATCTGCAGATGAATCAATAAGAAAAGAAGCGCGAAATAAAATCCGCGCTTCTTTTCATTCAATATCTAATTACTGTGCTTTAACTTCTTTCCAGAGATTGTTGTAAAGCTCGTCGCCTTCTTCACCGAGATAATGGAAGGTTTCCAGATTGTCATATTGACTGAGGTCAGGAAAAGCAATCTTTGAGTTCTTAATATCCTCATCCTCGATCAGCGCCTGCGCAGCAACATTGGGGGTAGAGTAGGTAATATATTCAAAGTTCATCAGCGCAATATCTTCACGGCACATGAAATCAATGAATTTTTCAGCATTTTCTTTGTTGGGTGCATTTTTGGGAATTACCCAGGAATCAATCCACACATTGGTCCCTTCCTTGGGAATCACATATTCCAGATCGGGATTTTCACGCTGTGTATAAATTGCCTCTCCTGAATAAATAACACCGATAGCAGCTTCATTTCCAATCATTTTATCTCTTACCTGATCAATGACATATGCCTGGACAAGAGGCTTTTGTTCAATCAGGGAATTTTTAGCTGCTTCCAACTCGTTTTCGTCAAGAGAATTCATGGAATAGCCGTTTAACTTGAGAGCAACCATGAAAGCATCACGTACAGAATCCTGCATCAGAATGTTGTCTGCATATTTGTCATCCCAAAGAATGGACCAGCTGTCAACAGGCTCATCAACCATTGTTTTGTTGTAGAGAATACCTACCGTACCGAAGCAGTAAGGAACGGAATATTTATTATCAGGGTCAAATTCTTTTGACTGCTCAAAATACTGCTGCCCGATGTTTTTTGCATTGGGGATGTTGTCAAAGTTAATTTCAGCCAGAAGATCGTTGTCGATCATCTTCTGAATCATATAATCGGAAGGACAGATTACATCGTAAGCGGTTGCCCCTGCCTCCACCTTGGGATACATCACTTCATTTGTCTCAAATTCATCGTAAACAACCTTAATGCCTGTTTCTTCCTCAAACATGGTAATGGTTTCCGGGTCAATATATTCTCCCCAGTTGTAGACGACCACTTCTCCATTTTCTCCGCTTCCCGAACTGCCACAGCCGGTAAGTATGAGAGATAAGGCAGCGCACAGTGCGAGAGTGGAACAAAATAATTTTTTCATAAATAAACTCCCTTCATAAAAATATATTTTAAGCTTCCTGCTTTTTGTCAGCAGGTGCTTTATTTACCAATAACAAAAGAATTAAAACTGTCACGAAAATAATGGTGGATAATGCATACATTTCCGGTTTGATTCCTTTTTTTACCTCAGTATAGATCTTGGTGGAAAGAGTATCCACACCGGCTCCCTTGGTAAAATGAGTGATGATAAAGTCATCAAGAGACATGGTAAATGCCATCAGAAAACCGGAGAGCACTCCCGGAAGTATATCGGGGAAAACTACTTTGAAAAATCCGTATATGGGTCCGGCACCAAGGTCAAGGGCCGCTTCAAAGGTACTTGGATTTAACTGCTTCATTCTTGGCATTACACTTAAAATCACATAAGGGATGCAGAAAGTGATGTGGGACAGCAGTATAGTCCCAAAGCCGAATCGAAGTCCCATGCTGATGAAAAGAAGCATGAGGGAAATTCCGGTCACAATATCTGCATTTAACATGGGAATATTGGTGATACCCATGACAACGGTACGGGAACGCTTTTTCAGATTCATAATGGCAATACAGGCAATTGTGCCGACAACAGTTGCCACAAGGGAAGCAATCAGTGCAATCGCCAAAGTATTAAACAATGCCTGCAGGATATCGTCATTTTTGAATAAGGCAATATACCATTTTAGGGTAAAGCCTCCCCATTTTGCTCTTGTCTTGCTGGCATTAAAGGACAGCACAATAAGAGTGGCAATAGGGGCATATAAAAATACAAAAATGAGAAAGACATAAATTTTCTTTGCCGTATTTTTGATCATAACACTGAGCCCTCCCCATCCTTATCAAAGACTGCAGAAATCACCATATTTAAAATGATAAACAGCATCAGTACAATGGAAAGTCCACTGCCTAAATGCCAGTTGCTGGCCTGGGTAAATTCCTGTTCCACCACGTTGCCGATCAAAAGGATCTTGCTTCCGCCAAGAAGATTGCTGATGACAAAAGTAGTAAGTGCCGGGATAAATACCATGGTAATACCACTGATGATGCCGGGAACCGTCAACGGAAGAGTGACCTTGAGAAAAACCTGCAGTTCGTTGGCACCAAGGTCCCTGGCAGCATTGATCACATTCACATCGATCTTGGAAAGCGCATTGTAAATGGGTAATACCATAAACGGAAGAAAATTATATACCATACCGAGTACGATAGCATAAGGGGTATTGATAATATTTAAAGTCGGCAGATGCAAAAAAGTCAGGATACTGTTGATAACTCCCGTTTTTTCCAAAAGTGTCTGCCAGGCAAGCGTGCGGAGTAAAAAGTTCATCCACATGGGCAGAATGAAGATCAGTACAATAAAGCTGTGCTGATTCACATTCATCTTGCACAGGATCATGGCAAGCGGATAGGCAAGCAAAAGGCAGATCACTGTGGAGATCAGAGAAAGCAATAGTGCCAGCCATAATGCTTTGCTGTGTTCGGGTGTTGCAATGGAAAGAATGTTTTCCATAGTAAATGCACCGCTTTTATCGGTAAGCCCATAATAAAATACCATACATAAAGGTACTACAATAAAAATGGCAGACCAGATAAAATAGGGGGTTCCAAGTAATTTCTTCTTTGTACTATTCATCGATTTTTGCAGCCTCCTCATCCTCAGAAGCAGGCTTGTTCATGATCTGGATGTTATACGGATCCACGTCAATGCCGACTTCAGTGCCAACAGGAAACATACCGGTAGAATGTACCAGCCATTCATAACCGTTTGCAGTGACTTCCATTTCATAGTGGACACCTTTAAAAATCAGATGTGTGACAATCCCTTTTAATTTTCCGTTTACCGGAGAGGAAAGAATCACATCCTCAGGGCGGATCACCACATCAACCGGCTTATTATGGCCGAAACCGGTATCCACACAGGGGAACTTTGTGCCGAAGATTTCCACAAGCTTATCCTCGATCATAGTACCACCTATAATGTTGCTGTCACCGATAAAATCAGCAACGAAAGCATTTTCCGGCTCATTGTAGATTTTTTCGGGAGAACCGATCTGCTGGATATAGCCCTGATTCATGACCACAATGGTATCGGACATAGTGAGGGCTTCCTCCTGATCATGAGTGACATAGATAAAGGTTATTCCAAGCTCATTTTTCAGACGGATCAGTTCATATTGCATATCCTGACGAAGTTTTAAGTCAAGAGCTCCGAGAGGTTCATCCAGAAGAAGAACTTTGGGTTCGTTAACGATAGCCCGTGCAATGGCGATTCGCTGCTGTTGTCCGCCGCTTAAGGAATCGGGCATACGATTTTCATAACCTTCCAGATTTACCAGCTTGAGAGCATATTTGATCTTATCGTCGATATAGGTTTTAGGTTTATTTTTTATCTTAAGTCCAAATGCAATATTTTCTGCAATCGTCATGTGGGTAAAAAGAGCATATTTCTGGAAAACAGTATTGAGCTGCCTTTTGTTTGGAGGCATTTTTGTGATATCAGCCCCGTCAAAAATAACTTTTCCCTGATCAGGTGTCTCAAAACCGCCTAAAATACGCAGGGTAGTGGTTTTGCCGCAGCCACTCGGTCCAAGAAGTGTCAAAAATTCATTCTCACGGATATAAAGGTTCAGATCATCTAAAACCATTTGTCCGTCAAAGGATTTGCTGATGTGCTGAAGATCAATCAAAATTTTGTTCATGGGGAAATCCCTCCTGCATGGTATATTCTTTAAAAACTGGGCGGTGTGCTGACCCAGATAAGGACTGCACCTGTTTTTTCATTTGCTGTGATATAGTGAGTGGCATTGGCGGTAAAATAAAAGGATTCACCTTTTTTCACCTTTATTGTACGTTTCCCGAGGATCAGTTTAACACTTCCGGAAAGCACATACCCGAACTCTTCGCCCTCATGCGGATTATCCGGGTATGTGGAACCGCCGGGAGATAAAGTTAAGCGGATGGGCTCCATCATGTTCTTCTGGGCATTGGGAATGATCCACTCTATTTTATTCTTAAGCTCTTCATCAATTTTCTCAAAGTAATCAGTTTCCTTAAAGGCAATCTGTTCATCCTCGGAATCATCAAAAAAATCCTTCAAATCTGTACCAAGACACTGCAAAATATCGATCAAAGTGGCAATGGAAGGAGAGGTGAGATCACGCTCAAGCTGTGAAATAAACCCCTTGGAAAGCTCACAACGGTCTGCCAGTTCCTCCTGTGTTAAATTTTTCTGGATTCGCAGATCCTTAATTTTTTTCCCTATCTGCATATAAATGCCTTTCTGAAGAAAATAACAAAAATTACAAACAAAGAAATAATAAACAAAAAGTTTACTAACACTAAACAAAAACGCTGATATCAATTATACAGATAAGTAATAGAATGTCAATATATTTTAGATGAAATTTACAAACGCTGTTAAGAAGCTGTTAACACCATGCTAAAATCTCATCAAGAAATCAGCCGAATTGTTGAAATATACAGGATGAATGGTAGATTATGAATAATGCTTTTGAAAGCATCGAATTTTATGTTGAAAAGGAGGATAAAACATGGGTGTAACAGAGATTGTTTTTATTACGATTGTGACAGTTTCACTCGGAGGCTGTCTTTTGTACAGCATTTATGAATCAAAAAAGAAAAAGTAATTAACAAGATTTTTAAGATGTGTTATACTGGGGATAATAAAAACGGAAGAAAAAGGAATCGTCAGGAAGGAATGGAAGTATGAATAGAGATAAATATGTTGCATATGTATCCACTTACACATCAGGTAACAAGAGCAGTTGCGGAATCCGTATCTATGATGTGGATATGAAAAATGGCAGATTCAAAGAAAAAGACCAGGTAGAGATTACAAATTCTTCTTATGTAACAATATCACATAATCAGAAATTTCTATATTCCATTACTGATTTTGGAGTTGAATCCTACAAAATATTGAAGGACGGAAGTCTTGAAGCCTTGAATCACGCATCGATCAACGGAATGAGAGGGTGTTATCTCTCTACTGATTATGATGACAGATTCCTCTTTGTTGCAGGCTATCATGATGCTAAACTGACAGCTCTCAGAGTAAATGAAGATGGTACGATAGGTGAGATCACAGATGAGATTTTTCACAAGGGACTTGGCAGTATTGCAGAGCGTAATTTCCGTCCTCACATCAGTTGTGTAAAGATGACAAGGGACAATCGCTTTTTATGTGCTGCAGACCTTGGCATGGATCATATTGTAATCTACGAGCTTGACCATGTTACCGGAAAGCTTCATCAGGTGGATATTGTCAGAAGCGAACAGGAATCAGCACCAAGACATTTGAAATTCTCCAAGGACGGGCAGTATATGTATGCGGTGCATGAACTGAAAAACTATATTGACGTTTACCGTTATTATGTGGATCAAAAGCACAATACGCCCGAGTTTGAAAAGATCCAGACGATTTCCACATTAAACGATTATCATGCAGGCGGTTCTGCAGCAAGCGCGCTTAACATCTCAAACGATTTTAAATATTTGTGCAGCTCCAACGCGGGAGACAACAGTGTTGTGCTGTATTCCATTGATCAGAAGACAGGTCTGCTTACCAAGATCTTGTGTCTGCCTGTCAGTGGGGATTATCCTAAGGATGCGACTTTATTCCCAGATAATAAGCATCTCGTTTCTCTGAATCACGAATCCAATACCATGACTTTCTTTACGGTGGATCTGAAAAAGGGAACCATTGTCATGAACGGAAAAGAAATGAAGGTAGATCAGCCCAACTGTGTTATTTTTCATAAACTGACGGAAGAGTAGAAATAATTTGTGATGTTAATGTTAATAAAGATAAGAAGCGGCAGCTTTTCAGGCTGCCGCTTTATTATCGTTACATTAATTGGACGGGTGATAAAAATCCGTCAGATACTCAAGTCTTGCACTCATATTTGCCATACAGGCATCGAGAACAGTAAGAGCAGTCATACATTCCACAACAACGACAGCTCTTGGAACCACAACGGGATCGTGCCTTCCTTTAATCTCAACTTCAACATTTTCTCCGCTTTTATTTACCGTTTCCTGTTTTTGAAATATGGAAGGCGTGGGTTTAAAGTGTGCACGCAGAATGATGTCTGCACCGTCACTGATACCGCCCAAAACACCACCGGCATGATTTGTCTTTTTGATCACTTTTTGATCATGCATTGTAAAAGCATCATTGTTTTCAGAGCCTTTCGCGGTGGAAACAGCAAAGCCGTCGCCGATCTCCACGGCTTTAACGGCACCGATGGACATAATGGCTTTGGAAAGATTGGCATCCAGCTTATCAAAGACAGGGTCACCGATACCTGCCGGCATACCGGTTACTACGCACTCAACAACACCGCCGCTGGAATCTTTATTCATCATACATTCCTTCAAATAAGCGGAAGCTTTCTCATCCGCCGTCTTATCGGGCATACAGGTTGCAGTTGAAAGAATGGCATCCTTTTCAAAATGAGACATATCGATATGAACAGGGCCAATGGACTTTGTGTAGGCCATAACAGTTATGCCAAGCTCCTTTAACAGCTTTGAAGCGATGGCACCTGCAGCGACGCGTCCGGCTGTCTCTCTCGCAGAGGACCTTCCTCCGCCGCGATAATCCCGAAATCCGAATTTTTTGTCAAAAGTGTAATCGGCATGTCCCGGTCTGTAGTAAGAAGCAATTTCACTGTAATCCGATGATTTCTGTGAAGTGTTGGGAATCAGAAGAGAGATAGGAGTGCCTGTTGTTTTGCCTTCAAAAACACCGGATAATATTTCTACTTCATCAGCCTCTTTGCGGGGAGTGGAAATAGCAGTCTTGCCGGGTTTTCTTCTGTCAAGAAAAATCTGGATATCCTGCGCTTCCAGGGGAAGACCTGCCGGACAACCGTCAATCACAACACCGAGAGCCTTCCCGTGTGATTCTCCCCAGGTTGTTATTCTGAATAAATTGCCAAAAGATGATCCTGCCATAAAAAAATCCTTTCCCAATTATTAAATCTGATTATAACCGAAATTGAATATAGTGGCAAGAAATTACGGAAAATTAAGAGAATTTTCATGAAAATACTGTACAAAAGGTTCTTTTATGATAAAATAACGGTAAGTATTTTGCAGGCTAGAATTCGAAAGAATGGTGTATGGTAAACAAATGAGAAAGTCGTTAAAAGATAGGATGACAGGTTATTTTATAAATATGGGCAGTAAGCATAAATTTCTTCGGATTCCTGCCATTATGGGACTTGCAGTCTGCCTTCTTTTTTTTCGTTTTACTGATTATTGCAGGAGAGGAACGAAGCGCTTCGTCTGTGCAATATTTATTTTTATGTGCTTTATGGTTGGAAACAGTTTTGCTTATCCTGTATTTCAGAACACGGGTGGCTTTGTGGCGGGCGGCACAGATGAACAGATTCCTGTAGTCTCAGAGGATGAAAGTCTTACGCTTACGGGTGATACTTCCGTGAATATTGATGATGTTCCCCTGCTTGAGGATGCAGATGTTCTTGACGGATATGATGCTTCTGATTTTCACGGTATGAGTGAGGTGGATAAATATTCTCTTTCTGAGATTTTGGAAGAGAGCACAGAAATGGAAGAAGAGGCGGAACCGGCAGATATACCGGAAACAGAAAATGCATCGAAACCTGTTTTTTCAAAGGATGACTGGAAGCTTGTTCTCATCAATAAACAGCATCCGATTCCGGATGATTATGAATTTTCGCTGGGTAACATAAAGACCATTAAGGGAACTATGAAATGTGACGAGCGCATTATTGATGAGCTGCTATCCATGATGCAGGCTGCCAAAAAGGACGGTATCACACTTGCAATCTGTTCTCCTTATCGCGATCTGAATTATCAGGAAGTTTTGTTTAACCGCAAAATAGAAGCTTACATGAAAAAAGGAATGTCCTACATGGATGCTTATATCATCTCATCAAAAGCGGTGACAGTACCGGGTGCAAGTGAGCATCAGATCGGACTGGCTATCGATATTGTTTCTGATGAGTATGTAACGCTGGATGAAGGTTTTGCAGATACGGAAGCAGGAAGATGGCTTGCGGAACATAGCTGTGAATATGGTTTTATTTTACGCTATCCGGTCGGCAAAGAATATATAACAAGTATTGAATTTGAACCATGGCATTTCAGATATGTCGGAAAAGATGCGGCAATGGTGATTACCGGAGAAGGAATAACTCTGGAAGAGTTTTGGGATAAATATTTATAAGGAGCTAATATGTATCGTTTACTGAAACAGGAAGGAAGAGCGAAAAGAGGAGAACTGACTACCGTTCACGGTGTGATACAGACGCCTGTTTTTATGAATGTAGGTACTGTTGCAGCAATCAAGGGAGCTGTATCTACGGAAGATTTGGAACAGATAGGAACTCAGGTTGAATTATCTAACACATATCATCTTCATGTGAGACCGGGGGATGAAATCGTAAAACAGATGGGCGGTCTTCACAAATTTATGTCCTGGAATAAACCAATTCTGACGGATTCCGGCGGATTTCAGGTTTTTTCTCTTGCGAGTATGCGCAAAATCAAAGAGGAAGGCGTTTATTTTAACTCCCATATTGACGGCAGGAAAATTTTTATGGGACCGGAACAGAGTATGCAGATTCAGTCAAATCTTGCTTCCACCATAGCGATGGCATTTGATGAATGCCCATCCAGTAAAGCAGACCGAAGCTATGTACAAAATTCGGTAGATCGGACTACAAGGTGGCTGATCCGCTGTAAAAATGAGATGGCGAGACTGAACTCTCTGGAAGATACAATCAATAAAGACCAGCTTTTGTTTGGGATAAATCAGGGAGCGATTTTTGAAGATATCCGAATAGACCATGCGAAGAGAATCGCAGAACTTGAACTTGACGGCTATGCCATCGGAGGACTTGCTGTTGGGGAGACCCATGAGGAGATGTATCATATTATAGAAGAAACGGTTCCTTATCTTCCGGTCGATAAACCAACTTATCTGATGGGGGTGGGCACTCCTGCCAATATATTGGAAGGAGTGGAGAGAGGAATCGATTTCTTTGACTGCGTTTATCCGTCCAGGAATGGACGACATGGTCATTTATATACAAATCACGGGAAAATTAATCTGTTCAATGCCAAGTATGAACTGGATCACCGCCCAATCGAAGAGGGGTGTGCGTGTCCGGCATGCAGAAGATATTCAAGAAGTTATATCAGACATCTGTTAAAGGCAAAAGAAATGCTTGGAATGAGGCTTTGTGTTCTGCATAATCTTTATTTTTACAATACTATGATGACAGAAATCAGAGATGCTCTCGATGCAGGTGAATTTGCTGCATATAAAAAGAGAAAGCTTGAAGGAATGCAACAGGAAAATGGAGAAAAATAAGAAAGGTCTTGTTTTTACAGGCAGGATTGTGTATTATATTTTTTAGACTGGCTATTAAAAGCATAATACTTATATTCAGGAGGAAATTTAATGGGAATCTTATTGACAGCTGATACATCAGCCACAGGAGCAGCAGCCGGTGGCGGCATTATCATGATAGTTTATATTGTACTGATCTTTGCGTTTATTTATTTCTTTATGATCAGACCTCAGAAGAAAGAACAGAAAAAAATGGCTGCCATGTTATCTGCACTTGAAATCGGTGACTGTGTCTTGACAAACAGCGGATTTTACGGAATTGTCATTGATATCACAGAGGATACCGTGATTGTTGAATTCGGTAACAACAAGAACTGTCGTATCCCTATGCAGAAGACGGCAATTGCTCAGGTAGAAAAAGCGGACAATGAATAATACAAACGACATGGCTTGAGAAGCAATGCAGCCCGACATGCTTATGTCGGGCTGTTTTAATAAGCATGCTTAAAGGAGGATAACCATGAAATTAAACATCACCTGTATTCCCGGAGACGGGATCGGACCGGAAATTGTTACAGAAGCCAAAAAGGTTTTAAATAAAGTCGCTTCTGTCTATGGACATGAAATGATTTTTAAAGATATTTTAATGGGAGGTGCATCCATTGACGTGCACGGTGTGCCGTTGACGGATGAGGCGATTGCCGATGCGAAGGCAGCGAATGCTGTACTGATGGGTTCTATCGGCGGCAATACCACTACCTCACCCTGGTATCAGCTTCCTCCGGACAAGCGCCCGGAAGCCGGACTTTTAAAAATCCGCAAGGAACTGAATCTGTTTGCGAATCTGCGGCCTGCCATACTTTATGGAGAGCTTGCTGATGCCTGTCCTCTTAAGAAAGAAATCAGTGATGCAGGTTTTGACATGATGATCATGCGTGAATTGACCGGAGGCCTTTATTTCGGTGAGCGCCATACCATAGAAGAAAATGGCGTCAGGAAAGCCATTGACACCCTTACATACGATGAAAATGAAATCAGGAGAATTGCGATTAAAGGCTTTGACATTGCAATGAAACGCCGCAAAAAGGTTACCAGTGTAGATAAAGCAAATGTTCTTGATTCCTCAAGACTCTGGAGAAAAGTTGTGGAAGAGGTTGCAGTAGATTATCCTGAGGTTACCCTGGAGCATATGCTGGTAGACAATTGTGCGATGCAGCTTGTAAAGAACCCTGCTCAATTTGATGTTATCTTAACTGAGAACATGTTTGGAGATATTCTTTCCGATGAAGCCAGTATGGTAACAGGTTCTATCGGCATGCTTGCAAGTGCATCATTAAATGATACGAAATTCGGACTTTATGAGCCCAGCCATGGATCTGCGCCTGATATTGCCGGGCAGGATATTGCCAATCCGATTGCTACCGTTTTGTCAGCAGCAATGATGCTGCGATATTCCTTTGACCTTGACAAAGAGGCGGATGCCATAGAAAATGCAGTAAAGAGCATTTTGAAAAAAGGCTACAGAACTCAGGATATCATGTCGGAAGGATGTGTCCGTGTAGGCTGTAAAGAAATGGGTGATCTGCTGGCAAATGAAATTCATTGACATGGAAAAATTGAAAAAAGATTATGAAAAGACAGGGTTCCTGATTTTTTTACTCATCATGGCAGTGTATTACGGGTATCGTTTATTTGCGCTTACTCCCTGGTATGATGAATTATATACTTATTATTATTTTATCAGCAGAGGACCTGTGTACGCCGCAATACACTGGCCGGTACCCAATAATCATGTGGGTTACTCGGTACTGTCAGCTTTCCTTGATTTTTTAGGGAATCCTTATATCGGTCTTCGGGGAGTGAGTTATCTGTGTGCACTTGCAAATCTCATTCTGATTTTTGGGATCGGCAGAAGATTTCTGAAAAAAGGACTTTCCCTTGTGGCTGTACTTTTATATGCATCCATGAATCTTGTCGATCAGATGGCTGTACAGGGAAGAGGCTATACACTTGGGATCACCTGTTATCTGACAGCTTTTTACTGTCTTACTTTTATTTGTAAGGAGTTAAGGACAGCCTATAAATATTATGTGGTTTTCGGTATGTCTCTTGTCCTTGGACTCTATACGTTGACCAGTGATATTTACTTTGTACTTCCGGTCTGTATGACGGGTGGTATGTATCTGCTTTATCAGGCACTTTCAGAGTCAAAGACAAGTAAACTTCCACTGCGAAAATCGGAATACCTTCGAAAGCTTGGAAAGCTGATTACAGTTTCGATTCTGGCAGCAATTGTGACGACAGGCCTGTATGCTGTGATCTGGCTTGCCATCGGTTCTAATCTGTTGGTCAAGGATGAAACAGGTCTGTATTATGGAATGAATCATGTGAAGATGATTCTTACTGCACCCTTTGACGCACTGCGAACAGGTATCGAATACATGCTTTCCACACCTTATATACAGAGCGTGGAAAGACAGGGATATTTTGGAAGACTGCTTCAGTGGATGAAGACACTGATGAACTGGTATTATGATGGTTTTGCAAGCCTGTTTCTGATCATTGTTTTGACAGGTATTTGTCTTCTCATATGGAAGCTTATTTCAGGTATCAGGAGAAAGGAAAAAGATAACATTTTGTTCCTGATTTTCCTTCTTTCCGGTATTATATGTATTCCTTTGTTTTTGACGATTCAGTGTGCGCTGCCTTATTACCGGGTGTTTACCTATGGAGGCGTCCTACTTGCTTTTTTGGTTGCATGGATGTTTTCTGCCATACTGGAGATTTTTGACAAGGCAGCCTTTGATTTTAAGAATACCAGCCGGATAAAGAAAAAGGGCATAACGGTTGTAGGACTGATAGGACTTATAACAATTCTTTCGAGCTTTTGGGTGAATGACGCCCATCATGGACAGTACAGTATGCGGGAATATCAGATTCAGGATGCTCTTTCACACAGCGATATCAAGAAGGCAGAATATATCTGCGTCACTGATTGTACACAGCAGTATCTGATGAAATTTCTTTATGATATAACCTGTGAAAATACGGTCATAGAAGGCTCGGATTATCTGCTTCTTGACAAAAAGATGATGGACCCTGAATATAATGAGATGGAATGGGAGTTTTATCATTATTACAATACGATTCCATGGGATTACGTAAATGTTAACATGAAACAAGTCTATGAGAATGAAAGTTTCGTGCTTTATATAAAAAATACTTAACTAAAGGAGAGATGAAAATGAGAAGTGACAATGTAAAGACAGGCACCCAGCAGGCGCCCCACAGAAGTTTGTTTCATGCATTGGGATTTACGGAAGAAGAGATGAAAAAGCCCATGGTGGGTATCGTCAGTTCATACAATGAAATTGTTCCCGGGCATATGAACCTTGATAAAATTGTAAATGCTGTCAAGCTCGGCGTTGCAGAGGCGGGAGGCGTTCCTGTTGTGTTCCCGGCAATTGCAGTATGTGACGGTATTGCTATGGGACATATCGGTATGAAATATTCTCTTGTGACAAGAGATCTGATTGCCGATTCCACGGAATGTATGGCGCTTGCCCATCAGTTTGATGCACTTGTTATGGTTCCTAACTGTGATAAAAATGTTCCGGGTCTGTTGATGGCAGCGGCAAGAATCAATGTTCCTACCGTGTTTGTTTCCGGTGGACCGATGCTGGCCGGCCATGTGAAAGGACAGAAGAGAAGCTTGTCCTCCATGTTTGAGGCAGTTGGGTCCCACGCAGCAGGCACTATGACAGAGGAGGAACTGAGAGAGTTTGAAGAAAAAGTCTGTCCTACCTGTGGTTCCTGTTCCGGTATGTATACGGCAAACTCTATGAATTGCCTGACAGAGGCACTTGGAATGGGACTTAGAGGAAACGGTACCATTCCGGCTGTTTATTCGGATAGAATCAAGCTTGCAAAACATGCGGGAATGGCTGTTATGGAAATGCTGAAAAAAGATATAAGACCAAGAGATATCATGACAAAGGATGCAATTTTAAATGCACTTACCGTGGATATGGCACTGGGATGTTCCACTAATTCCATGCTGCATCTTCCGGCTATTGCCCACGAGATTGGTTTTGATTTTGACATTGCCTTTGCAAATGAAATCAGTGCAAAGACACCGAATCTCTGCCATCTTGCACCGGCAGGTCCTACGTATATGGAAGACTTAAATGAAGCCGGTGGTGTTTATGCGGTTATGAAAGAACTTGCAGATATCGGACTTTTACATACTGACTGCATGACAGTCACGGGGAAAACAATTGGAGAAAACATTGCAGGGGCTGTCAACAAAAATCCGGAAGTAATCAGACCGGTAGAGAATCCTTATTCAAAGACCGGAGGTCTTGCAGTGCTGAAAGGCAATCTTGCTCCTGACGGAAGTGTGGTGAAGCGCTCTGCCGTTGTGGAAGAGATGATGGTACATGAAGGACCTGCAAGAGTATTTGACTGTGAAGAGGATGCTATTGCAGCAATCAAAGGCGGAAAAATTGTAGCGGGTGATGTAGTGGTAATCCGCTATGAAGGACCGAAAGGCGGCCCGGGTATGCGGGAAATGCTCAATCCCACATCAGCAATTGCCGGAATGGGACTTGGATCTTCTGTTGCCCTGATTACCGATGGACGTTTTTCAGGTGCATCACGCGGTGCTTCCATCGGTCATGTTTCACCGGAAGCAGCAGTTGGTGGTCCAATTGCGCTGGTGGAAGAGGGAGATATTATCAGCATCAATATCCCTGAGATGAAGCTTGATGTTAAGGTTTCCGATGAGGAGATGGCTGCAAGATTAGCAAAGTGGCAGCCGAGAGAGCCTAAAGTTACTTCAGGTTATCTTGCAAGATACAGAGAAATGGTCACAAGCGGTAACAGGGGTGCTATTCTTGAAATCCCCAGGAAGTAATGATATCTATGAAATTGTCATAAAATCAAAAGAGATAAGCGGAGGATCGAAAAATGCAGCTGACAGGTGCAGAAATAGTTGTTGAATGTTTAAAAGAACAGGGTGTTGACACTGTCTTCGGATATCCGGGTGGTACCATTTTAAATGTATATGATGCCTTATATAAGCACAGCGATGAAATCAGGCATATCTTAACATCCCACGAACAAGGGGCAGCTCATGCGGCAGACGGCTATGCGAGAGCAACCGGAAAAGTAGGAGTATGTCTTGCCACAAGTGGTCCCGGCGCTACGAATCTGGTGACCGGTATTGCAACGGCTTATATGGATTCCGTACCAATGGTGGCAATTACCTGTAATGTAAATCTGCCTCTTCTCGGAAAAGATTCTTTCCAGGAGGTTGATATTGCAGGTGTGACCATGCCGATCACAAAACATGGCTATATTGTTAAGGATGTAAACATTCTGGCAGATACGCTACGCAAGGCATTTACCATTGCAAAAACAGGACGTCCCGGTCCTGTGCTTGTGGATATTACAAAAGATGTGACGGCAAATACCTGCGAGTATGAAAAAGTATATCCGGTGCCTGCGGTTTCCCCCTGCAAGTATACGCAGGAAGATATCAAAAAGGCCGTTGAGCTTTTAAAAGCATCAAAGAAGCCTTATATTTACGTAGGCGGTGGTGCCGTTATCTCCGGAGCATACAAAGAAGTAAGAGAGCTGTCAAAGCTTCTTGATGCGCCTGTCTGTGATACCCTTATGGGCAAAGGTGTCATGGACGGACACAGCGACTATTACACAGGAATGATCGGTATGCATGGGACAAAGACATCGAATTTCGGTGTCAGCAACTGTGATCTTCTGATCGCACTGGGTGCAAGATTTTCTGATCGTGTTGTGGGAAATGCATCTAAATTTGCGCAGGGAGCCAAGGTGTTACATATTGACATCGATGCGGCGGAAATCAACAAGAACATTCACTGTGATGCCTATGTTGTGGGTGATCTGAAAGAAGTCTTACAAAAAATTAATAAAGAGCTTCCTCAAATGGAACATTCTGAGTGGATGAAGCATATAAAAGAGTTAAAGGAAAAATATCCGCTCAGATACGAAGAGCATGGGCTGTCATGTCCTTACATCATGGAAGAGATAGACAATGTGACAGAGGGTAAGGCGATCATCACAACGGATGTAGGCCAGCATCAGATGTGGGCTGCTCAGTATTACAAATATTCTGAGCCCAGAACCTTCCTTTCATCAGGCGGTCTTGGAACCATGGGATATGGTCTCGGGGCCTGTATCGGCGCCAAGATGGGAAGACCGGATAAAATCTGCATCAATATTGCCGGCGACGGATGTTTCCGCATGAATATGAATGAACTGGCAACTGCAAGCCGTTACAATATTCCTGTGATACAGGTAGTGATCAACAATCATGTTCTCGGTATGGTAAGGCAATGGCAGACACTGTTCTATGGAAAGCGTTATTCCCAGACAGTTCTGGATGACGGTGTAGATTTCTGCATGGTTGCTAAGGGGCTTGGATGTGAAGCAATCAGAGTCACAAAGAAAGAAGAGGTTGCAGATGCTGTCAGAAGCGCAATTCAAATGAACAGACCGGTATTGATCGAGTGTATGATACCGGAGGATGATAAGGTATTTCCTATGGTGCCTGCCGGAGCACCCATAAGTGATGCTTTCGATGAGTCGGATCTGAAAAATAAAGAATAGAAATGAATAAAAATATCATATTAAAAGGATGCATAATTGGTTTTTCACTGATATTGGTTTCTCTGTTTGCCATGTATCTGGGATTGTCCAGATATTACAGCAGCGGATTCAGCTACGGAACATGGATCAATGGCGTATATTGTACCGGAAAAAGTATCAATGAGATTAATGACGAACTTTTAAAAAAGTATGACTATGAAGGACTTACCATCTTTATGGGAGATGGTAAGTCCTATACCATATCAGCCGACGAGGTACATCTTTCTTTCTCCTTTGAAGAATCTCTTGAATTGTATCGGGAGAGGCAGAATCCTTATCTTTGGATTGACAATCTGAAAGCATCCGCTAAAGATAAAACCATACAGCCTGTCATGGAATATGACAAAGAGCTGTTTGAAAAAAAACTGAAAAGCTTCGGAATCACGGACGGTAAGAATATGGACGACAGACGGGTCAGGATTCTGAAAGGGGATAACGGATATTATCTTGTCAACGAGAGAAAGTATGCATTTGACGGTGCAATGGCCAAGAAACTGATTTATAGTTCCTTTGAAAATCTGAAGCCGGAGATTGATCTGGAAGCAGCCGGCAGTTACAAAGACCTGTCGCTTACTAAGGACATGGAAGACACTCTAAAACTGTGGGATTTGATCTCCGAATATCAGAATTGCAATATTGTCTATCAGATGGGAGAAAAACAGGTTCCCATTAACCAGGGTATTGCCGCTGATTTTCTCCTGCTTGACAGTGACGGAGATTTTGTCATTGGCGAAGATGGAAATCTTTGTACGGATGAGGAAAAAGTTTATGCTTTTGTGGATGCCCTGGCTGACAAATATGATACCGTCGGCACTACAAGACTTTTTCATGCAACCCGGGGAGAAACTGTAATGGTAAAGGGCGGCATTTACGGGAATGAAATTGACCGCGAAGCGGAAAAAGAATATCTCCTGAATGCTTTCCTTAACAAAAAGTCTGAAGTACATACACCTGAATATATTCAGACAGCTCAAAAACAGGGACTTGACGATATCGGAGATACCTATATAGAGGTGGATATGACGGAGCAGAAGCTCTATTATTATGAAAAAGGCCGGCTTGTCATTGAAACAAGTGTGGTGACGGGAAATACTTCCCTCAGAAGAGGAACTCCGTGTGGAACCAACTATGTATATGCCAAGCAGAAAAACAGGATACTCCGCGGAGAAGATTATGAAACTTTCGTAAAATACTGGATTCCCGTAAAAGGTGCGATCGGAATTCATGACTCCTCCTGGAGAAGTGAATATGGCGGTGAAATTTACAAAACGAACGGATCTCATGGCTGTGTCAACACGCCTCTTGATGAAGTGGCAAAGCTTTATGATATGGTGGAGATCGGAACGCCGTGTGTGATGTTTTACTAAAGCAGTTGACTAAAGTGTTAAATCGGTTTAAAATATGAGGAAATGATTTTATGCTCTAACTAAATTAAGTGGGGATATCCCTGACAGGAGGAAGATAAAGTGGCCAGAGTTTACAACTTTTCAGCAGGTCCCGCAGTTTTACCTGAAGAAGTATTAAAAGAAGCTGCAGATGAAATGTTAGATTACAGAGGAACAGGCATGTCAGTTATGGAAATGAGCCATCGTTCCAAGGCATATGACACCATTATCAAGGAGGCAGAAGCTGACTTAAGAGAACTGATGAACATACCGGACAATTACAAGGTATTGTTTTTGCAGGGTGGTGCAAGCCAGCAGTTTGCCATGATTCCCATGAATCTGATGAAGAACAGAAAGGCTGCTTATATCGTAACCGGTCAGTGGGCTAAGAAGGCATATCAGGAAGCTAAGATTTACGGAGAAGCCATAGAGGTTGCATCCTCTGCAGATAAGACTTTTTCTTATATTCCGGACTGCTCTGATCTCGATATTCCCGAAGATGCAGATTATGTGTATATTTGTGAGAATAATACCATTTACGGAACCAAGTTCAAAACACTTCCTAATACAAAGGGACATACATTGGTGGCCGATGTTTCTTCCTGCTTTTTGTCAGAGCCGGTAGATGTCACCAAATACGGAGTTATTTATGGCGGTGTTCAGAAGAACATAGGACCTGCAGGTGTGGTAATTGTGATCATCAGAGAAGATCTGATCACGGAGGATACCCTTCCCGGAACCCCCACCATGTTGAAGTACAAAATTCATGCAGATGCTGACTCTTTATACAATACTCCTCCGGCATATGGAATTTATATTTGCGGCAAGGTATTCAAGTGGCTGAAAAAGATGGGCGGTCTTGAAGTGATGAAGGAACGCAACGAAAAGAAGGCCAAGATTCTTTATGATTTCCTTGACGAAAGTAAACTTTTCAAGGGTACGGTAAGAAAAGAAGACAGATCTCTTATGAATGTACCTTTTGTGACAGGTGACGCAGAGCTGGATGCCAAGTTCGTAAAAGAGGCAAAGGAAGCCGGCTTTGAAAATCTGAAAGGTCACAGAACTGTTGGTGGTATGCGTGCCAGCATCTATAATGCTATGCCCATTGAAGGTGTGGAGAAGCTGGTTGAATTTATGCGCGAATTTGAGAAAAACAATGGGTAAAGAGGAGAACAGCTATGTTTAAATATTATTGTCTGAATCCGATTTCCAAAATCGGACTTGATGATTTTACAGAAGAATTTACAAAAACAGAAGATGTCAATGAGGCGGAAGGTATTCTGGTAAGAAGTGCTGCCATGCATGATATGGAATTGTCCGATAACCTTCTGGCCGTGGCAAGAGCAGGTGCCGGCGTCAACAATATTCCTCTTGATAAATGTGCCGAAAAAGGTATTGTTGTCTTTAACACTCCGGGTGCCAATGCAAACGGTGTAAAGGAACTTGTGATTGCAGGTATGCTTCTTGCATCAAGAGATGTCATCGGCGGTATCAACTGGGTTCAGTCTGATAAGGACGACGAAAATATCGCGAAGGCTGCCGAGAAGGAAAAGAAAAAATTCGCAGGAACGGAAATCCAGGGGAAGAAGCTTGGTATCATAGGTCTCGGCGCTATCGGTGTCAAGGTTGCCAATGCAGCAAAACATCTCGGTATGGAAGTTTATGGTTATGACCCTTATGTGTCCGTTGATGCTGCATGGAATTTAAGCCGTGATGTAAAACATGTGCTTAATGTTGAGGATATTTATGAGACCTGTGATATTATCACAATCCATGTTCCTCTTCTTGATTCCACCAAAGGCATGATCAACAAAGATGCCATTGACAAAATGAAGGATGGCGTGATCATTCTTAACTTTGCGAGAGATCTTCTGGTAAATGAAAAAGATGTTCTGGAAGGAATCAAAGCAGGAAAGGTACGCAAATACGTGTCTGATTTCCCGAATCTCACAACAGCAGGACAGGAAGGATGTATCGTGATACCTCATCTTGGCGCTTCCACAGAGGAGTCGGAAGACAACTGTGCGAAGATGGCTGTCAAGGAAATGATGAATTACTTAAAGAACGGTAATATTGCTAACAGTGTCAATTATCCAAACTGCGACATGGGTGTATGTAACCAGGCAGGTCGTGTTGCCATTTTCCATAAGAATATCGCCAACATGATTACAAAATTTACAGCCTGCTTTGGTGATGAGGGAATCAATATCACAGATATGATGAACAAATCAAGAGGAGAAGTGGCATATACCATGCTCGATCTTGAACAGCCTGCGGAGAAAGCAATTATCGATAAATTGAAGGCAATTGAAGGCGTTTTCAGAGTAAGAGTTGTAAAATAAAAATCATAATAAAAAGGACAGCGGTGATAAGTAACCGCTGTCCTTTTTGAATGTAAGGTTAAAATTCAGTGACATCGAAATCCTGCATATCCTCTTTAAATTTCTCATCCTTCTTGGCAAGCACAAGACTGGCCAGATCCATATATTTAATGAAAATATCTTCCAGTGATGTTTTTCTTTCTTCAGCAAGCTCCTGCATGACAGGTCTCAGCTTGTCAAGCTGTTCTGAAATTCGCACCTGCTCAGGGCTGACATCGCCCAGAACCTTTTCAGAATAGGCACTGACGCGGTTTAAAAGCTCCCTGTCATCCTCGTTCAAAAAATCAAAATCTTTAGAATTTAATGTTTCGTACATAATTACACATCCTTTATCTATGATAGTTAGATTGTAGCACTTGAGACTTGTGCTGTACAGATATCTTTGATAAAATAATTCTAAAGAATTTGAATTCAAAATAAAAGAAAACGGGGGAATATCTTATGGATAATAAGTTATATAAATTAATGAACTGGCCGCGTGTGGAAGGGATTATTTATTCTGAGGAGGATAATCCTCATGAGATTCTGGGACCTCATGCGGTCTCTAAAAATACACTTTTTCAGACTTTTCAGCCGGAAGCAGAGGAAGTATATCTGATTTTATCTGATCAGAAGAAGAAAAAGATGGAGCAGGTGGATGAAGCCGGTTTTTTTGCATGCCTGATGCCCGGCAGGATACCGGATCAGTATGAATATGAGGTTCATTATGGAGAAGGCATTACAGAAGTCATAAAAGATCCTTACAGGTATGATTTCGGCATGGATCAAAAGGATGCCGATAAGCTGAATGCAGGAATTTACTATGATTCTTTTGAAAAACTGGGTGCACATCCCATGACGCTGCAGGGAACAGAGGGCACTTTTTTTGCCGTGTGGGCACCTAATGCTGTCCGTGTCAGCGTAGTCGGTGACTTTAATCACTGGGACGGCAGACGCCATCAGATGAGAAAAAATCAGGAGTGCGGCGTTTTTGAACTGTTTATTCCCGATGTTTTGCCCGGAGAATGTTACAAGTATGAGATTAAGTCAAAAGGTGATGTGATCAGTCTGAAAGCGGATCCCTATGCCTTCGGTCAGCAGCTTCGCCCGGAGACAGCTTCTATAGTCAGAGAGATTTCATCCTATGAGTGGCAGGACAAAGAATGGATGAAGGAACGTGAGAAGAGACAGACAAAGGATGCCCCTGTCAGCGTATATGAACTGTATCTTGGCTCATTTAAGAGAAATGATGATACCGGCGAATATTTGAATTACAGGGAACTGGCACCTGCCATTGCGGAATATGTGAAGGAGATGGGATACACCTATGTGGAGCTTATGCCTGTCATGGAACATCCCCTGGATGCCTCCTGGGGATATCAGGTGATCGGATATTATGCACCTACTTCCAGATACGGCACTGCTGACGATTTTATGTATTTTGTTGATACGCTGCATCAGGCGGGAATCGGTGTGATCCTTGACTGGGTTCCGGCTCATTTCCCTAGAGATACATACGGTCTTTCAAGGTTTGACGGTACCTGCTTATACGAGCATATGGATCCCCGAAAGGGGGCTCATCCTCACTGGGGGACTTTGATTTATAATTACGGAAGACCGCAGGTATCCAATTATCTGATCTCCAATGCTCTCTATTGGGTTGAGAAGTATCATGCGGACGGTATTCGTATGGATGCGGTGGCGTCCATGCTGTATCTTGATTACGGAAAACAGGATGGAGAGTGGGTTGCCAATATATACGGAGGCAATGAGAACCTGGAAGCTGTGGAATTTTTAAAACATTTAAATTCCATTATGAAGAAAAGAAATCCCGGTGTATATATGATCGCTGAAGAATCAACAGCCTGGCCAAAGGTGACGGCTGATCCTAAGGATGACGGTCTTGGCTTTGATATGAAGTGGAACATGGGCTTTATGAATGATTATTTGAATTATATTAAATTTGATCCCTATTTCCGTGCTCATCATCACAATGAACTGACCTTCAGCATGATTTACCAGTACAGTGAAAATTTCATGACGGTATTCTCCCATGATGAAGTGGTTCATGGCAAGGCAACGATGATTGGGAAGATGCCCGGAACCAGAGAGGACAAGTTTGCAAACTTGCGACTTACTTACGGCTATATGATGACCCATCCCGGCAAAAAGCTTTTGTTCATGGGCCAGGATATTGCGGAATTTGAAGAATTTGACGAGACAAGACAGACAAAATGGAGCCTTTTGCAGTATAAGGAGCATAAGGGGATCAATCAGCTGGTAAAAGATCTCAATTTCCTTTATAAGGAAAAGCCGGCATTGTATACCAAGGACACTTCCGGGGAAGGATTTGAGTGGATCAACTGTATTTCTCCCGAAAAATGCATGCTTTCTTATATCAGAAAGGCTGAAAAACCGGAGGATACGCTGCTTGTGGTTGCGAACTTTGCAGGAATTTCACAGGAATTTTCAGTAGGTGTTCCCTATGAAGGAAAATACAAGGAGCTTTTAAATACAGACAACAAAATATATGGTGGAAACAGCAGTCGTGCCACCAGAGCACAAAATGTGTCTGAAGGAGAAGTGGACGGAAGACCCTATTCTGTCCAGATCAAAATGGCTCCTCTTTCCCTTGTGATTTATTCTTACATTCCTTACACAAAGAAGGAAAAAACAGAGATTGAAAAGAAAAAAGCAAGAGAAGCTGCAGTGAAACGTGCGAAAGATGCAGAAGCCTTAGCACAGAGTGCTATGCAAGAAGTTGAGAAAGCAAAGCAGGAGGCCCTGGAAGCCGAAAAGAGAGTGGAAGAGGCTGTAAAGAAAGCCAAAAAAGCGGAAGATTTTGCTTTGCAGGAACTGGAAAATGCCAGAAAAATAACGGAAGAATTGCAGGAAATCGAAGAGACTGAAGAAAAGCCTGTCCACAAGAATACGAGAAAAAGTAAGAAGTAAGGAATGCTGAATCATGGAAGAGTTTGAAAACGTAAATCCGGGTGTGATTGAGAAATTTCTGGATGAGCTGCCGGATAAGGCATTTCATCTGGGACTTCGCATCGTGCTTGCCATATTGGTGCTGCTGATCGGGATGCAGCTGATTAAATTGATCAGGAAAATTCTGAAAAAAGCACTTTACAGAAGCCATGTTGATGAGAGTGCAGTGCATTTTATCGATTCCTTCTCAAAATATGCATTATATTTTCTGCTGATTATTTTTATTGCGTCCTGGCTGGGAGTAGATGCGGCCAGCATTATTGCCATTCTGGGATCAGTCAGTGTGGCCATCGGTCTTGCGCTTCAGGGAAGTCTCAGCAATTTCGCCGGAGGAGTTTTGATTCTTATTTTAAAGCCCTTTGTTCTGGGTGATTATATCCGGGACGGCGCAGGCAATGAGGGAATCGTCAGTGGAATTGATGTTTTCTACACACAGCTGACGACTTTTGACAATAAAATTATTGTTCTTCCCAATGGAACCCTTGCCAACGGATGTATCACCAATTACACAAGATGCTCCAAAAGAAGGTTTGACGTGAAAGTGAGCATTGCCTACAAAGAAGATATCCGCCATGCAAAGGAAGTACTGCTTGCAGTGTTGAAAGAGGATGAAGGTATTTTAAAAAACGAGGAAATGGTTGTTTTGGTTGACAGTCTTGGAGACAGCAGTGTGAATCTGATTGTCCGCGGCTGGGTAAAACAGGAGGATTACTGGCCTGCAATCTGGCGCATGACGGAAAAGGTGAAATATGCGTTGGATGATGCCGGAATCACAATTCCTTTTCCACAGATGGATGTGCATTTTGATAAATAATGCTTGCCAAAACAGGTCTTTGTAGTTATAATTATTTTGTTGTGTTGACAAGCTGGAATGGCGCAGTTGGTAGCGCAACTGATTCGTAATCAGTAGGTCGAGGGTTCGAGTCCCTTTTCCAGCTTAAAGTGGTCAGGTAATTCCTGACCACTTTTTACATTGTCTTTTTCTTATATAGATGTTCTGCAAACTGAATACACTGGTATAATGCCATGGCAATCACACATAGAATGATAATGGAAGTAATCACCATGTTCAGCTGAAATACCTGTGTGCCATAGATGATCAGATAACCCAGTCCCCGTCTTGCAGCCAGAAATTCTCCGATGATTACGCCTACCAGTGCAAGCCCCACATTCACCTTCATATTACTTAAAATAAGTGGTATGGAAGCGGGGAGAACCTCCTTTCTTAAAGCGGTTAGTCTGTTTCCGCCAAGTGTATAGATCAGTTTCAGCTTTTCTTCATCCACATGCTTAAAGCCCGTATACAGATTGATGATGGAACCGAACAATGCCACAGAAATACCGGCTACAATGATGGTATCTGTTCCGGTACCAAGCCAGACAATAAACAGTGGAGCGAGAGCTGATTTCGGAAGACTGTTCAGAATGACCAGATAAGGCTCTAAAATTTCTGACAGAGTTTTGGAATACCAAAGCAAAATTGCCGTTATCAGGCTAAAAGCGGTAACAAGCACAAAACTGAAGAGAGTTTCTAAAAGGGTAATGCCGGTATTGGAAAAGAACGAACCGTCTTTTATCATTTTCACAAAGTATGAGAGTACCATAGAGGGGCAGCTGAAAAAGAAAGTATCGATTATTCCAAATTTTGCCGATATTTCCCAGACTGACAGAAAACAAAACAGTACGAGAAAGCGCATGCCTGTCACAAAATGATGATGACATTTGTGATGACGGATAAACTGCTTCTGTGCAGAAGAGGTTACATTGTCAGAAGATATTTGCATCATATTCATCCGATATCTCCTTCCATAGTATTGAAAAATATTTGCTGAATTCGGGTGCACTCCTTGGAGCAAGGGGCGAATCATCAGGCAGTGTCAAATGGATGGCAAGCTCTTTTTTGACGGTGGCCGGTCTTTTAGATAAAACGATGATTCTGTCTGCAAGGGAAATGGCTTCCGAAAGATCATGAGTGATTAAAATGGCAGTGATTCCGGTTTTTTTTATAATCTTGCCGATATCCCCGGATACCATCAGTCTGGTCTGATAATCAAGTGCGCTGAAAGGCTCATCCAGAAGAAGTAATTCAGGTTCCATGACCATCGTCCGGATCAGGGCAGCGCGCTGCTTCATACCTCCCGATAATTCTGCCGGTTTTTTGTCCTTAAAACGATACAGACCGTAATCTTTTAAAAGCTTAACGGCATATTCCTCCTTTTCCTTTGTAAGACTTCTATTGATCTCAGGACCGAGAAGTATATTTTTCATGATCGTCCGCCACTCAAAAAGATGGTCCTGCTGAAGCATATATCCTATTTTTTCACTTCCTGCCCCCTGAAGCAGGATTTCTCCGCTGGCCGGAGCGGTCAGCCCGGCAATCAGAGATAAAAGTGTAGATTTACCACAGCCGCTGGGACCTACGATCGCCACAAATTCTCCTTTGTTTATCTGGAATGAAATATGATCTAATGCTATTGTTTCTCCGCTCAGACTGTGATAGGAGAAGCAGACATCCCGGCAGGTCAAAATAGGCTGTTCCATAATTATTTCCTCCATTCTATAGTATTAGTTTATGAATAATCAGCATTTGTGTGTAATCGTGCGACATAAAAAGATTGAAAACGCGTGGAAAATGTGGTAGTATCAAATTCAGATTTAATAATTGGAGGAAACTAACCATGGCTCAGTTATGGGGAGGACGATTTACCAAACCCACAGATCAGCTGGTGTATGATTTTAATGCATCCATTAAATTTGACAAGCGCCTTTTGAAACAGGACATAGAAGGAAGTATTGCTCATGTGGTCATGCTTGAAAAACAGGGTATTTTATCCTGTGAAGAGAAGGATGCCATTGTCAAGGGACTTACAGGTATCCGCAAAGACGTAGAAGACAGAAAACTTGAGATCACTTCGGAATATGAGGATGTTCACAGTTTTGTGGAAGCCAATCTGATTGACAGAATCGGAGATGCGGGTAAAAAAATGCATACCGGACGCAGCCGGAATGATCAGGTTGCACTGGATATGAAGCTTTATGTCAGGTCAGAGATCATCTGTATCACAGAAGAATTACAGAGCCTTTTAAATACACTTCTGCATATTATGGAAGAGAATCTGACAACCTATATGCCGGGGTTTACGCATTTGCAAAAAGCACAACCCACAACCCTTGCTCATCATATGGGCGCTTATTTTGAAATGTTTAAGCGGGATGTGCAAAGGCTTCACGATATTTATCAGAGAATGAACTATTGTCCTTTGGGGTCCGGTGCTTTTGCAGGCACCACTTATTCCCTGGACAGGTCCTACACAGCATCTTTGATGGGATTTGAAGGCCCCACACTTAACAGTATGGATTCCGTGGCAGACAGAGATTATGTGATAGAATTTCTATCGGCGATTTCTCTGATCATGATGCATTTAAGCAGATTTTCGGAGGAAGTCATCATCTGGAACTCCAACGAGTATCGTTTTGTTGAAATCGATGATGCCGATTCAACGGGAAGCAGCCTTATGCCCCAGAAGAAAAATCCTGATATTGCAGAGCTTGTCCGTGGAAAGACCGGACGTGTTTACGGAGCTCTTATGAGTATGCTGACCACAATGAAGGGAATTCCCCTTGCCTACAATAAGGATATGCAGGAGGACAAGGAAGTTACCTTTGATGCCATTGATACCGTCAAAGATTGCATTACTCTGTTTGACGGTATGCTTTCCACCATGAAATTTAACCGTGAAACAATGGAGGCAAGTGCAACAAAAGGCTTTACCAATGCAACTGATGCAGCCGATTATCTGGTTAATAAGGGTGTGCCTTTCCGGGATGCTCACGGCATTATCGGTCAGCTTGTGCTTTACTGCCTTGAAAAGAATACTTCCATCGATGCCCTTTCTCTTGATGAACTCAAAGAGATCAGCCCTGTTTTTGAAGCAGATGTCTATGATGCCATCAGCCTGAAAACCTGTGTGGAGAAGAGACTGACCGTAGGAGCACCGGGACAGAAGGCAATGGAAGATGTAATCAAATGCAACAGAGATTTTCTTGATAATCTCTGGATTGATAAAAAATGATAAAAGCCTGACAGATCATCAGTCGGGATATAGAGTATATAGAGATGAGGAGATAAGAAAAATGAGTGAAAAACTGAAAGTAGGTATTTTAGGCGGAACAGGTATGGTAGGGCAGAGATTTATTTCTCTCCTGGAAAATCATCCATGGTTTGAGGTGACAACAATCGCAGCAAGCCCGCGTTCAGCCGGTAAAACTTATGAGGAAGCTGTTGGTGACAGGTGGAAAATGACAACACCTATGCCGGAAGCTGTAAAGAAAATTGTGGTGATGAATGTAAACGAGGTGGAAAAGGTTGCTTCCTCCGTTGACTTTGTATTCAGCGCAGTAGATATGACCAAGGAAGAAATCAAAAAAATAGAGGAAGAGTATGCAAAGACAGAGACACCTGTTGTTTCCAATAACTCTGCGCACCGCTGGACCCCTGATGTCCCCATGGTTGTTCCCGAAATCAATCCGGAGCATTTTAAGGTGATTGAGTTCCAGAAGCAGAGACTCGGTACGACAAAGGGCTTTGTTGCAGTAAAGCCTAACTGTTCTATTCAGAGTTATGCACCTGTTCTCACCGCATGGAAAGAATTTGAACCCTATGAGGTGGTAGCCACAACCTATCAGGCAATTTCCGGTGCCGGCAAGACCTTTAAGGACTGGCCGGAAATGATTGAGAATATCATTCCTTATATCGGTGGCGAAGAGGAAAAGAGTGAAAAAGAACCTTTGAGAATCTGGGGAGAAATTAAGGATGGCGTTATCGTTCCCGCCACCTCTCCCGTGATCACCTGTCAATGTATTCGTGTTCCTGTTTTGAACGGTCATACAGCGGCTGTGTTTGTCAAATTTAGGAAAAAACCGACTAAGGAACAGCTGATTGAAAAGCTTGTTACTTTTAAAGGACTTCCTCAGGAACTGAAGCTTCCCAGTGCACCTGCACAGTTCATTCAGTATATGGAAGAGGATAACAGACCGCAGGTGAAGCTGGATGTGGATTTTGAGAACGGTATGGGTATCAGTGTTGGACGTCTCCGTGAGGACAGTGTATATGACTGGAAATTTGTAGGACTTTCCCATAACACGGTGAGAGGTGCTGCCGGAGGAGCTGTTCTCTGTGCGGAATTATTGAAAGCTCAGGGATATATTACTAAAAAATAAAGCTATCAATTGATATCGGTGCGTATGGGGGATACGCACCGATAAGAAGGAAAAGGTATAGACATCTTATGGAAGAGCTACGATATCAGGTAGACCTGCTCAGTGCATTAAACCAGAAACTGACAAGTGAAGAGAAAATGCTGCGATTGATTTGTGAAACTTCAAGCAGCGCTTTTTTGTATGTAAATTTTGAGGAAAACATTGTCAAAACACTTGCCAACTGGGATTATTTTTTCCCTGGTGTGGAGATTAAGGATACAAAGGACATTGCAAAGCTTTACGCGGAAGTGGAAGATAAATATGTCCTTCCCTTAAGAGAATTACTTTTTTTGGAAAAGACGAAATTACAGTCAGACAGCGGCATCATTAAACTGAAAGACGGAAAGACCTGGGTGGAATGCGAAGTTTCCATTATTTATAATGAAGGGAATTTTCCTACGGATAAAATTGTCCGCTTTAAAAATGTGTCCAAATTCCAAAATCAGAATGATGAGCTGACTTATATGGCTTATTATGATGTGCTCACAGGACTGTACAACCGTAACTATTTTGTGAGATTGCTTGCCGATTTTGTGAGAAAAGCAGAAGAGAAGAATACCATCGTTTCCGTTATGTTTGTGGATATCGATGATTTTCGTAAGATCAATGACGGTCTTGGCATTATTGTCGGTGACGAAGTGGTTCAGCAGTTTGGCCAGTTTCTCTCTGAATTTAAGAGCGATTATGTTGTGGTTTCCCATTTCAATGCGGATATTTACTGCATCGCGATTTATGATCCCTGCGGAAACCGAAGTGTAGAATATATTTATGAGTCCATACAGGAAAGAATCAGTTCTCCTTTCCTTTTGAGTACAGGTCAGGAGATAGGTATCTCTGTTTCGGTGGGAGTGGCAGAATATCCTGAGGCAGCCAAGTCAACGCTTGAGCTGATCAACTGTGCAGAAATTGTCATGTTCCGGGCAAAGGGACTTGGGAAAAATGCCATTCAGTATTTTAATGCGCCTATATTAAATGATTTTCTTCAAAACGTATCCATAGAAAATAAGCTGAAGGAAGCTGTTTTCTGTCAGAATTTTACGCTTAATTTTCAGCCTCAGTATCATATTGAAGGGAAGAAGCTTCGCGGTGTTGAAGCCCTGATCAGATGGAAGGACAGCGACGGCAAAATGATCAGTCCTGCTGTCTTTATTCCCATTGCGGAAAAGAACGGAACCATTGTGCCCATTGGCTGCTGGGTGATCGAAGAAAGTATCAAAAATTATGCTGCATGGAAGAAAAAGTATTCTGTGGATATGATTCTTTCATTGAACATATCGGCAATTCAATATAAAAGACATGAATTTATAGACAATCTCATGAGCATTATCAGAAAATACGATGTAAATCCCAATGATATTGAACTGGAAATTACAGAAAGTGTCCTGATCGACAATTTCATTGAGATGACGGAAAAATTGCATGTTCTCAGGGAATACGGTCTCAGGATATCCCTTGATGATTTCGGGACGGGATATTCTTCCCTTTCCTATCTGAAAGGTCTACCCATCGATACTCTTAAAATAGATAAGAGTTTTGTAGATACCATGCTGACAGACAAGAATGCAAGAATCATTATGGATTCTATTGTTTATATGGTAAAAAAACTGGGATTTGAAACGATAGCTGAAGGGGTAGAGACACAGGAACAGTTCGATTATTTAAAATCCATTGAATGTGACTGCATACAGGGATATCTGCTGGGAAAACCTCTTCCGGGTGATGAACTGGAAAAACTGTTGATGAAATTAGGTTAAAGGGATGAAAGGCTGCGGTGACGGAAAATGGTCTTAGGACGTGCAGTTGAATTAAAATATCTGAATACTTATTATGACCGGGAAGGCAGCCAGATCATGGTTGTCTACGGAGAAAAGAATATAGGAAAAACAGCCCTTCTTTCCCAGTTTGTGCAGGATAAGCCGTTTCATTATTACAGGGCCCGTTCGGCATCGGAAAGAGAACAGCGTTATCAGTGGGGAAAAGAACTTTCAAAAGAAGAGGTAAAAACCCTGAAATACCCTTCTTTTACGGAGATCCTTCAGTCCCTGATGAAAAATCATAAGGGAAAAAAAGTAATCATTATCGATGAATTTCAATATATTGTCAAAGCCAGTGAGGGATTCATCGGTGAACTTGTGAATTTTGCACACAGCGGATGGCAGAATTCAGAAGTGATGGTGATTCTGTGCAGTTCTTCCATCGGTTGGGTGGAGAACAGTATGATCACTAAGATCGGATCCGCAGCTTATGAACTTTCCGGATTCTTAAAGATCAAGGAACTTGATTTCGAATTTATGATGGAATATTTCCCCGGTTTCGGAATGGAAAAGAGTATTGAAGCATATGCTGTACTCGGTGGTGTTCCCGGGCTTTGGAAGCTTTTTAATGATAAAATAAGCATCAAAGAAAATATCTGCAGAAACATTCTTGATCCTGCCAAATATCTGTACGGAGAAGGACAGCGGATCGTAGAGAGAGAGCTTCGCGAAACCGGTGTTTACAATACCATCCTTGCCTCCATTGCGGCCGACAATCATAAGCTCAATGATCTGTATCTTCACACAGAATTTTCCAGGGCAAAGATCAGCGTCTATCTGAAAAATCTGATGGAGCTGGAGCTTGTGGAAAAAGTGTTTTCCTATGATACGGAAGGAAAAGAGAATGTGCAAAAGGGGATTTACAGAATCAAAAATCATTTTGTTCATTTCTATTTTACTTTCATTTTCCCCAATTTGAGCTGTCTGGAAAGTATGACGGGGGTAGAATTTTACAATCGCTTTATCGGTCCTTATTTTAAAACCTATGTATCAGAGTATTATAAGACTGTCTGTGCCCAGAGAATGAAACAGTGGAATAAATGGGGCAAGCTTCCTTTTAACGCTGTACAATTCGGTGAATGGGTAGGTAAATTCGGAAACATCGATATTATTGCCAAAGGGGAAAAGGGAGAAACCATTATCGGTCTTTGTAACTTTGACAAGCCTATGATGAGGTACGATGATTACGAGTGGCTTCTTTTCTGTGCTGAGAAGGCAAAGCTCAAGGCAGATTACGTCTATCTGTTTTCTGTCAGTCGTTTTGACGAGAAGCTGGATCTGGAAGCAAAGGTGAAACAAAACTTGAAATTGATAACTGTGGAAGAAATGTAATGGGAAAAAATTTATTTATTGCGGAGAAACCAAGCGTTGCAAGGGAATTTGCCAGAGCACTGCAGCTGAACACCAGCAACAGGGACGGCTATATGGAATCAGACGATGCCATCGTTACCTGGTGTGTGGGACATCTTGTGACCATGAGTTATCCGGAAGCATATGATGAAAAATATAAAAAGTGGTCGCTGGAAACCATTCCCTTTATCCCGAAAACTTTTAAATATGAAGTGATTGACAGTGTAAAAAAACAGTTTACCATTGTCAGCGGTCTGTTAAACAGAGAGGATGTGGAAACCATCTACGTCTGTACCGACTCGGGACGGGAAGGAGAGTACATATACAGGCTGGTGGAACAGCAGGCCCATGTGACCGGCAGGACCAGAAAACGTGTCTGGATCGATTCCCAGACGGAAGAGGAAATAAAACGTGGAATCAGGGAGGCAAAGGATCTGTCAGAGTATGATAATCTCGGTGCGGCAGCATACTTACGTGCCAAGGAAGATTATCTGATGGGCATCAATTTTTCCAGGGTTCTCACGCTCAAATACGGTGGCGGCATCAAATCTTATCTGAAGACTGACAGGGCCGTTATCTCTGTGGGACGCGTTATGACCTGTGTACTTGGCATGGTGGTGAACAGGGAACGGGAGATCAGAGAATTTGTGAAAACACCGTTTTACCGTGTGATTCTGAAGGAAGCATTTGCCGGTAAAAGTTTCGAATGTGAATGGAGAGTTACGGAAACCTCCGGATATGCGGGGTCACCTCTGCTCTATAAGGAAAATGGATTTAAAAAGGAAGAAAGTGCAAAGGAACTGATTGATTTTTTACAGGAAGTACCTTTGCAGGACCCCCAAGTGGAATCCATCGAGAAGAAAAAGGAGACAAAAAATCCTCCGCTTCTCTATAATCTGGCAGAGCTTCAGAATGATTGCTCCAAATATTTTAAGATCAGTCCTGATGAGACACTTCGCATTGCACAGGAATTATATGAAAAGAAAATGACCACCTATCCGAGAACCGATGCCAGAGTTCTCTCCACAGCGGTTTCCAAGGAGATTTATAAGAACATAAAGGGGCTTTCCGGTTACAGTCATGTCAGTGAGATTGCAAAGAGTGTTCTGGAACAGGGAAGCTACAAAAACATTGCAAAATCCAGATATGTGAATGACAAGCAGATCACGGATCACTATGCCATTATTCCTACGGGACAGGGACTTAACAATCTGAATTCCTTAAGTCCTGTTTCCGCAAAAGTATATGAGATCATCGCAAGGCGTTTCTTAAGTATCTTTTACCCTCCCGCAATCTATCGGAAAGTCGGGCTTGTTTTGTCTCTGAAAGGAGAAAAGTTTTTTGCAAGCTTTAAGGTGCTGGAGGAAGAAGGGTACCTGAAGGCCGTGCGGTTTTCCTTTGCAAAGAAGCAGCCTGAGGAGGCAAAAGCTGAGAATGGTGAGGAAAATGAAGACCAGAGCTTTGACAAGGCTTTTATGGACTCCTTGAATCAGCTGAAAAAAGGCTCTGAGCTTCCTATGGGTGAGCTGTTTATCAAGGAGGGGGAAACTTCTCCTCCCAAGAGATATAATTCGGGAACGATGATCCTTACCATGGAGAATGCAGGGCAGTTTATCGAGGATGAAGAGCTTCGTGCCCAGATCAAGGGAAGCGGCATCGGAACAAGTGCCACCCGTGCGGAAATTCTCAAGAAGCTGGTAAACATCAATTATCTTGCGCTGAACAAAAAGACCCAGATCATCACGCCAACCCAGATGGGAGAGATGATTTACGAGGTGGTGAACAGTTCCATCCGACCGCTTCTGGATCCGGCGCTGACTGCCAGCTGGGAAAAAGGTTTGACTATGGTTGCGGAAGGGACTATAACAGAAGAAGAGTATATGAAGAAGCTGGATGATTTTGTGACCAGAAGAACCAATATTGTAAAACAGCAGAATAATCAGTCATCTCTTACATACCGTTTTCATGAGGTGGCAAAAAATTATAAGAAATAAGGAGCAGATATGGAACAGTTTAAAATCAGCAATCTTTATAATTTAGAGGAGACCATTGCAGCTGATCTCATGAAACAGGCTGAATATCCCTGGGAGATACTTCCGAAGATCAGTGCCTTTATTGTGGAACTTGGAGAGAGCCTTCCGAAAGACAAATTTACGGAAGTGAAGGAGCATGTATGGATAGCAGGTTCTGCCAAAGTTGCACCTACTGCCTGCGTTAACGGTCCGGCTATCATCGATGAGGATGCGGAAGTAAGGCATTGTGCTTTTATCAGAGGAAATGCTATTGTGGGAAAAGGTGCGGTTGTAGGCAATTCCACGGAACTTAAGAATGTAATCCTTTTCAATAAGGTTCAGGTTCCCCATTACAATTATGTGGGAGACAGTATTCTTGGCTTTAAGGCTCATATGGGAGCCGGCTCCATCACCTCAAACGTGAAGAGTGATAAGACTCTGGTGGTTGTGAAGAACGGTGAAGAGAAGGTGGAAACAGGACTTAAGAAGTTCGGTGCTATGCTCGGAGACAACGTGGAGGTGGGATGCAACAGCGTTTTAAATCCCGGTACCGTGATCGGCAGAAATTCCAATATTTATCCGACTTCCATGGTGCGTGGATGCATTCCGGAGGGAAGCATCTATAAAAAACAAGGAGAAATTGCACAGAAGAGATAAAAAATTGTCAAAAGTACTGGATTTTTTACAGAAGTTATGAGAAAATTATAAAAGTGATTATGACAAAATATTCACAAGCTGTTCGGATATTTTGTTAATAAATATTATCTATATGTTGAAAGGAGTTTTCACATGATTTATTCAAAAGAAGTTGAAGAAATGTGTACAGTAGCACAGGGTGTTCATCATGGCTGTGCGCCGATTCCCGAAGAAGCAAAATGGGTTCAGGCTAAAAAAGTGGAAGACATTTCAGGTTTAACACATGGTGTAGGCTGGTGTGCACCTCAGCAGGGTGCCTGCAAATTAACCCTGAATGTAAAAGAGGGTATTATCCAGGAAGCATTGGTTGAGACCATCGGATGTTCCGGTATGACTCACTCAGCAGCTATGGCTGCAGAAATCCTTCCCGGATTAACTGTTATGGAAGCATTAAATACTGACCTTGTATGTGATGCAATCAATACAGCTATGAGAGAATTATTCTTACAGATCGTATACGGACGTTCTCAGAGTGCATTCTCTGAAGATGGACTTCCTATCGGTGCGGGTCTTGAAGACCTTGGTAAGGGACTCAGAAGCCAGGTTGGTACTATGTATGGTACCTTAAAGAAAGGTCCCCGTTATCTGGAGATGGCTGAAGGTTATGTAACAGGTATCGCACTTGACGCTGACAATGAGATCATCGGTTACAAGTTTGTAAACCTTGGCAAGATGACAGACTTCATCAAGAAGGGCGACGATCCCACAACTGCATATGAGAAGGCTTGCGGACAGTATGGCCGTGTAGATGATGCTGTTAAGATCATCGACCCGAGAAAAGAATAATCATAGGAGGAATGATAAAATGGCATTATTTGAATCATATGAAAGAAGAATTGATAAAATCACTTCTGTATTAAACTCTTACGGCATTTCTTCTATTGAAGAGGCTGAAAAAATTACAAAGGATGCTGGACTTAACGTATATGATCAGGTTAAGAAGATCCAGCCCATCTGTTTTGAGAATGCTTGCTGGGCTTACA
>JAGAQU010000083.1 GCA_017622575.1 Lachnospiraceae bacterium
GTACCGCAATAAGGGATATAACTTTACCATCACCTCATCTACTGCCTATGACCAGAAGTGGATGTATGGAAGAAATATCTATGAAAATGTTGATCGCGTGGTGGATTCCATTTTTGCAAATTATCTGTCAAGACCGGGAGTCAGACAGCCTATTCTGACCTCTTATTGCGACGGAAGAAGAGTGACCTGTGACGGATTAAGTCAGTGGGGATCTCAGTATCTGGCAAATGAAGGTTACAGACCGATTGAGATTATTCGTTATTATTACGGAAATGATATGTATATCAACACGGCACAAAGTATATCCGGCGTACCTGCTTCTTTCCCGGGATATGATCTGACCATCGGCTCCAGCGGAGAAAAGGTCAGACAGATGCAGAGCCAGCTGAACCGCATTGCCCAGAATTATCCGGCAATTCCCATGATCGCTGCGGATGGAATTTACGGTTCTGCCACGGCGGAAGCGGTCCGTACTTTCCAGAGAATCTTTGATCTGCCGCAGACAGGGGTTGTGGATTACCCTACCTGGTACAGCATTTCCAATATTTATGTTGGTGTGAGCAGAATTGCCGAACCGGGATGAGAGGGATGAAACAGTTCAGGCGCACCTGCGCGCCTGCGCCTCCAAAAACAGTTCAGGCGCATCTGCGCGCCTGCGCCTCCAAAAACAGTTCAGGCGCATCTGCGCGCCTATATTCGTAAAAGCGTCTGCTGCGCAGCCGGCGCCGCTGTAGCGGCTCATCTTTTACTTCATATCCAGGCGCTCAGCTCATGCATATGCACAAACACAAAAATGTGCAAGCACATTTTATGCTGTTCGCACATATGCATGCCTGAACTGTAATTCTATAAATCTGCGTTGCGAAAATAGGCCTGATAATGGTATACTATTCAATGGTATACTATACATACGATGGTGTACTATACCAAAAGAGAAACAGCGGCTCGGAGGAATACATAAGGTGTACAGCGCGGTAGACAGAATTTTGGCAGGAGAATTTCATAAAGACAATCATTTCCTGGATTTTTCAATCCCGAGAATAGAACTGACTGTGCATGGCGGTGAAATTTATGAAGGGTCTTTCTTTATCTATGGACCTGAAGGCTGCATGACAGAGGGAAGTGTGACTTCCGGTAATCTCAGAATGAAATGCCTGACGGAGAAATTTGTCGGTTCCGAAGAGGAGATCAGCTATCAGTTTGATGCTTCTGATATGGAAGAAGGAGAATCGGTCAAAGGAGAATTCTGCATTATTTCCAATCAGGGAGAGTACAGTATTCCCTATGAGGTGTCCGTCCTGCCGGTATCTGTTGAATCAAGTCTTGGTAACATCAGAAATCTGTTTCATTTTACCAATCTTGCAAAGACCAGCTTTGAAGAGGCGGTAAACCTGTTTTATTCCAAAGAATTTACGCAGGTTTTCAAAGGCGCGGACAGACAGTATGAAGTGGTATACAGAGGACTTTCCGGCGGAGAAAAGAGAGAACAGAAAGTTGAGGAATTTCTGCTGGAAGTAAAGAAAAAACAGAAGGTGGAATTTCTGCTTGAGGAAACCGAGATCAGGATTGAATCACCAAAGGAAGATACGGAATATAAGGTTGTGATTAACCGTAACGGCTGGGGATATTCTGAACTGATGATAGAGGCAGAGGGAGACTTCCTTGTGCTTGAGAAAAACAGGATCCGTGACGAAGACTTTCTTGGAAATTGCTACAGACTGCCTTTTTATGTCTCGGAAGAAAAACTGCACGGAGGAAAAAATTTCGGAACCATAAGGCTGTACAATGCCTACACAGATTTAAAGGTTTCTATCCTTGTCTATACGCCTTCCGCAAGGAGCAGAATTCCGGCAGCACGCATGAGAAAAAAACATATTATTGTGGAACTGATGCAATATTATGAAGCTTTCCGTGCAAAAAAAATCAGCGCTTCCTCATGGATGCAGGAAACGGAAAAAATAATAGATAATCTTGTGGAAGCAGATGACAAAGATGTTTCATCAAAGCTATTGCAGGTGCAGCTTCTGATCACTCAGGAAAGATACAATGAGGCGAGCTGGATGCTGGATCAGGCAAAAGAATATATAGAAGAACATTTTGAACCTGTTTTGTATTGTTATTATCTTTATCTGACCACACTCCTTGGCAGAGATGAGGAGTACATTGATGATATAGCGGAACAGGTAGAGAGAATATACACCCAAAATTCCGATAATTGGAGGATAGCCTGGCTGCTCTTATATTTGTCGGATGAATACAGCAAAAGTCCTTCCAAAAAGTGGATGGTTCTTGAGGAACATTTTAAGCTGGGATGTATCAGCCCGGTGCTTTATATTGAGGCATGGAACCTGATCACAGGAAGTCCTTCCCTGCTCATGAAGCTTGAGGAGTTTGAACTTCAGGTACTTACTTATGCAGTGAAGAAAGACCTGATCCGCAAGGATATGGTGGAACAGATCGTTTATCTTTCCTTAAAACAGAAGCAGTTTACAAAAGGAATCTATGCAATTCTGGAAAAATGCTATGAAATTTTACCGTCAGATGAGGTCCTGAGAGCTGTCTGCACGCTCCTGATCAAGGGGAATATGACGGGAAAAGAATATTTTAAATGGTATGCTCTGGGAATTGAAAGGGAGCTTCGTATCACCAGGTTATATGAGTACTATATGATGTCATGCGAGTTGTCAGAAAACGTAAAGCTGCCAAAGATGGTGCTGATGTATTTCGCCTTCGACAGCAGTCTTGACAGTATTCACAATGCGTTCCTTTATGCGTATGTACATAAAAATAAAGATCTTTATCCGGAACTATATGAGAACTACAAGGAGCAGATTGAGCGCTTTGTGGTATTTCAGATGTTGAAAGGCAAGAGCAATAAATGGCTTGCATACTTATATCGCAACATTATTACGGAAGGTATGATTACCGAGGAGACGGCAAGGGGCCTTTCCGATGTAATTTTTATACAGAGGCTTTTCATCAAAAGAGCTGACATCGGGAAAGTAATCATTGTCTATGAAAAAAAACAGGAAGAAGTCAGGTTTGAAATCAGCAGCAGAGAGGTTTATATTCCTGTCTATGGAAGCGACTGCCGTATTTTCCTGGAGGACGGAAGCGGTAACCGCTATTGCAGGGAGAGCGACTATGAATTGGAGCGTCTCCTGATACCGGACAAGCTTGCACAGATGGCTGCGCCTTTTGTCAGGGATAATGTGGATTTTGACTTGTGGATGTGTGAGCGGGGCAGAATGCTTGCCGTGATCAATGATGTAAATGCACAGATCATGCGGAGAGTATCGGAGTCGAATGCGTTAATTCCGAGCCTTCGGAAGGAAATCCGGATGAAACTGATCCATTTCTTTTATGACAGCGACAAGATTATGGAGCTTGATCAGATCCTTTCGGATATGACACCGGATATGGTGGAAAACAGAGACTATGCGGAAGTGATACGTTTCATGGTCATTCGTGGAATGTATGAAAAAGCTTATGAATGGATCAGGTTAAAGGGTGGACATGGTATTGACGGAAAAAGTATCATGCGTCTGTGCAGCAGACTGATCGCTCTTGAGATAGCACCTCCGGATGATACCTTGACGGCGCTTGTATTTACGGCTTTTCAGGCAGGAAAATATGATGAGCATCTGCTGAAATATCTGGTTTCTTATTATCACGGCACGGTCAAGGCCATGAGGGATATCTATAAGGCGGCAAAAGCTTTTTGCGTGGATGTCTATGAAATCTGTGAGAGAATTCTGATACAGATTTTATATACGGGAGCTTTTGTCAGTGAAAAGACAGAAATATTTAAGGATTATATTGCAGGCGGAGCTAGGGCGGATGTGGAAATGACATTTCTTTCCCAAAGCTGTTACGATTACTTTGTCAGTGAGAAGGTGACTGATGACTTTATTATGGAGCAACTCCAGAGAGTGATTGACAGGCAGGAAGAGATTCCTCTCGTATGTAAATTGGCGTACACTGCCTATTATGCGGAGAACAAGCGTAAGATTGATGAAAAAATTTCCCGTTTTCTGGTGCATTTTTTGAAAGAACTTCTGGCACAAGAAATGTATTTTCCCTATTTCAAAGAGTATGCGGATAATATCGCCTTTATGAGGCAGTTCGCGGACAAGACCATGGTTCAGTATAAGACATCAGAAGGAAACAGGGCGATCATTCACTATCTGGTGGAAAAGGATGAAGGGGAGTATACCACGGAAGAGATGAAGGATATGTTTAGCGGTATCTGC
The DNA here is from genome assembly GCA_017622575.1 of Lachnospiraceae bacterium. GTDB lineage: Bacteria > Bacillota > Clostridia > Lachnospirales > Lachnospiraceae > Suilimivivens. Next base: position 4,254 of record JAGAQU010000083.1, read on the forward strand.
GTGAAACAGTTTATTCTTTTCTTTGGAGAAAAAATGCAGTATTACATTACGGAGACAGGCGAGGATAAAGAACACCTGACACAAAGCGGCACCTTGAGCAGAAGTGATACGGACAGGGAGCAGAAAGAAAGCAAATATAATCTGATCAATGACATTGCTACCTGCCGGACGCTCAGCGATGAGGATACCATGGGCACTCTTCTTCACGAATATTTTGAAAAGGAATTTATGGTAGAAAAATTATTCCATTTGATGTAAAGGAGCTAAAAACATGTTTACCGGGCTGAAGGAGCAGACAGAGAGGAAGAACAGCAAAAAAGTGGCGGTGGGCTATGACCTTGGAAAAGCGGCATCGCAGATCAGTTATTGTGTTCTGGATACGGATGAAGTGGAGACCGTCTCCAGCGTTGCAGGAACCGAACAATATAATATTCCTACTGTACTTTGCAAAAGAAGCGGTGTCAACCAATGGTTTTACGGAAAAGAAGCATTAAAGTACGCAAAGGAAGAAGAGGGAATCCTTGTGGAAGATCTCCTCACTCTTGCTGAGAGAGGGGAGGAGGTCATGATAGAGGGAGAGGGTTACGATCCAACAGCCCTTTTGACATTGTTTGTGAAAAGAAGTCTCTCTCTGCTGAATATGAGACTTTCCCTTGGACAGGTGGAAGCATTCATGTTTACGGTGGAAGACCTGACCCCCTCCATGGTGGAGGTCCTTTCAAAAGTGGCGGCAGCCCTGTCACTCAAGACGGAACATATCTTTTTTCAGAGCCATGTGGAAAGCTTCTATTATTATGTGCTTCATCAGCCGGCTGATCTGTGGAAATACAATGTAATGATCTTTGATTATAGCAGCAGTTTAAAGAGTATCTGCTTTGAATGTAACAAAAGAACTACACCCCAGGTGGTTTTTATCAACAGCAACAGCTATCCGGATATGGTAAGGGAAGAGTTCGGAACAGAGGAAACGGAGCAGAAAGTAAGAAAACAGAAACTGGATAAAAAATTTTTAAGAATCGCGGAAGCGGAGATGGATGGCGGGATGTTTTCCTCGGTATATCTTTTGGGTGACGGCTTTAAAGAAAACTGGGCAGGTGACTCTCTGCGATATCTGTGTAGAAACAGAAGAGTTTTTCAAGGGAATAATCTTTACAGCAAAGGAGCCTGCTATGGGGCTCTCGAGAGACTTTCTCCCAGTGAGGAAAGTAAAACTCATGTCTATCTCGGCGCTGACAAGCTGAAGTCGAATATAGGAATGAAAGTGAAAAGGCGGGGAGAGGATTCTTATTTTGCCATTCTGGACGCAGGCACCAACTGGTATGAGGTGAGCGCGGATTTTGAAGTGATTCTGGAAAGCGGCAACACCGTGGATCTTATGATCACACCGCTTACCGGGGAAAAGGTCATAGACAAAAGGCTTGTGCTGGACGGATTGCCGGAACGCCCAAGGAATACCACAAGGCTTAAGTTTCACATAGAAATGAGTGCCGTCAATCAGGTTGTGGCCACAATAGAAGACATGGGCTTTGGAGAAATCCTTCCCTCAAGCGGCAAGGGCTGGACCCAGACAATCACCGTATAGGCCAAACGCCGACGCACTTTGCGGGGCGTAAAAAGGAGAAGACAGTGGGAAACGTATTATTATGTACCGGTCGGTATGCAGAAAATCCGTATCATATAGAAAGTATTTGCACCAATGTATATTGCGTGGAGGAATTGTGCTATCTGTTTGCCAGCAACCCTTTTATGATTGATGCAGGTATTATGGATAAGGAGCTTGCGGGGTGGCTTGATGAGGAGTGCGGGCTGACAGAGCTGAGCCACCAGTTGCTGACACTGTTTCAGAGAGGATGCCAGCCGGGCATCTTTGTTAACACCATACTCGACTATGTGAATTATTTAAGCAAAGAAGAAAGAGAAAAAATCGATGCCGTACTTAAGGACAATGCGGGCTTAAGCCAGTATGAGAAGCAGAAAAAGCAGGGAGATTTTCTGATGAAAAACGGAAGATATCAGATGGCACTGCAGGAATATGACAGGCTGCTTTCGCTTTTGCCTGAGACGGAAAGTGAATTAAGGCCGCTTTTGTATCATAATATGGGAGTGGCATACGGCCATCTCTTTCAATTTGAAAGCGCGGCAAAATATTTGAAAAAAGCATATGAATTGTCGGGGAGAGAGGAATCCGGTATTCAGTACCTTTCGGCAGTAAGGAATCAGCTCAGTGAAGGTGAATACATTTCTTTTATCGCAGATAATGGGCAGTACTATGAATTGTCCTTGAAGGTGGAGAAGCTTTATGAGGCGGCGAGAGGACAGTTTGAGGCAACCAGAGAAAACAGAATGCTCTCCGCACTCAAAATCTACAGAGACGAAGGAAATACGGCTTCTTATTATGAAGAGATAGACAAGATCATCTCGGAAATGAAGGATAAGTACCGTGAGAATGTGTCGCAGTAAGAGAGCCAAAGAAGAGGAATTATGGGTTTATTTCAAAAATTAGCAAAATGGAAAAACAGTCTGATTCAAAGAGAGGATCCTATCTACGAAATAGAAGACTGGAATGAGATTGTATATGACAGAGATGATCTTCAGATTCATGACAAGAAACAGCGGGATGAGTACGTAAGAGGATGTCTGGAACAGATTGCGGAAGCTTCCAGAGAACTTGAAAATCTTCAGCACGAATACAATATGGTTACTTCCTATCTGAAGGATATGGAGGAAATTGAAGCGCTTCCCGAGGAGGAAAAGACGCTTCTTCAAACCTATGCCAGACAAATCAATGAACTGGAAACAGTACAGTCCGGTTATCTGAAAAAGGAAAGCAGGATGAGCGAGACTAAGTTCAGACAACTGGAGCGTATGGAGGATGAGATCCAGGAAGGCTGTGAAAAGCTGTCAAAGGCGGAAGAGTACCAGGAACTGATTAAGAGAGATCTGCGCAGACTGGACGGAGAAAAGCATGCCTATCTTTTCAGAAGGAATGAGCTGAAGCATATGATCGAGGATTCCAGATCCATGGCGATCGTCTGCACGACGGCGGTGGTGATTTGTATTCTGATCCTGTTTGTGTTGCAGTTTGGACTGAATATGAATGCCAGAATGGGGTATTTTGCCGCTGCGGCGCTGGGGGCTGTGGCCATCACCGCTATTTTCATAAAACATAACAGTGCAGTGCAGGAACTGAACCAGGTGGAGAGCGGCATCAGCAGGATTATCCGGCTACAAAATACTGTGAAGATCAGATATGTAAACAATATCCACCTTCTTGATTATCTTTACTTGAAATACAATGTCTCAAGCGCAAAGGAGCTTTTGAACAGCTGGCAGCAGTACCAGAGAGAAAAAGAGGAACGGGAGCATTACTATAAGACGGAAAAAGCGCTTGACGAGTGTCAGAAGAATCTGCTTCATGAACTCAGAAGATATCAGGTGCAGGATCCTGTGATCTGGCTTCATCAGACGGCGGCTTTGCTGGACAAAAAGGAAATGGTGGAAATACGCCATAATCTGATCATCAGAAGACAGTCACTGAGAAGAAGAATGGATTATAACAAGGAAGTGATTGCGGGGAAAGCCCAGGCCGAGATCAAAGACCTGGTGGAAAAGTATCCCAAATATGCGAGGGAGATCATGGATATTGTGGGGCAGTATGAAAAGGATTTTTCATAATATCTTGACGAATCTTTTTTGCCATGATAGCATGATAAACGTATGGTGTCACTTTAGTATGATAACATGATGCAGTGACATGCATACAGATCAAGGAAAGAGGAGAGTTATTATGAAAAAATTTTTAGCATTGTCAGTGTCTGCCGTTATGGCAGTAAGTCTGCTTGCAGGATGCGGGTCAGAAAAGACATCGGATACTGCTGCAGAGGGGGCAGAAGTGGGGAAAACCTTTACCGTAGGATTTGACGCAGAATTTCCTCCTTATGGCTATATGGATGAGAATGGTGAATACACCGGTTTTGATCTGGAACTTGCACAGGAAGTATGTGACCGCAACGGTTGGGAACTTGTAAAACAGCCTATTGACTGGGACTCCAAGGATATGGAGCTTTCATCCGGATCCATTGACTGTATCTGGAATGGTTTTACCATGAACGGCCGTGAGGACGATTATACATGGAGTGTTCCCTATGTTGATAACAGCCAGGTATTTGTAGTGGCTGCAGATTCCGGCATTACGTCGCAGGCTGATCTTGCAGGGAAGAAGGTTGGCGTTCAGAAGGATTCCTCCGCGCTGGCAGCTCTTGAGGGAGATGCAGCAGATCTTGCGGCAACCTTTGCAGAATTGACACAATATTCCGATTATAATACAGCATTTATGGATCTTGAGCAGGGTGCCATTGATGCCCTTGCTATTGATATCGGCGTAGCGGATTATCAGATTGCATCAAGAGGAGACGGTTATGTAAAGCTTGACGAAAAGCTTGCTACAGAGCAGTACGGTATCGGATTTCTGCTGGGCAATGAGGAATTGAAGGATCAGGTAGAAGGTACACTGCTTGAGATGGTAGATGACGGTACTTTCGCAACCATCGCGGAAAAATATGGTTTGTCAGACAGTGTATGTCTCGGGAAATAAGTAAAAAATGTAAAAATGGAGCAATGGGGCAGAAATATCTTTTTCTGCCCTGTGTTCGTTAAAAGGAAAAAGAGAAAAGTGAGGCAGGATAATGAGTATATCAGTGATGCTGATGCAGCTTATAAAAGGATTGGGAGTAACGGCAGAAATTTTCTTTCTGACTCTTATTTTTTCGCTTCCGCTGGGACTTCTGGTGTCCTTCGGGCGCATGTCGAAGAATGCTCTTGTGAGGACCATCAGCAAAATTTATATATCCATTATGAGAGGGACCCCTCTGATGTTGCAGCTGATCGTGGTGTATTTTGCACCTTTCTATGTATTCGGACTGAAAATACCGAATTACAGATTTCCGGCTATCATCATTGCCTTTGCACTGAATTATGCAGCATATTTTGCGGAAATCTACCGTTCGGGAATCGAATCCATGCCGGCAGGACAGTATGAGGCCGCCAAGGTACTTGGCTATACCAAGGCACAGACCTTTATGAGGATCATACTTCCTCAGGTGATCAAAAGAATCCTTCCGCCGGTAACCAATGAAACCATTACCCTGGTGAAGGATACATCCCTTGCTTTTGTTCTGGCACAGGCAGAAATGTTCACCATGGCTAAGCAGATCGCTGCCAAGGAGACCAGTATCATGCCGCTTATGGCAGCGGGATTGTTCTATTATATCTTTAATCTGATCGTGGCGTTTGCCATGGAGCGGCTTGAAAAAGCCTTGAATTATTACAAGTAGGAGGTTTTTACAATGCCGGATAGTAAAAAGATATTGTTGCAGATCGATCATATAAGGAAAGCATTTGACGGTGTGGAGGTGCTTAAGGATATCTCTTTGTCTGTGAGAGAAGGGGAAGTTGTATCCGTTATCGGACCTTCCGGCTCCGGTAAATCCACGTTGCTTCGCTGTGCTACCATGCTGGAGACAATGGACGGCGGAAGTCTGTCCTATCTGGGTGAGCAGGCAGCCTTTGAAGAAGACGGAAAATGCGTCTATGTACCTAAGAAGAAATTAAGAGAGATTCATAAAAATTTCGGCCTGGTATTTCAGAATTTTAATCTGTTTCCCCATTATTCTGTTATGAAGAACATTATTGATGCCCCTGTTACCGTGGATCATGTTCCGAAAAAGGAAGCGAGGGAAAGAGCGGAAAAATTGCTGCTCCAGCTTGGACTTTCCGACAAGGCGGATGCCTATCCCTGTCAGCTTTCGGGAGGACAGCAGCAGAGGGTATCCATTGCAAGGGCGCTTGCCCTGCAACCCAAAATCCTGTTTTTTGACGAACCCACATCGGCTCTTGACCCGGAACTCACCGGGGAAGTGTTAAAGGTCATCAAGGAACTTGCAAAGGAACATATGACCATGATCATCGTCACTCATGAAATGCAGTTTGCCAGAGAAGTATCTGACAGAATCATTTTTATGGAGCAGGGAGTGATCCAGGCAGAAGGGACTCCCGATGAAATTTTCCATTCGTCCAATGAAAGAGTTAGGGAATTTATTGGAAAATTTCAGTCATAAATTGTTTTTTTTCGGCACAATGGAGAAAATAAATACAAGACCCATTGTGCCGTTGATTTATGGAAAAAGGTGTTATATACTGCAAAATAGGAAATCATTTTTACAAATTATTATAAAGAAAGGCAAGGAAAAAACAATGAAAAAGATGGAACAGCTTTACGAAGGAAAAGCAAAGAAGGTATTTGCGACAGATGATCCTGATGTGGTGATCGTGGATTATAAGGATGATGCAACTGCCTTTAACGGTGAAAAGAAAGGCACCATTGTGGGAAAAGGTGTGATCAACAACCGTATGACAAACCATGTTTTCAAATTACTGGAAAAAGAAGGAGTACCGACTCATCTGATCGAAGAATTAAGTGACAGGGAAACCGCTGTAAAGAAAGTGGAAATCGTACCCCTTGAAGTGATCATCCGTAATGTGGCAGCAGGAAGTTTTTCCAAGAGACTTGGTGTACCGGAAGGAACTTCTTTCAAAGAGCCTACCATTGAGTTCAGCTACAAAAATGATGAGTTGGGGGATCCCCTTATCAACAGTTATTTTGCAGTAGCTCTCGGCCTTGCCACATGGGAAGAAATTGAAACCATCAAGAGATATGCATTTAAAGTAAACGAGGTGTTAAAGGCATATTTCCTTCAGGCAGATATCAAACTCATCGACTTCAAGATTGAATTCGGACGTTTCCACGGACAGATTCTTCTTGCCGATGAAACTTCACCTGATACCTGCCGTCTGTGGGATGTACATACCAATGAAAAGCTGGACAAGGATCGCTTCAGAAGAGATCTGGGAAATGTGGAAGAAGCTTACAACGAGGTGTTTAAGCGCCTTGGCCTTGCATAAAGTTAAATTTGATTACTGATAAAAAGATTGACAGTTTAGGAAAGACCTTAGAGGGATGACATATGATCAAAGAAGAATGCGGCGTTTTTGGGATGTACGATTTTGATGGCGGGGATGTGGCTTCCACCATCTATTACGGTCTTCTTGCTCTGCAGCACAGAGGACAGGAAAGCTGTGGTATCGCGGTCAGCGATACTGCGGGTCCCAAAGGGAAAGTGATCACTTCCAAGGATATGGGGCTCGTGAATGAGGCTTTTACCCCGGATATACTTGAGAAACTGAAAGGGGACATCGGCGTAGGGCATGTCAGATATTCAACAGCGGGCAGTTCCACCCGTGAAAACGCCCAGCCTCTCGTCCTTAATTATGTGAAGGGTACATTGGGACTTGCCCATAACGGCAATCTGATCAATGCACTGGAGCTTCGGAAGGAACTGGAATATACCGGGGCTATTTTCCAGACCACCATTGATTCGGAGGTCATTGCATACTTTATTGCCAGGGAACGGCTGAATTCCAAAACGGTGGAGGAAGCAGTGGGAAGAGCCATGAAAAAGATCAAAGGGGCTTATTCCCTGATTGTTATGTCACCCCGTAAACTGATCGGAGCCAGAGATCCCTATGGGTTTAGACCTCTCTGCATTGGGAAGAGAGATAATACCTACATTCTGGCATCGGAAACCTGTGCACTTGATACGGTTGGGGCAACCTTTGTGCGGGATGTGGAACCGGGTGAGATTGTTACAATCTCACCGGAAAAAGGAATCGAATCTGACAGAAGCATGTGCATTCCGAAAGAGCAGCATGCGAGATGTGTTTTTGAATATATCTATTTTGCAAGACCCGACAGTTATGTTGACGGAATGAGTGTATATAATTCCAGGATTCTTGCGGGTAAGTTTCTTGCCGTGGATTCTCCGGTGGAAGCGGATATTGTAGTGGGTGTTCCGGAATCAGGTAACTGCGCAGCTTTGGGATATGCCATGCAGTCGGGAATCCCCTACGGACAGGCTTTTGTGAAGAACAGCTATGTGGGAAGAACTTTTATCAAGCCGAAACAGAAAAACCGTGAGAGCAGTGTGCAGGTTAAGCTGAATGCACTCCGGGATGCAGTGGCAGGTAAGAGAGTGATCATGATCGATGACTCGATCGTTCGCGGCACTACTTCCGACAGAATTGTTCGTATGCTGCGGGAGGCAGGGGCAAAGGAAGTACATATGAGGGTGAGTTCACCTCCCTTTTTATGGCCCTGCTATTTTGGTACCGATGTACCTGCCAGAGAACAGCTGATCGCCTATAACAGGACAGTGGATGAAATCTGTAAGATCATAGGTGCCGATTCTCTCGGTTATCTGAGAGAAGAGAGACTCTCCGAAATTGTCTGCGGACGTGAGATCTGCAAGGGCTGCTTTACAGGGAAATATCCCATGGAGCCGCCTGAGGAAGACATCCGCGGTGAGTTTGAAAGATAAAAGAGTGTACAAATTAATGGGAAAACAGATAAACAGGTAAAGGAGAACAGAAATTATGAGTACGGACAGATATACAAGCCCGTTATCCGAGCGGTATGCCAGCAAAGAAATGCAGTATATTTTCTCACAGGATATGAAATTCAAAACCTGGAGAAAGCTGTGGATCGCTCTTGCAGAAACAGAGATGGAACTGGGACTTTCCCAGGATGGAAAGCCTGTCATCACACAGGAACAGATCGATGAACTGAAAGCCCATGCCGAGGATATCAATTATGATGTGGCAAAAGCAAGGGAAAAGGAAGTCCGCCACGATGTGATGAGCCATGTATATGCTTACGGACAGCAGTGCCCCAAGGCGGCAGGTATCATACACCTGGGGGCCACCAGCTGCTATGTGGGAGATAATACGGATATTATCATTATGACGCAGGCTCTTAAGCTGGTGAAGAAAAAGCTTGTCAATGTGATCGCTGAGCTTGCTTCCTTTGCAGATAAGTATAAAGACCAGCCGACTCTGGCATTTACCCATTTTCAACCGGCACAGCCCACTACGGTAGGAAAGAGAGCTACCCTTTGGATGCAGGAATTCTGTCTGGATCTTGAGGATCTTGATCATGTGCTGAGAGGCATGAAGCTTCTCGGTTCCAAGGGAACCACCGGAACCCAGGCTTCTTTCCTGGAACTGTTTAACGGAGATCAGGAGACGATTGACAAGATCGATCCCATGATTGCGGAAAAGATGGGATTTAAAGAATGCTATCCTGTATCCGGACAGACCTATTCCCGGAAAGTGGACACCAGAGTGGCAAATGTTCTTGCAGGAATTGCGGCAAGTGCCCACAAGATGTCCAATGATATCAGACTTCTTCAGCATCTGAAGGAAGTGGAGGAGCCTTTTGAAAAGAGTCAGATCGGTTCTTCTGCCATGGCATATAAGAGAAATCCCATGAGAAGTGAAAGAATCGCCTCTCTTTCCAGATATGTGATGATCGATGCTTTAAATCCTGCCATCACTTCCGCCACCCAGTGGTTTGAGAGAACACTGGACGATTCGGCAAACAAGCGTCTTTCTATTCCGGAGGGCTTCCTTGCCACCGACGGAATTCTTGACCTTTGCCTGAATGTGGTGGACGGACTTGTGGTATATCCTAAAGTAATCGAGAAGAGACTGATGAGTGAGCTGCCTTTTATGGCTACCGAAAATATCATGATGGATGCCGTAAAGATGGGCGGAAACAGACAGGAGCTGCATGAACGGATCAGAGAGCTTTCCATGGAAGCAGGACGAAACGTGAAAGTGGAGGGGAAAGACAACAATCTGCTTGAACTGATTGCAGCAGACTCCGCTTTCAATATGTCTTACGAGGATCTGCAAAAGACTATGGATCCTTCCAGATATGTGGGGCGCTCCAGAGAGCAGGTGGATGCGTTCCTTGCTAAGGTGATAAAGCCTATCCTTGAGGAAAATAAGGAACTGCTGGGCGTAAAAGCAGAAATCAATGTATAGAATATTTTAAGGGAAAAGAATAAACGGGAGGAAAGTGTTTTGGGCGGTTTTTTTGGAGTGGCTTCAAAAAATGACTGTGTTTTTGACTTGTTTTTCGGAACAGACTACCATTCTCATTTGGGTACGAGGCGTGCGGGAATGGCTGTTTACAGTAAGGAGAAGGGCTTTGACAGAGCCATTCACAATATTGAGAATTCTCCTTTTCGTACCAAGTTTGACAAAGATGTAAATGAGATGAAGGGAAATCTGGGGATTGGCTGTATTTCAGACTATGAGCCGCAGCCGCTCCTGGTGCGTTCCCATCACGGAACCTATGCCATCATGACGGTGGGCAAGATCAATAATCTGGAAAGTATTGTGGAGAAGCTGTTTGCATCCGGACATTCCCATTTCCTTGAGATGAGTGGAGGAGACATCAATGCCACGGAGCTTGTGGCAGCAATCATCAACCAGAAGGATCATCTCGTGGAGGGCATCACCTATGCCCAGGAACTGATAGAAGGCTCCATGAGCATTGTTCTGCTGACAGAGAAAGGAATCTATGCTGCCAGAGACAGGATGGGAAGAACCCCTGTTGTGATCGGAAAGAAGGAGGATGCTTTCTGCATTTCCTTTGAAAGCTTTGCCTATTTAAATCTGGGATACAGTGAAGAGAGAGAGCTGGGTCCCGGCGAAGTGGTGATCGTAACGCCGGAGGGAGTGAGAACTCTTGTGAAACCGGGAACCGATATGAAGATCTGCACCTTTCTGTGGATTTACTATGGTTATCCATCTTCCTCCTATGAGGGAATCAGCGTAGAGAAAATGCGATATAACTGCGGAAGACTTCTGGCAAAAAGGGATGATGTAAAGCCGGATATCGTGGCAGGTGTGCCGGATTCCGGTATTGCCCATGCAATCGGATATTCCAATGAGTCAGGGATTCCCTTTTCGAGACCCTTTATCAAATATACGCCTACCTGGCCCCGGTCCTTCATGCCGACCATGCAGAGCCAGCGAAACCTGATCGCAAAGATGAAGCTGATACCGGTGCATGATCTGATTCAGGATCAGAAGCTTCTGCTGATCGATGATTCCATCGTGAGAGGAACCCAGCTTCGCGAGACAACGGAATTTTTATATCAGAGCGGCGCAAAGGAAGTTCACATCAGGCCTGCATGTCCGCCTCTTCTTTACGGTTGTAAATATTTGAATTTTTCCCGTTCTTCCTCAGAGATGGATCTGATCACACGAAGGATTATCAAGGAGATGGAGGGAGACGGCAAGAATGTGAATTTGAGCGCTTATTCTAATCCGGAGACCTTGGAGTACCGGGAAATGGTGAGGAGAATCGGTGTGCAGCTCAATTTCACCTCCCTTCGTTATCACAGGCTGGATGATATGATCGCGTCGGTGGGAATTGAAAAGGATAAGCTCTGTACTTATTGTTGGGACGGCAAAGAATAGAAGAATAGAAAACGAAAAAAATACTTTTCCTTTTCTCTTTTGTGGTGTATAATGCTTGTTACAGACATTTCAAATGACAAGTCGTGATAGAAATCCCATGTTGCAATTTAACGATAGGCTGGAAAATGTTTTTATATTTTTGAGAGAGTATAGCAGCTTTTAAAAGAGATGAATGGAGGATTTTATGAGAGAAAAGTATGAGTCTTTAGCACTTGCAGACTTGAAAGCAATTGCCAAAGCGAGGGGGCTTAAAGGTACGTCTGCCATGAAAAAGGCAGATTTGATAGAGTTGATGCTTGCCGAGGACGAAAAGGATAAGGCAGCCGGGAAAAGTGTGCAGCCGAAGTCTGTAATTATAACCAGAGCTTCCGAAGAAACAGAAAAGAAAGAGGCACCTGCAAAGCAGGAAGTAAAGGAAGAGGACAAGCTGGATGAGGACAAGTATCCCGCAGAGCTTGACAGCGGAATTGCAGTAAATGGTATTCTGGAGGTTATGCCTGACGGATATGGGTTTATCCGGAGCGACAATTATCTGCCCGGTGAGCGCGATGTGTATGTTGCCCCCAGCCAGATCAGACGATTCGGCTTAAAAACAGGTGATATTCTGGAAGGAAATACCAGGATCAAAACCCAGGGAGAGAAGTTTGCAGCTCTTTTGTTTGTAAAGAGCATTAATGGTTATACACCGGAAGAAACAGCCAAGAGATGGAATTTTGAGGATATGACTCCTATTTTCCCCAATGAGCGCCTTCATCTTGAACTGCCCGGTGCCAGCGTTGCCATGAGGATCATGGATCTGCTCAGCCCGGTAGGTAAGGGGCAGCGTGGTATGATCGTGTCCCCTCCTAAGGCAGGTAAGACCACCCTGCTTAAGGAAGTGGCAAAGTCTGTCAAGAGAAACAATCCCGAGGTTCATCTGATCATTCTGCTGATCGATGAAAGACCTGAGGAAGTAACAGATATCAAGGAAGCAATCGAGGGACCTAACGTAGAGGTGATTTATTCTACTTTCGATGAACTTCCTGAGCATCATAAAAGGGTTTCTGAGATGGTAATCGAAAGAGGAAAGCGTCTTGTGGAACATAAAAAAGATGTCATGATACTGATCGACAGTATTACCAGACTGACACGTGCTTACAACCAGACGGTTCCGCCGAGCGGAAGAACCTTATCGGGTGGTCTTGATCCGGCGGCACTTCATATGCCCAAGCGGTTTTTCGGTGCGGCAAGAAATATGCGTGAGGGAGGTTCCCTTACCATTCTGGCAACGGCGCTTGTGGATACCGGAAGTAAGATGGATGATGTGGTATATGAAGAGTTTAAGGGAACCGGTAACATGGAACTGGTACTTGACCGCAAGCTTTCCGAGAAGAGAGTGTTCCCTGCTATTGATATTCCTAAGTCCGGTACAAGAAGAGAGGATTTACTGCTTGCCGGTGATGAGATGGAAGCCATCAATATCATCCGCAAGGCTTTGAATGGACTTAAGCCTGAGGAAGCAGTGGATAAGATCCTTGATCTGTTTGCAAAGACCAGAAACAATCAGGAATTTGTGAATATGGTCAAAAAAATGAAATGGATCTAAGAAAAAATGCTTGCATACAATAAGAAGCTATGATACAATAAAAAAGCTGTTTCGGGTTAACAGCGGCACGAGAGTGCAGCGGATGAGAACGAATTAATGTAACATAGTTTTAATAGAGAGGTGAAAACATGAAAGAAGGAATTCATCCTGAGTATTATCAGGCAACAGTAACATGCAACTGTGGCAACACATTTGTAACAGGTTCAACCAAGAAAGATATCCACGTTGAAGTTTGTTCTAAATGCCATTCATTCTACACAGGTCAGCAGAAGGCAGCAAGAGCTGACGGACGTATTGAGAAGTTCAATAAGAAATATGGTGTAGGAAACAATTAAGTTAGGTATGATAAGGTTGAGGTGTTACAACTACATCTCAACCTTGTTTTGTATTATAGAGGTATTAGCTATGAGAGATAAAAAATGTAATCGTTCTTCAGGAATCGGCGGACAGGCAGTTTTGGAAGGTGTTATGATGAAAAACAAGGATGACTATGCGGTAGCCATCCGCAAGCCTGACGGAGAGATCGAAGTGGAAGTGGATGTGTATCGCGGTGTGCTTCGCGGAAGCAGGCTGAAACAGATTCCCTTTATCAGAGGAATATTTAATTTTTTGGATTCTCTGATTCTCGGCATGAAGACCCTCAATTATTCCGCCTCCTTCTATGAGGATGGAGAGGCAGAAGAGACGAAGCTTGACAAGGCACTGAACAAAATATCCGGCGGCAAGGCAGAAACCATTCTGATGGGATTTACTACGGCATTTTCCATCGTGCTGGCAATTGCTATTTTTATTATGCTGCCGTACTTTTTATCGTCCTTTTTCTCCGAATATGTGCGAAATGCATCCCTTCTTGCCATTATAGAAGGCGTAATCAGAATTCTGATCTTTTTAGGCTATATAGTGGCAATCAGTCTTATGAAGGACATTCACAGGCTGTATCAGTATCATGGAGCGGAACATAAATGTATCAACTGTATTGAAAAGGGAAGACCGCTTACGGTTCACAATGTCATGAGAAGCTCCAGAATTCACAAGCGCTGCGGAACCAGCTTTATGTTTTTTGTAATATTTGTCAGCATTATTCTGTTCTTCTTTATCAGAGTGCAGAATCCTGTTTATCGTGTGTTGCTCCGCATTGCGCTGATCCCTGTGATTGCCGGGATTTCCTACGAGATTATCAGACTGGCGGGCAGAACAGATAATATCTTTATCAAAATCATCTCCGCTCCCGGTATGCTGCTGCAGCGACTGACCACCAAGGAGCCTGACAAGAGCATGGTGGAAGTGGCGATCAAATCCGTGGAGGCAGTATTTGACTGGAAGGCGTATCTGCAGGACACCTTCGGATACGAGATAGACGATTCCTGGCTTGTGGATGAGGATGAAGAGGATACAGAGAATTCGGAGAGGTCGGAAAAGGAATTATCCGGATCAGATCCGACTTAGAGGTTACACATATGCAGTATCGGGAATTATACCGTATGGGTAAGGACAGGCTGATGGAAGCCAAAATCCCTGAAGCGGAACTGGATGCCAGGCTGCTTTTAGAGGAAGTATGTGGCACAGACAGAAATGATCTGCTTGTTCACGGTGACAGAGAAATTGCGCCGGAACAGAGCGAACGTTATCTGGATTTTATTCATAGAAGACAAAAGCATGAACCCCTGCAGCAGATTACCGGGTATCAGGAATTTATGGGACTTCGCTTCAAGGTGACACCGGATGTTCTGATTCCGAGACAGGATACGGAGATTCTGGTGGAGGAGGTTATGCGCTATCTCCATGATGGGATGCATATTCTGGATATGTGTACCGGTAGCGGCTGTATTTTATTAAGTCTTTTAAAATATTCCAATGACTGTGAGGGAACCGGCTGCGATATATCGGAAACGGCGCTCGAAGTGGCAGAAGAAAATGCAAAAGCACTTTCTTTGAACGTCTCATTTGTGCAAAGTGATCTGTTTGAAAACGTCAGCGGAAAATATGAGTTTATCGTATCCAATCCTCCCTATATTCCCACGGGAGTGATTCCTACGCTCATGGAAGAGGTAAGAGATCATGAACCTGTATGTGCTCTTGACGGAAGGAAAGACGGACTTTATTTTTACAGGGAGATCGTAGAGAAAGCAGGAGAATTTCTGCATTCGGGCGGCATGCTCTTTTTCGAGATTGGCTATGATCAGGCGGAGAAAGTCAGCAGTCTGATGCAGGAAGCAGGATATCAGGAAGTGAGGGTCTGCAAGGATCTTGCAGGGCTTGACCGGGTGGTTTACGGGACACTTCTCTGAACAAAGTGAAAGGAAATAAGGAAAGGTCAGGTAGTTGAGATGTTTGACAAACTGGAAGATATATTGATCCGATTTGAGGAGATCATGGGAGAACTGAATGAGCCGATGGTTACAGGTAATCAGGAACGGTTCAGAATGCTCATGAAAGAACAAAGCGATTTAACACCCCTTGTGGAGGCTTACAAGGAATATAAGAAATGTAAACAGGATGTGGAGGATTCCCTCGCTCTCCTGGAGACAGAGTCCGATGAGGACATGAAGGAAATGTTGAAGGAAGAACTTTCCGCTGGAAAGAAAAGGATTGAGGAACTGGAGCAGGAACTGAAGATTCTTCTCCTTCCCAAGGATCCCAATGATGACAAGAATGTTATCGTGGAGATCAGAGCGGGCGCCGGCGGTGATGAGGCGGCGCTGTTTGCGGCTGAAATCTATCGTATGTATGTCCATTATGCAGAGAGCCAGCGCTGGAAGGTAGAGACCATGAATGTGGACGAGATCGGGATCGGTGGTATGAAGGAAGTGCAGTTCACGATCATCGGTCAGGGTGCTTACTCTAAGATGAAATATGAAAGCGGTGTCCACCGTGTACAGCGTGTACCGGAAACGGAATCCGGCGGGCGTATCCATACCTCCACCATCAGTGTGGCTGTTATGCCGGAGGTGGATGATGATATTGACATTGTGATTGAGGATAAGGATATCCGTATTGACGTAATGCGTGCCTCCGGAAACGGCGGTCAGTGTGTCAATACCACAGACTCTGCCGTGCGTCTGACCCACTACCCCACAGGAATCGTGGTGTACAGCCAGACAGAGAAGTCACAGCTCCAGAACAAGGCAAAGGCTTTTGCCCTTCTGAAAGCAAAGCTCTATGACCTGGAGCAGCAGCAGCGTCATGATGCGGAAGCGGAGATGAGAAGAAGTCAGATCGGTACCGGAGACCGCTCCGAGAAGATCCGTACCTACAACTTCCCGCAGGGCCGTGTCACCGATCATAGAATCGGACTCACCTTGTATAAGCTGGATAAGGTCATGAACGGAGACATTCAGGAAATTATTGATGGCTGTATTGCAGCGGACCAGGCAGCCAAGTTAAGCCGCATGCAAAACGAGGGCTAGAAAGCCAGAAAATACGGGATTTCTTGGGTTTCCTAAAATTTTATATAGTGATATCAAAAGTCAACATCGGTTCGGAATCAGACGAAAAAACGAACCGATGTTCTTTTTGCCCTTTGTTGTATAAAACGATTGTGAAATGTATATAATTATGTTAGAATAATGTACAAAGAAAGAGAGGTGTGTTTTATGCCACAGATTAGACCAATTACAGATTTGAGAAATACAAATGAAATATCAGATGCATGTCATGCAGTCAAAGAGCCTATTTTTATTACAAAAAATGGATATGGTGATTTAGTTATTATGAGTATAGAAACTTATGAACAGATAGTTGAAAATCAGGTTATTGATAATGCAATCTCAGAAGCTGAAGAGGAGTATGGAGCAACAGGTGTTTTACATGATGCAAGAGAGACATTAACCTCACTGAGGAGGAAGCATTTTGGTTAAATATACAATAAAAATGTTGCAGAGGGCATCGGATGACCTTGACAACATTTATAATCATATAGCAGATGATTTCAAGGAAATAGGTACTGCTGAAAAGATGGCAGATGCTTTAGAGGATGCTATTTTGAGCTTAGAAGAAATGCCTTATCGTGGTTCTATTAGAAGAACGGGTGCCTTTGCTAATCGGGGATATCGGCAGGTTTTTGTGAAGAATTTTACAATTGTGTATCGTATTGATGAAGCAAAGAAGATGGTTGTGATTGTGACAGTTAGGTACACGCCGAGTAGTTTCTGATAATAACTGATAGTGACGAGAAGTATTAGCCGCATGCTAATTTTATAGAGGGGGATCACAGTTGCCCCCAATCATTGATCAAGGCAAAATAATCGTCCCCTTTGTAGCCCGTAATTGCAACGCGAGCCGGATCCCCTACATGAAGTCTGTCATACAATCGACTTCCGATTTGTACATAAGCATTGCCAACCACGATATAGTAATCATGCATGGTAGCTCCGTCATTACTGTATTCGAGAATTACTTTCTGTTCGATGGTAAATTGATATACTTTCAGACTTCCGTTTTTTACTGCTTTTTTATAATTTCCCCGATGCCTTAAATACAGTAAGAAAGGCACAGCGATTATCATTTCAAAAAACAATCCTGCTACGAAAGCAACCCATGCATTGGACTTTGCTTCTCTCACATAATCAAAAAATAACCCGAAGCTTGTGACAACAACAGCCATGCTGAAAAGAATAAACAGACTCAGAAAAATATTGTGGTTGCTGAGATTGATCAATATAGAAGATTCTACATAGTTTTCATGACTTGTAAGTTTTTCACGCAGCTTTTGTGCCTCTGCCTTCGACAGCTCCTGAGGTTCTCCCTTGTTAATCTGAAAATTTTCAGTGCCACGGATTTTTTCGTTGTTTTTCAAATTGCGTCTTTCCAGCTTAGTTACGACGATTTCTTCATTGCGCATATGTTTGCCCTCCAGGTTTTTTCGCAGAAATATTATGCAGGATTAGTCTTGTTTAAGCTCGTTTAATGCCTGCAGCAGCAGTTCCCTGCCATACATATTTTCGTACCACATGACCTTATCACGTATATCTCTTTGGCAGTAATAATAGATTCTGCCGGAATCATCTTCCTCATTCCACGTAATTCCCTCATTGGTGTAGGGATGCTTTCTGTATAATTCCCTTAAATCTGCATCAGCTATAATTCTTCCGTCAACTCTTGTTATGGAGTATACTTTCTGTATGATTTTTAGATTCTTAAACGGAGCATCAGCTATCGGCAATCTGGTTTTAGGATCATATTGCTGTATGCTACGATAATTCTGCTCGTCTGATATCACAACCTGTCCGTTATCCAATATCCAGGTTTTACTGTCAAGGCTTATGTTGATCTCTCGGTCCTTCTTCTCTGCCCGAAGTTCTATAAAGGAACCTAACCCGCTTAGCAAAAGCGAAACGCCAAAGGCAGCACAGGTAAGAATAATCAATATCGCAAAAATTTTTCTTTCAAGTTCTGAGAAGGAATCATATGAAAAAATAAGCCCGGCTGCTATCGAAATAACAATTCCTATGCCTGTCAGGATAAGAGGATTTATCACTAAGCTGTAAGTAAATTTGTAAGATTTGTTGCCGGTCAGATTTTCCTTGCAATCCGGTTCTACAGGATCATCAGATGGAGCATATTGCACGGTGTATTTTATCTGCGACTGTATTTTCCTGTAATCATCCATAGGAGAATGCCCTTTTATTATTGTTGGTAAAGCGTGTTTTTTCAAATGACCATGCCTCCTTGTTTTCTCTGATTCTATGCAGTATACAAGAAAAACCGGACAGAAACTATCGTGGGGATGTAAATTGTAATGCAAAAGTATGTAAAATGGAGTGCTTAATTGAACCCACAGTCCTTCCTCGGAATCAGTATGCAGCAAGGGCATAAAGAAGGCTGAAAATGCTGTTGTGGAAATATTTTGGCTACTATATAATAAATAATATAAACAAAGGATTTATTGAGATGAATATTTCTGTTTTTCTTTA
>JAGAQU010000084.1 GCA_017622575.1 Lachnospiraceae bacterium
AAAATATATAGTTGGTTCAAAGAGATGGTTCAAAAAAACGGGAGAGCCGGGAAGACCGGAATGGAAGAGAACATGAAAATTACACTGCAGAAGATCAGTGATGGCAATGAGGAAGTCATCATTAAGTACAGGCAGATGACAAAGCAGATTGACGGGATTGTGAAATATCTGGAAGGACAGGACGAAAAGCTGCTTGGAAATAAGAATGGGGAACAGGAGCTTGTCAGTGTGAGCAGGATCATCTATCTGGAGAGCGTGGACGGTATTACCTGGTTTTATACAAAGGAGGAAGTATACCGCTGCGAACTGACGCTTGCCATGTGGGAGATGATGTATGTGAAAGACGGCTTCTTTCGCTGCAGCAAATCCATGATCATCAATATTTATCATATCCGGCGTCTGAAAAGCCTGCCCGGAAAGAGGATCGATGCCACCATGGACAATGGGGAGCATGTCATTATTTCAAGACATTATTCGGGAGAGCTGAGAAGTATACTTAGGAGGGATGCGTAAATGAAAAGATTCAGGAAATATTTGTCTTATGAGATTGCTATTGATATTAAGACCTGCATTTATTTTTTTATGATCCTATTTTACTATTTTACATGGCAGATCATTCGGGGAAGCTTAACGGCAGATATCGTTCTTATGGTGGAAATGCTTGCAGCAGCCTATGTCATGGGATACATTCAGATGTATCTCCTCGGAAACTTTGACGAGGCGGAAAAGCTGGGGAAAGGAGAGCAGCTCAAAATTGTGCTGGCATCATTGACTTATGCGGTCGCGAGCTATGCACTTGCCTGGTTCGCAAGAAATCTCATAGCCACAGTTTTATTCTTTTTGTATATGGTACTTTGCTATGGCTGCATATTTCTCTCATATAAAATAAAACGTGATGTTGATACGGCACAGCTGAACAGAGAGCTGGAGCAGTTTAAAAAGGGAAAGGAGAGTGACACAGAATGAAGAATCAGGAATCTGCCATATCGATTCAGAATCTGACGAAATATTACGGAAAGCATAAAGCGGTTGACGGCTTATCGCTAAACGTGGAAAGAGGTGACATTTTCGGGTTCCTTGGGCCCAACGGAGCCGGCAAATCCACGACAATAAGAAGTCTTCTGGGCCTCATTGCTTTCCAGGAAGGGGAAGCCGAAATCCTGGGAATGGACGTAAAAACCCATCATCGGGAAATTTTGGGCAAAATCGGATATATGCCCTCAGAGGCCATGTTTTATCCTTCCATGAAAGTGAAGGAGGTGATCCGTTTTGCCGCAGATATGAGAAAACTGGATTGCACCGCGGAAGCGCAGATGCTCTGTGAACGCCTTCAGGTAGACCAGAATAAGAGGATAGAGGAGCTTTCTCTGGGGAACAGAAAGAAAGTGAGCATTGTCTGTGCCATGCAGCATAAGCCGGAGCTGTTTATCTTCGACGAGCCAACAAGCGGTCTGGATCCTCTGATGCAGGCAGAATTTTTTAAGCTGATCATGGAATACAACAAGCAGGGTACCACTTGTTTTCTTTCATCACACGTGTTATCTGAGATTAAGAAATATTGTAAACATGCAGCCATTATCCGGGAGGGAAAGCTGATCTGCACCGATACCGTGGAAAATCTCACAAGGACAAACACAAAGAGGATACGGATGATCCGTGACGGAAAAGAGGAGGACTTCGTTTTCAAGGGGGATCTGAATCAGCTGTTTGCAGGCTTTGCAGGACATGATATTGAGGATATTGTGATCGAGGAACCGGAGCTTGATGAAATTTTTATGCATTATTACGAGGAGGAAGCAAAATGACTGTCTTAAAACATGAAATGAAAATAAACGCAAAAAGTCTTCTCATCTGGACATTGTGTGTGGGGCTGTCCTGCTTTGGCTGTATCCTTCTGTACACCAGCATGGAAGATTCCATCAAAGGGATGGCAGATCCCTTTTCCGACATGGGTGTCATGTCACAGGCTCTTGGCATGGATAAGCTGAGCCTTGCTACGCTCTCGGGATATTATGCAACGGAGATTGCCATGATTCACAATCTTCTAGGAGCCATGTTTGCAGCCATTTTGGGAACAGGGCTTCTGTCAAAGGAAGAGGCAGGGCATACCTCGGAGTTTTTAAATACCTTTCCGGTCAGCCGGAAAAGTATTGTACTTCAAAAATATCGGTCGTTATTATATAATATACTGATTTTTAATCTGGTCTGCACGGCAATGTATCTTTTTGGATTTTTCTTGATGGGAGAAGAGATAGACGGGAAAGCCATGGCTCTTTATCATTTCGCCTCGTTCTTCATGCAGGTGGAGGTGGGCACGATCTGCTTTATGATATCCGCCTTTGCCAAAAGAAATCTGCTTGGTGCGGGACTTGGCATTGCAGTGCTGTTTTTTGCTTCTGACATGATGTGTCGTGTGGTTCCGGCAATCGAGGATCTGAAATATGTGACGCCTTTTTACTTTGCCAATGCGTCGGACATCTTTACGGAAGAAAAGCTTTCGGGCAGTATGCTGGCAGTGGGAGCGGTTGTGACGGTATGCGCATTTCTGATAGCGCTGTATCGTTACAATAAAAAGGATCTGGCACAATGATGGTATCTGCTTGCAGGGGAGGAAGAGGAATGGTATTCTTATTTTAGTAATCGCTGACAGAGAGGAAATGCCATGTCCCTGCAATTTTATTTTGGACCTTCGGGTTCCGGAAAAAGTCGAAAATTACATACCGATATGCTGGAATGGGCAGCAAGGGAGCCGGAGAGAAACTTCCTTTTTCTTGTTCCGGACCAGTTTACCATGCAGACCCAGTTTGATCTTGTGAATGCCAGTAAAAATAAGGGGATCATGAACATTGACGTCCTAAGCTTCGGGCGTCTCTCACACAGGATATTTGAGGAGACCGGCTTTGGCACAAAGCCGGTACTTGATGATACGGGCAAAAGTCTGGTGCTGCGTAAGGTGGCAGAGGATGTAAAGGATACTTTGCCGGTCATAGGGCCTAATCTTCACAAGCTTGGCTATATTCATGAAGTGAAGTCAGCCCTCTCGGAGTTTATGCAGTATGGAATTGCCCCGGATCAGGTCAGTGAACTGGCAGATTATGCCAAGGGAAGAGGTACCCTGCATTACAAGCTTAAGGATCTTCAGACGCTTTATCATGGCTTTCAGGCTTATATCAGAGATCGCTTTGTCACCACAGAGGAGACGCTGGAGCTTCTGACAAGAGCGGTGGAAAGATCTGCGATCATAAAAAACAGTGTTGTGGTCTTTGACGGTTTTACCGGCTTTACTCCCATACAGAATCGGCTGATTCAGAGACTTATGGAGTTGACTGAAAGAGTCATCATTTCCATAACTATAGATATTCATGAAAATCCGTTTCAGATGACGGGGGATCAGGAACTGTTTCATCTGAGCAAAAAGACAGTGAAAGATCTCTGTCGTCTGGCAGAAGAAGCGGGTGTGGAAAGAACGGATGATATTTATCTAAAAGAAGAACCTCTATACCGTTTTAGGGAAAATCCACAGCTGGCTCATCTGGAAAAGCATCTGTTCCGCTATCCCTTAAAGCCTTATGAAAAAAAAGAGAACCATATCCGCATTATGGAGGCATTAAGCCCGTCGGAAGAGGCAAGGCAGGTCTGTATGCAGATTAGGGAGCTGGTTTTGTCGGAAGGCTACAGCTATCGTGACATTGCAGTGGTAGTGGGAGATATGGAAACCTATGGAGATTACCTGGAAAGGGAAGGCTTAAGATATGAGATTCCCATGTTTATGGACAGAACAAGAGGGCTGCTTTTGAACCCCTTTATTGAACTGATCAGAAGCAGTCTGAAGATCTGCCTTACGGATTTTTCCTATGAAGCGGTCTTCCACTATCTGCGAAGCGGTCTTGCGGACTTTGAAAACGAAGAGATCGACAAGCTGGAAAACTATGTGCTTGCCCTCGGAATCAGGGGAAAGAAGAAATGGAGTCAGGCATTTACCAGAAAACCCAAAGTAGCTGATGAAGAAAAACAACTGTTATTGCTGGAACAGCTGAATCAGACAAGAGAAAAACTGATGGATCAGCTGGAGCCCTTGCTGTTAAAAAGAAAAACGGCCGGGGAATATGTGAGAGTTCTGTATGATTTTATCACAAAGGCCGGGATACAGGAAAAGCTGGCAGCATATGAGAATTATTTTAAGAGCATGCAGATGATGGACAAGGCCAAAGAGTATGCCCAGGTTTACCGGCTGGTGATGGAGCTTTTTGAACAGATTGACGGACTTTTGTCTGAGGAGCCTATCTCTATCCAGGAGTTTGCGGATATTCTGGATGCAGGCTTTGCGGAGATTGAGATCGGGATCATTCCCGGCGGTGTGGACAGAATCATGGTCGGTGATATGGAGAGAACCAGACTGAAGCAGGTAAAAATCCTGTTTTTCCTCGGAGTCAACGACGGAAATATTCCCGGAAATAATGCAAAGGGAGGCATCATTTCCGATATCGACCGGGAATTTTTGCAGGAGTCCGGGGTAGAGCTTGCACCTACACCAAGGCAGCAGATGTATATTCAGAGACTGTATCTTTACATGAATCTGACCAAGCCTTCTGACAGGCTGTATCTTTCTTATGCAAGAGTGAGCAGTGAGGGGAAAAGTATCCGGCCGTCCTATCTGATCGATATGGTCAGACGCCTTTATCCGGGTATCACAGTGGAAAGACCGGACATGGAAAAGCATCCGGTCACACAGATTGCCGGCTATCTTGATGGACTGACTTATCTTGCCGGGGCACTTCGTGACTATGCTGCCGGAAATCAGAATAGCCTTAATGCGCAGGAGGTATCTGCCCTTCTTTCTCTCTATGACAGGAATGAGGAATATGGGGCGCTTGCAGAAAAAATGGAGGAAGCCGCATTTATGCAGTACCGGCATTCTCCCTTAAGCCATGTGGTGGCAAAAGCAATCTACGGCAGTATGCTGGAAAACAGTGTGAGCCGCCTGGAACAGTACGCGTCATGTGCCTACGCTCATTTTCTGCAGTATGGCCTTAAGCTTCAGGAGAGAGAGGAGTACAGTTTCGAGCAGGTGGATCTGGGAAATCTCTATCACACAGTGCTGGAACTGTTTGCAGATAAGCTTGGGGATAACGGATTCACCTGGTTTGATTTCCCGGAGGAAGAGGGGGACAGGCTCCTGAAAGAAGCATTGGAAATATGTGCCGGAGCTTACGGAGAGACAATCCTTTACAGTAACGCTCGTTATGAATATATGATAGACCGGATCTACCGCATTTTGAAAAGGACTATAAGGACTTTAAAATCCCAACTTCAGGGCGGCTCCTTTACGCCGGCCCATTTTGAGATGTCCTTTTCGAAGGTGGAGGATCTGGAAACAGTGAATATTGCCCTCACGGAAAAGGAAAAAATGAAGCTCCGGGGAAGAATTGACAGAATTGATACCTGTGAGGACGAAGACCATGTGTATGTGAAGATCATCGATTATAAGTCCGGCAATAAGAAATTTGACCTGGCAGCCCTGTATTATGGACTGCAGCTACAGCTTGTGGTCTATATGAATGTTGCTTCCGAAATCGAGAAGAAAAAGCATCCTGACAAGGAAATTGTTCCTGCAGCTTTGCTCTATTACCATGTGAGCGATCCCATGATCAGGGAGGAAAAGGAGATCAGTCCTGAGGAGATCAATGAAAAACTGTTAAAGGAGCTGAGGACGACCGGAATAGTCAACAATGCGGAGAAGGTGATCACCCTTTTGGACAGGAATTTTACGGATAAATCCCTTCTGGTTCCTGTGGAACGCAAAAAGGACGGAAGCTTCAGCACTTCCTCATCCGTAATCGCAAAGGAAGATTATGAGACAGTTTCCGCTTTTGTGAACCACAAGATCAGGCAGTTCGGAAAAGAGATTCTTTCCGGCAATATTGAGTTAAGCCCCTGCGAGATGGGAACAGGAACATCCTGCACCTACTGCGCCTATCAGGATGTGTGCGGATTTGACGGAAAGATACCCGGGTATGAGACGAGAATCCTGAAAAAGCTTGAGGGAGATGAAGTGATGCTTAAGATGCGTGAGGAGATAAAAGGGGAGCTTTCCGGTGAAGCACAGAAGGAAAAGAATAGGGCAAAGGAGGTGTGAAAATGGCAGTGGAATTTACGAAAGAGCAGCAGAAAGTAATTGACCTTCGTGATCGAAATATTCTGGTATCTGCAGCAGCGGGTTCCGGAAAGACTGCCGTTTTGGTGGAGCGTATCATTCAGATGATCCTGGATGAGAAGAAGCCTGTTGACATTGACAGGCTTCTCGTGGTGACCTTTACCAATGCCGCCGCTGCGGAAATGAGAGAGAGGATCGGGCGCGCCATTGATAGGAAGCTGGAACAGCAGCCGGATAATGCCCATTTGCAAAAGCAGGCAGCGCTTCTTCACAATGCGCAGATCACTACCATTGACAGCTTCTGTCTCTTTGTCATCCGAAACAATTTTAACGACATCGGGCTTGATCCGGGCTTTCGGGTGGCAGACGAAGGGGAACTTAAGCTGATGAAACAGGATGTGCTGACAGAGCTCCTGGAGAGCAAATACGGGGAGAAGGATGAGCACTTCCTTGACTGTGTGGAGTACTTTACAGGCGGAAGCAATGACAGAGCGCTGGAAGAATATATCGAAAAGCTGTATGAGTTCTCCATGAGTAATCCATGGCCGGAGGACTGGCTTTTCGAGAGAAAGAAAGATTATGATGTGCAGACGGAAGCGGAGATGGAAGAAAACAGCTTCTGCAGGTATCTTGTGAACTATGTGAAAGTCTGCCTGAAGGAATGTGCAGACAGTCTTTCAAAGGGGATAGCGCTTACCTTAAGACCGGATGGTCCGTATTTTTATGGAGTACTCCTTGAAAAAGAGCGGGAGATGCTGGAAAAAGCATCGCAGCAGGAAAGCTTTGAAGCGCTTGCCTCAGCCTTTGATGCCATGCGGTTTGACAGACTGCCGTCCAAGAAGGATGAGACTGTGGATCCGGATTGCAGAGAACTGGTAAAGCAGCTGAGAAATGAGGTCAAAAAACAGATACAGGATCTGAAAGAGGATTGTTTCCCACTGTCCTGTGCGCAGGTGCTTAAGCGTATGCACATGGCGAAGAGACCTGCAGAAACACTGATAGATCTGGTGCTTTTGTTTAAAAAGATGCTGGATGAGAAGAAGAGAAGGGAAAATGTGATTGATTTCCATGATATGGAGCATTTCGCCCTGAACATCCTTCTGAAAAAGGATGAAGAAAGCGGCCAATATGAGGCTACCGCTGCGGCCAGGGAGTACAGACAGTTCTTTCAGGAGATTCTGATCGATGAGTACCAGGACAGCAATCTGGTGCAGGAGCTTCTTTTACAGAGTATTTCCGGGGAGGAAGAGGGCCGCTTTAACCGTTTTATGGTGGGGGATGTGAAACAGAGCATCTACAAATTCCGGTTAGCAAGACCCGAATTATTTATTGAAAAATACAACTGCTATACAAAGGTTGACTCATGCAGACAACGAATTGATCTCCATAAAAACTTCCGAAGCCGCAAGAAGGTCATAGACAGCATAAACAGCCTGTTTTG
Organism: Lachnospiraceae bacterium; assembly: GCA_017622575.1. Lineage (GTDB taxonomy): Bacteria > Bacillota > Clostridia > Lachnospirales > Lachnospiraceae > Suilimivivens. The sequence continues at coordinate 7,596 of JAGAQU010000084.1, forward strand.
CAGGATTATGGGGCAGAATTTCGGGGGCATCGAATATGACGACGACGCATCCCTTTATCCGGGAGCCGTCTATCCGGAAAATGATCAGGATGGTACGGAGATCCTTCTTGTGGAAAAAGATAAGGAGAGCAGTCTGTCAGCCAGAGAACAGGAAGCCCTTGTGATCGCGGACAGAATTAACAGACTGATCCGCGAAGCCAAGGTCACGGATAAAGAGACAGGATCACTTCGCCCGGTAAGGTACGGTGATATCGTCATTCTATTAAGGACCGCTTCCGGGTGGGCGGAGGACTTTAAGAAAATTTTTGAAAAAGAGGGAATCCCGGCTTATGTTTCCTCGCGAACAGGATATTTTCAGGCCGCGGAGGTAAGGGAGCTTATGCAGCTTCTCCGTGTGCTGAATAATCCGCTTCAGGATATTCCCCTGTTCGGAACCATGAAATCCTTTTTCGGAGGCTTTACGGAGGAGGAGATTGCATGGATCAGAAGCACAGTACCATCCGGTGATTCTCTTTATGAAAATCTGAAAGCTTTTGCAGAGGACAAAGCAGAAAAGCAGAAAAAAACAGATGCTATAGATGAAGAGAAAATTAAATTTAAAATTAATAAATTACTATATTCTATCGAAAACTGGAGAACCCTTGCCACATATACGCCGATCCACAATCTGATCCGGGAAATACTGACCCAGACCGGATATCTCGAGTATATTTCGGCAAAACCCGGCGGTGAGCAGAGACGGGCCAACGTGGAAATGCTTCTTGTGCGGGCTGCCGCATTTGAAAACACCAGTTATTACGGGCTTTTTCATTTCCTTCACTATATTGAACAGCTGGGAAAATATGAGATCGATTACGGGGAAGCGGATACACTGGATGAAAATGCCGATGTGGTGCGCATCATGAGTATTCACAAGAGCAAGGGGTTAGAGTTCCCAGTTTGTTTTGTGGCCGGACTTTCCAAGAAATTTAATCTGCAGGATACCGCTGGATGCCTGATCGCGGATGTGGATATGGGAATCGGTGTGGACTGTATTGACAACAGCAGAAGAGTGAGAAGCAGCACACTGCGTAAGAACGTGATCTCCATGAAGCTGAAGCTGGACAGCCTTTCCGAGGAAATGCGTATCCTCTATGTGGCTATGACACGTGCCAGAGAAAAACTGATCCTGACGGCCTCAGTTCCGGATGTGGAAAAGGTGAAGTCGGAGATCATGAAAAACAGAGTTTTGTTCGGCACAGATGAGAAGATTCCTTTTTCCGTCCTTGCCGGGGCAGGCTCCTATCTTGACTTTATCCTGCCCTGTGTGGAGGAAAGTGATATTACTTTTGTCACTTCCGGTGATATGGTGATTACAGGCGTGGAAGAAACACTTCGCATAGGCAGGCTGAGACAGGAGCTGCGCCTTACACCGGCGGACAGCATACTTCTTGAGAAACTGACGAAAAAGTTTGCACGGGAATACCCCTATGAGTGTCTTTCCGGTCTTTTTGTGAAAACTACGGTATCGGAATTGAAGAAAGCTGCCATGGAACCGGAAGGGGATTCCTATACGAAGGTTTTGTATGAGGAACCGGAGGTAGTGCCCTATCTTCCGACTTTTGTGAAGGAAAAAGAAGGCTTAAGCGGTACCGACAGAGGAAGTGCTTATCATAAGGTCATGGAGCTGCTTGATTTTAAAGCTTTTTACAGACTATGGCAAGTAAGCGGCATCGAAGATGAGCCGAAGAATGCGGAATTTGATGCTTTGATAAGGCAGGAACTTGAACGCCAGCTTGACGAGATGGAAAAGAGTGAGAAGCTTTCCGGGGAATGGAGGGAAGCGGTAGCTTTGCCTAAGGTGATTGCCTTTTTAAAGAGTGATCTGGCAAAAAGAATGATGGCGGCAGGGGTGGAGGATAAACTGTACCGGGAACAGCCTTTTGTTCTGGGGTTTTCGGCAAACAGGCTTAAGGAATCCTTCCCTGAGTCGGAAATGGTTCTGATCCAGGGTATTGTCGATGTGTTCTTTGAGGAGGAGAATCACATTGTGCTTGTGGATTACAAGACGGACCGGGTGAAAAAACCGGAGGAACTGACGGAAAAGTACAAGGTTCAACTGGATTATTATGAGGAGGCACTTGAGAGGCTGACGGGGAAACATGTCTGTGAGAAACTGATCTATTCCTTTGCCTTATCCTTGGAAATCACTCTTGACAAAACTGTGAGATAGAGATAGGTTTATAGAGAAACAAATATTAATTTATCGCTAGGGGAGCTTAAGCTGAGATTGAGTCTTTGCCAAAAGGCGGGATTCTAACCCTCATTACCTGACCCGGACAATGCCGGCGTAGGGAAGCATCAAGGGCCCCTCCTGTGATGATTCAAAGGAGGATTTTTTTATGTCACTGTTTTTAAACAAGGAAGACGGGTATTTTACTCTCACCACAGGCGGCGTGATTGCCGTTATCGCTGTTATTACCATTTTGGTCATAATGACAGCGCTTTTAAGGGAAAAGCCGGTTGATACGGAAGTGGGGCAGAAGAGCGCAGATTCCGACAAGAAGTTTTTTTCGGCAAAGCAGCTGGTATTTAGTGCCGCAGCGTTGGCGCTTGGCTTTGCTACTTCTTTTATTAAGATTGTTCCCATGCCCTGGGGAGGTTCCATTACCCTGTGCTCCATGCTGTTTGTGACCCTGATCGGGTACTGGTACGGACCAAAGATCGGTATCACGGCAGGCTTTGCCTATGGACTTCTTCAGTTTGTGCAGGATGGTGGAAGCTATATTCTTTCACCCTTGCAGGCCTGCCTCGATTACATAGTTGCGTTTGCGGCACTTGGCTTGTCCGGCCTTTTCTATAAGAAGGCAAACGGACTGCTTAAGGGGTATCTCTTTGCCATTTTTGCAAGAGGAGTGTTCCATACCATCGGAGGCTATCTGTACTGGATGGATTACATGCCGGAGAATTTCCCGAGTTCACTTGCAGCAATTTATCCCATTGCCTATAATTATGCATATATTCTTGCAGAAGGATTGATAACGATAGTTATTCTTTCCTTGCCGCCTGTTAAGGGTGCCATGGCAAGAGTCAAAAAGATGGCTGTATAGCAGTTCAGATATATGTTGAAACGCAATATCACAAAAGAATATCGCTAAAGAAACACAATACCACTTGAAAAATACCCTTTCAGGTGGTATTTTTAAATTATTCGTATATTTTCGTAAAGAGTAAACATACAAGGAGAGAGTGATGAGAACAAGCGGCATTTTATTACCGGTTTCCAGTATCCCTTCCCGATATGGAATCGGAACCTTTTCCAAAGAGGCGTATGCGTTCGTTGACTTTCTGAAAAAAGCTGGACAGACCTACTGGCAGATATTACCACTTGGCCCTACGGGTTATGGAGATTCCCCTTACCAGTCTTTTTCCACTTTTGCAGGAAATCCATATTATATCGATTTGGAGCAGCTGATCGAGGATGGGCTTTTGACAGAGGAAGATTGCGCAGAATGTGATTTCGGCAGTAATGAAGCCTATGTGGATTATGAGAAGATATATTTTTCCAGGTTTCAGATTTTACATAAGGCATTTACAAACAGTAATATAGAAGAAAATGCCGAATTCCATGAATTTGTAAAAAAGAACGAAGCATGGCTTCCCGATTATGCCCTGTATATGGCCATCAAGGATTCTCTTGGCGGCATCAGCTGGGCACAGTGGCCGGAAGATGTCAAGATGCGCAAGGCATCAGCACTTGCAAAATATCAAAAAGAATTAAAAGAGCAAGTGTTATTCTATGAATTCCAGCAGTTCTTCTTCCACAAACAGTGGATGAAGCTGAAGAAGTATGCCAACGAAAAGGGAATCTGCATCATCGGAGATATTCCCATCTATGTGGCCTTTGACAGTGCCGATACCTGGGCAAATCCCACACTCTTCCAGTTGGATGAGACCTGTACTCCCGTTGCGGTGGCGGGCTGTCCGCCGGATGCTTTTTCCGCTACGGGCCAGCTTTGGGGCAATCCTTTGTACCGCTGGGATTATCACAGGGAAACGGGATATGAATGGTGGATGCACAGAATCGCACATTGCTATGAGCTCTATGATGTGGTCAGAATCGATCATTTCAGAGGCTTTGACGAGTATTATGCGATTCCCTATGGGGATTCTACGGCTGAGTTCGGCAAGTGGGAGAAGGGCCCGGGCTATGATCTCTTCCGGGTAATGAAGGAAAAGCTGGGTAAGAAAGCTGTGATTGCTGAGGATCTCGGATTCTTGACGCCATCAGTTATCAAACTGGTGAAGAAGACGGGATATCCGGGAATGAAGATACTGCAGTTTGCTTTTGACTCCAGAGAGGAAAGCGATTATCTTCCCCACAACTATACGCCCAATTCCGTAGTCTATACAGGGACACATGATAACGATACGACTCTTGGATGGCTCTCTTCCATGAACAGAAGAGACAGAGGCTTTGCAAAGCGCTATCTCGGCATCAGATCGAACAAGGACATTCAGTGGGAATTTATCAGGGCAGCTCTTTCCAGCGTGTCCGATACGGCGATCATTCCCATGCAGGACTATTTGGGACTCGGAAGTGAAGCAAGGATCAACACGCCATCCACCCTCGGAGACAACTGGAAATGGAGAATGGTGAAGGGCCAGCTTGACGATGAGCTTGCGGAAAAGATTCGAAAGATGTGTAAGATGTACGGAAGAGTACAGAAATAAAAGGCGGGCAGGATAGTGAATATCCTGCCC
>JAGAQU010000085.1 GCA_017622575.1 Lachnospiraceae bacterium
TCCATAAAACAGCCACATCAATCCATGCTTTTTGTTCCATGCTCCCACATCGGATATTTCGTCTTCTCCGGGTGGCTTTTCTCCGGAGTAGAATCCCACCGGCTTTTTGCTTTTCAATTGAGAAATTCCAATTCCCATCATTAAGGCGGCTACTGCCAGATAAATAGCCAAACCGATTACATTTTCTGCCTTTATATCGCATTCCTCCAATCGTTGCGATTGTATGTCAAACAATTACTGGTTACATATAGCTAACTGCTTCTTCTGTCCCTCATCGGGTAAATCTCTCTATTTCAAATATTTTCGTAGGGCATTGACATGCATCAGAAAGATACTCTCCGGTGAATTCTCCACAATCTCCTTTAAGGTATCACGTTTCATCCAGCGAATATAGTCATCGAGCCTGTCATCCCGGACAGTAACTTCCCCGCTCAGAATCGGCTCCATAAGTCTTCCGACAAATCCTGAAGCTCTTCCTACTGCAAGTCCGTCTGCAGATGTGTTCCCGCTCAGTCCGATGTCTTCTACCGCAATGTCATGATGCAGACCGGTAACCATGCCAAGAAGCATACATGGTGCCTGCACCGGCTCTGCAAAAAAGCAGTGCACATGATCCCCGAAAATCTGTTTCAGTCCAAAGGCAATACCGCCCGGTGCACCTCCCACACCACATGGCAGATATACAAAAAGCGGATGGGCATCATCCACAGCAAGATTCTTTTCTTCCAGCTGCTTCTGCAATCTCTCTCCGGCAACAGCATAGCCAAGGAACAAGTCTTTTGAGTTCTCATCATCCACAAAGTAACTGGTCGCATCCTGATCTGACAAGGCTCTTCCTTTCTTAACAGCCTCACCGTAATCCCCTTCGTATTCCCTTACATCAACACCGTATCCACGCAAAAGATCTTTTTTCCACTGCTTTGCATCTGCTGACATGTGTACCACTACATGATATCCAATCACCGCACTGATAATACCGATACTAAGTCCCAGGTTGCCTGTTGAGCCAACCTGTATTGTATAATTCTGAAAAAAGGCTTTGCTGCTATCGTCGGCAAGCTTTTCATAGCTCTCATTTTCTTTCAAAATACCGTTTTGTAATGCAAGTGTCTCTGTGTGTTTCAAAACCTCATAGATACCGCCTCTGGCCTTTACAGACCCCGCCACAGCAAGATGACTGTCCTTTTTCAGCAGCAATCTTCCCTTAAGGTTACTGTGATACTCACTGTTTATCGCATCTTCCATATTGTGGATCCCGACCAGCGGAGATTCGATTATACCGCCTGTTACTTCCGTTTCCGGAAAAGCCTTCATCAAAAACGGTGCAAATCTCTTCCATCTCTCCGAAGCATCTCTGATATCATCTTTTCCGAGCAAAAGCTTATCTTCTGCTTCCGAAAATGGTATTTTGTCAGGATTGATCCAGACAACCTCTTTTGCACTTTTCATTTTTTCTATCAAAGGATTATTTTTCAAACTTTTTACCACTTTTCTTGCCTCTTTCAATCATATAGCAATACTTTTATTCCTTAAGTAACAGCTTTTTATAGGAAAGGTCAATTGCAAATGCGCCAAGCGGTGCGGTAAGGACGATTGCAAGAACTGCAACCGTAAGGACAATATCTCCACAGGCAAGTCCGAGTGACAACGGAATTCCGCCGATTGCAGCCTGAACCGTTGCTTTTGGCGTATATGCCATCATGACAAACAATCGCTCTTTTCCTGTAAACTCGGTTTTCAGAAGGCACACAAAGACTCCCAGCATTCTGATAATCAGCGCACCGGCTATCAGCATCAAAGCCTTCACTCCCACATTTTTAAGATAGGTGATATTTACCGTGGCACCAACCAGCACAAACAGAAAAATCTCAGCAGCTACCCAGAGTTTTCCATATTTTGCAGACAGCCTAACCGCCACAACTTCTCTTTTCTTCTTAAGTCCAATTCCGATAAACATGATTGCTATTAACGCTGAGAAGGTAATCGGCGTCATAAGGGTATCTTCTATCACAACCAGAAAGAATGATATGCTCAAAATGATCAACACTTTAGCCGTATCACGGATATGAACTTTTTCAAAATAAAGGGAAAGTGCCGCACCAAGTATAAGTCCTATTGCAATTCCCAGCAAAATGGAAACAGGAATATTGATAAAACTGACTGCCGAAACACCTTTTCCCTGCATCATTCCAAGGAATGTAGAAAACAATACAATCACATATACATCATCTACCGATGCGCCGGCCAGGATCAGCTGGGGAATTCCCTGCTTTGTACCATATCCTTCCTCCATCAGTTTTACCATACGCGGAACCACAACTGCCGGTGAAACTGCAGCAAGCACAGCACCCATAACTGCTGCCTCAAGAACGGACACTCCCATTATTTTCGGAGCAAGTAAAATCATTCCCAGCACTTCAAAGGAGGCCGGAACAAAGCACATAAAAATAGCCGGTCTTCCTATTTTTTTGAGCCCCGTCAAATCAAGTCCGAGTCCTGCCCGTGTCAGAATGATAATCAGCGCAATTTTTCTCAGTTCTGAAGAGATGGAAAGAATACTGTCATCCAAAAGATTCAGTACATACGGTCCCAATACGATTCCTGTCAGCAGCATTCCCAAAAGGCTCGGCAGTTTCACTTTCCGGCATATCCATCCCATCGCCATTCCTACCACAAGAATTAATGCAATGCTTAATAACATATCATAACTCTCCCAACATATTTTCAGGATCCTCGGCCGCCTTCACCTTATCATTTGCCCTGATGATGATTCCTTCCTCGTCAATTAAATACGTTGTGCGTACTACACCCATAGATACCTTACCGTAATTTTTCTTTTCCTTCCACACATCATAAGCCTCTATAACCTTGCGCTCTGTATCCGCCAGTATTGTGAATGCCAGATTCTGTTTCTCCTCAAAACGCTTGTGGGATGCAACCGAATCCTTACTGACCCCAAGCACAACCGCTCCCTTTTCCAAAAACAGCTGATACCTTTCTGAAAATCCGCACGCCTGCTTTGTGCATCCCGGCGTATTATCTTTCGGATAAAAATACAAAATCACCTTTCTGCCTCTGTAATCGGACAATTTGTGCATTTCTCCGTTCTGATCCGGCAATTCAAAATCCGGCGCTTTTGTTCCTACTTCCAACATTTTCGTTAACCTGCGTAAAATTAATCATGATTCTGTATTCATCTTTAGGTCTGTTACCTAAATAAACTTGTATTATTTATAAAATTGAAGAGCATATACTATTCAAAATCTTTGGGTATCTTGGCAAACTTCTGCAAAACGCTCTCCCCTAAGCTATCAGCTTCGAATAATTCTCGCAATTCCTTCTCATTGTCCTGCTCTATCCCCACATACTGCTGCAAAAACAACTTTGTCATATATAAATAATCCCCTTGTATAAACCGATAATAATTGCTTTCTAAAAGGGTATCTATCATCCCTATGGTTTGCTCATATGTTTCTGTTGCATCATAAAAGGACCGAATAAGAGGAAGTGTTGTATAAAAAGCATCCGTATGCTCTTTTACTTTTTGTTTCATGGAATTCTCAAAATCTGCAATATCAATAGCACAACGGTCAAAAACCATGTCTGACTTTTTATAAAACTGTTCTGCCGTCTTGTTATGATTATCGTGAATATTTTCAAAAATATGTGTAAAAACAGACTTGTCTGTTCTCACATATACAGCTTTTCCACCTGATATTTTCGGAACAAAATCATAGTTCCAACCCCACTTAAAGCTTCCATCTAAATCAGTCTGCTGAAATAAACTTAACACCTTACGACGATGTTTACTATAATCATCAACCCAAACGCGATTACCAATGTACCGCATTCCAAGTTCTTTCTCTATCAAAGGAGAAAAAACCTCGTCCAATAACATATTCCAACCTGCCACCATAAGGTGTCTCGTCGAATGCTCAGCTTCATGCTCCGGCATCCAACAACTGATTAAGTAATCTTTATACTTTTTAAATTCCATAATAGTCCCTTTACAAATTTTATCAAGTTACTAAACATCTGTACTGTTCGATAGTTTCTGATTTTTTTATCTCTACTCCCATACAATTGACCTATGGTCAATTGTCATCCCTCGCTCTAAAGAGCTCGGTCAATTCGAATTGGTAGAGTTCATTATTTGTAATTGCTTTTTGTGTGTCAACAACCAAAAGTATCATATTAACACCTCTTCCAACATCTTCTCCAGATTTTTTGCCACAGGTAAAGCTCCATCTAATACAATAACAGGGCAGCTAAGCTTCTTTGCACTCTCTTCAACCGATTTGGAATCGCGGTTTTCCACTACTTTTCGGAATTCCGCCTGTTGTGTATACATATCTCCACCGGCAAGAACCCGCACGCCGAACCTCTTTTCTTCTCTCGCCCGGATTCTCCTTGATCGTTCTTCAAGTGGTGCCTGAACCCAAAAAGCGATATCAATGTTTGAAAGTATTTCATCACTCCAATTCATCGTAACACTCGCTAAAATGAATTTTGGATGAGCCTCTATATCTCCCATAATTGCAGTTTGCACTTCGTTCTTTGTCCTTGGATTGGAGAAAGGCAGTTTCCCTAAATACTCCGTATCAATAATACTGTCATTTTCTAAAGCCCATATACGTGATGCCCGTTGTTCAGGAAAGTAATAATCCTCCGCATCCATCTCAAAATAACCTGTTTGTTTTGCCAACGCATGCGTAAGAGTCGACTTTCCTCCTCCATTTAACCCGAAAATTGCAATCCCCCTGATCATCCTGCACCTCATTTATTCAAACTACTTTTCTCTCCTAAAGCTTGTTCAATTGCTTTTCCACATTAAATCATAAACAAATTATATCATAGCTGCCTTATTTCATCCATAAAATGTAAATCTTGCTTAAAACTCCCACCCTAAAAATACTCCTGTATGATCGATTCTACTTTTTCTACACTTAATGGATGCCTTTTAGTTTCATAGGTCGTTATCAAATTAAGGGATGGTATAATTCCATTTTTGCAATAAAGCCTGATCTTATCGCAGGCATGATCCATATAATCTTCCTCGTCCATCATTCCAAAATGTTCCCAATAATAAAATTCTCCTGTGGCAGGATGCCTGATCACAAAGTCAGGATAAAGTGTGATATCGTCCAGCACAAGTTTTTCTTCATATCGGAACGGAATCTTATTTTTGTAAAGCATCATATCAATAATTGCCTCCGATTTCGATCTGAGCATTTTCCCCTGCGTGCCTTTTATGATCAAATCCTCTTCATATTTATTACTCTTTTCGTATGGAGCATTCTGCCATCTCAAAAGTTCCTCATTGATCGGGACAAAATGTTTTTCAAGCAATCGTCCATATCCCGGATGTTCAAGAAGCCTTTCTGTTTTTCCTTCCATTGGCATCATTTTAAGCAGATAAGCATTGCAGGCCTCCAGTTCACTTTGCAGTTCCTGCTTTTTATAATCATAATATTTCTTCAGTGCCAATTTCTCCGCAAGCTCCTTTTTACCATTTGGAAGATAAAAAGTTCCTTCCTGGTTTTTCAGATACTTTTTATAATGTTTACCGTTTTTGGCACACAACAACTCTCCTTTGGGGAATTTCTTTTCCAGATTGTTAATTGTATCAAGTTCCCTGGTTATTTCATCTATCCGCTGTCTCATCTTATCACATTTGCTATTCATCATATAACCTTCTCCTCTTTTTCTTTTGACATAAATACTGTTTCTTAGCTATTTCTGTTAATATCTCTTCCAACTATGTTCCTTTTTTGCTTGTAACAGGCTCTTTCCTCTTTGTTCTGCTTCATATACCTTTCTTCCACCATATCACGGCTTAAATTTCTACTCAAATTCCGCCGAGGGTACAGTTCAGACTTTTCTGCTTTTCATACCCTCCCCTCATCATTTCACAGCTTGAAATACCATGATTTTCTGCTGAGAATCATCCTCCGAGGGTATATGCAAGGTTTTCCGCCTCTCATACCCTCCTTCCGTCGCTTCACGGCTTAAATTTCTAGTTGCAAGCTTCTGGCAAGGGTATAAGCATGGCTCTGCCGCCTCCCATACCCTCCTCTCATCATCTCACAGCTTAAATTATCACAAATTTCTGCTCAAAAACTTCCGACGAGGGTATAAGCATGGCCTTCCCGCCTCTCATACCCTCCCACCCGACTTGGGGACCATATCTACCCGCCCGAAGCCATTTCTGCCCGACTCGGGGTCATTTCCCCGCCGCCCGGAACCACTTTCTCGCTGTTCCACAACCTAAACTCCCGCCGCCCGGAGCCACTTTCTCGCCATTCCGACACAGCCTAAAATTCCCCGCCGTTACACAAGTTGCTACCCGGAAGCTTCCTCCACAGGCAGCACAACCACTCCTCTCTTCACATACCCCGAAATCTCCATACATTTATTCCTCACCACGATCCTGACAGCGCCCAATTCATCTGTACGGAGTACTTTTGCACCAGACTCCTCAAGGCGTTCCAATGTTTCTTCATGGGGATGACCGTAAGGATTGTTCTCACCGCAGGATATCACCGCAATCTGCGGGCTGATCTCGGCCAGCAGTTCCGTGGAGGTAGAATTTTCCGAACCGTGATGGGCCACCTTCAAAACCGTAATTCCATTTTCAGGCAGGGAAACATCTCCATATCTTCCGTTTTTCGTACCCTCAAGGCTTGCATTTCCATTTTCCCCTGTCATCGCACCTTCAAGGCTCTGATCACCATACCTCCCGGCTTTCACATCCTCAAGGCTCTGAAGCATTTTCTCCTCTCCGTCTCCCTCCACGTCACCGGTAAGCAGTGCCCGGAAATCCTGAAAGCAAAGGAGCAGAACCGTAGAATACTCATTGGGCTCCCGGCTTTCATCTCCTGTTTCCGGATGCAGACAGAAAAGTGTAAACTCCTTTTCCGAAAGTGCCTGACCCTTGTGGATATAACCGACCGGCACACCTGCCGTGGCAGCTTCCGTAACCAGTGCTTCATAGGCTTCTGTTCTTGAATTTTCTCCCACATCCGGCAGATACAGCTTTTTTACATGAATGCCGTTTAATGCACCCTCCAAAAGAAGTTCCCTAACACCGTTACAGTGATCCTCATCAGGATGCGTCACAAAAACAGCCTCTATTGTCTCTGCACCCGATGCCTTCAGATAGGGGATGATGCGGTATGTGCCAACCTTAGATACCATTGAGCTTCCTCCGTCAATAAGAAAATGATTTCCCTCCGTTGTCTTTATGTGAATACAATCCCCCTGTCCCACATCCAGAAAAGTCAGGGTAAACTCCTTTTTGCCCGGCAGGAACAAAAGAACTGCTCCGCAAAGAACGATCAGCCAGCGCTTCCACAAGGAGATTTTCTCCTGCAACACAATTGTCAACAGCAGTGATACCAGATAGAGCAGAATCCTGTAGGTTTCCGGTTTCCCCGCAAGAACTGTATGAAAAGGCAGCCCTTCCGCAAAATTGCATGCGCCCTCAAAAACAGCCAGTATTCCCGAGATCAGCGCACCCGCCAGTTCTCCGATCGGAGAAAGCCGGCAAAGGAACAAAAGCACAATTCCGGCAGGAAGCAAAAAACTCATAAGGGGAATTACCAATAAATTTAAAATTGTGGAATATACAGGCATCTGATAAAAAAAGCAAAGCTGCATGGGGATTCCCGCCATGGTGAGCGCTGCACCTGACAAAAAGGCTTTCAGAAAACTACCCGGCTGCTTTTCTCTGCTTTTCAGTTCCTCCGTCAATGCAGGGACCAGAAAGCCAATGGCAAAAATACAGCCAAAGGAAAACAGGAAACTGCTGCTGTAAAAATACAGGGGCTGATCGAGCAGAAGAAGAACTGCTGCCACAAAAGCGGCAGTGATCATATCATAGGTGCGCTTACAGAAAAGCGCCAGCATATGAATTCCGAACATAATGACAGCACGCAGGGAAGATACGGAAAACCCTGTCATAAAGCAATAGAGAATAATAATTCCCGTCGGAAGTGCTGTCTGCAAAAGCAACGGACATCCGATCCTTTTCAGTAACCGGTAAAGAGTCATTCCCAGCAGTGAAATATGAAGTCCCGAGATCGCCAGCACATGGGCAATCCCGTTTCGCTGATACACTGCTTTCACTTCACTGTCTGCTGCACTTTTTTCTCCGAGCAGCATGGTCTTCATGAGGGAAGCATCCTTCTCCGGAAGATAATGATCCAGAATGTCTGAAAAAAAGCTTTGAATCTCATATAGCTTTTCCGTAATTTTATTAAATTTTTTTGATTTTCCCTGAATTTCCGTTTGATTTAACTGAAAAGATATTTTTAAAATATGATAATAGGATTTTGCATCGAACTGCCCCGGATTGGTGGCCTCTTGAAAATTCTTAAGTACTCCTTTTACTTTTACTGTGCTGCCCATCTGTGGCAGCTCCTGATCTGCTTTCAGATAGCAGATCACATTCTCGCGTTCCGCCGCTGTATCTGCAGGATGCAGCCCATCCTCCATGGAAATCAACTGCAGATACAACACCTTTTTTTCCTTGCCCGCCTTGCTTGTATATTCCTTTTGATATACTTTGCCCACTACTGTGACCGGCTTTCCTTCCAGATCCTCATAACAGGAAGGAAAGCCGGACACAAGCCGTGTTCCTAAATACAAAACCACAATAACAGCAAGACAGACCAGACTTAACGGTCTTCTTAACATGGCACCTCTTTCTCTTATTCTAAAACTATTCCACCAGATCCAGATTTCTCTCGAACGCGGCAGATAAACTGATATTTTCTCTGTAATTAATATTTGTCTCCCCATTAATGGAGATCTGAACCTTATTGACATTGGACAATTCCACCAGGGAATTGGTGATAGCATAAATGGTAACCTCCGGGGTCACATTGTATATCTGATTGACAAAACTGCTGTCCAAATTCACATAGCAGATTCCGTCTCTGACAGCCACACTGAGCACCTTGGTGTCGGGATTTGCAACAGGATATGCTTTACCTGCGCCGGCACTGCCGCTGTCGTTTGGATCGGGGCCCTTGATAATTTCTTCCACGATAAGCTTTTCCATGGAAATATTACTGCTGTAAACCTTGGTTCTGGTGACTACAGTCAGCCCATTCCCCTCTTCATTGGCAAAATAAAGCCGAATCCTCGCCTTCTCATAGGTGTTGATCTCATTGCCAGCATTATCAATAAAATTGTCAGCACTCATAACCCCCACAACGGTTCCGGAAGCATCGCTCAGAGGCTCCGATTCCACAAGGAAAGACACATACTGTACCTCTTTTACCTGGGACAGCGTACGCACAATGGCTGCTCTCACCAGAATTTCTGTGATAATCTCCTGATCTTTGTATTTACTGTCAAAATTCAGTTGAAGCTGACCATCGGAAAGATGATAGCCAATCAGAGAAAAATTTCCGGCAAGAGGCGCATTATACTCCAGTTTTTCCGGCACCGTTCCCATACAGGTAAGAAGTTCCTCTATGACAGTCGCCGTGTCTGTGCTCACCGTGGTATATTCCTGAGAGATCAATGCCGTGTTATCACGGTTCACATAAAAGATCTGATAAGAATATTCCGGCACATCTTCACCGTTATTTTTGCAAGCTGTCACAAGAAAAAGCAGTAAAAATATGCCCATTAAAAATATAACTTTCTTTTTTTTCCACATTTGCCTGCTCCTTTACAAAATGGTATGCGACAACGGAATCTTCACAAGGAATTTTGTCCCCTCACCGAGAGTGCTTTCTACCTTGATGGAACCTCTGTGCAGAAGCACCGCATTCCTCGTAATGGCGAGTCCCAGACCTGTTCCGCCGATTTCCCGTGAATGGGACTTGTCTACCCGGTAAAAACGCTCATAAATCCTGTTAAGAGATTCCTCCGGTATACCGATCCCCGTGTCTGCCACTTCAACGGTAAAGAACTGATGATCCGCATCCAGCGTGACAGTAACCTTTCCCTGTTCTTTGTTATATTTGATTGCATTTTCCACAAGGTTTGTGAGGATCAATGACATTTTTACCTCATCTACTTCCGCCACTACCTCCCGGACGCTCACAAGAAGAAGTTCAATATCTCTTTTTCTTGCAATCGGACGAAGACGCTTCAAAATAATCTCTGTCAGCTCATTCATATTGACTGTACTGATATTCAGATCCCCGGCAGCCTTGTCCATTTTCACAAGTGCCAGAAGATCATTTATGATCTTATCCTCCCGCTCTATCTCCGTCGCAATATCCACCATAAATTCCCGATAGAGTTCCGCCGGAGTATCCGGCTGTGCAAGAAGAGAATCTGCAAGCACCTTAACGGAGGTGATCGGCGTTTTTAATTCATGGGACACATTTGCCACAAACTCCTGTCGGGAATCGTCCAGCGCCTTCATCCTTTCATGCAGATCATTAAAAGCATTGACAATATGCTCTGTTTCCAGATAATCAGGTACGGAGATTGGTTCATTCAAATGTCCCTCGCCCACTTCAGTGATTGCCTTTGTGACTCTCTCAAAAGGCTCGATCAGCACCTTTGAGAGAATGACTGCGATGACAAAAATAAAGATAAACATGATGATCTCAATGATCAGGCTCTTTCTGTTAAGCACAGCCATCGTTGCCACAATGATATCCGTAGAGACACTGGTCAACATAACTCCTCTGGTAAGTTCCGTTCCCGCCGGCATGCGTTCCGTCGCCATCTCTTCCGATACAATCTCAACAATGGGGGTTGTGATTTCAATAAAACCGTTGTTTCTGTCATAATTGGCTATGCTTGTGCCTTTGAAGCATTTTATGACCTCTTCGGAAATGATCGTCTTTCCCTCGCTGATCCCATAAGTATCCTTAATCACTTTTAAGTTTCCGTTAATGATCAGCACACGACCGCTATAAAGATTGGAAAGTTGTTCCAGTTCAGCATTGATCACCTCAGAAGAAGTATCCTGCAGATAATTATATGTAATCAGATGATTGGCGATGATCTTAAGCTGATTCTGCACATCTGACTGACGCACCTCCACGGCACGATCCTCGTAATTCTGCATAATTCCTTCCTTGATGATAAAAGACGGAATCAATCCCATCAGAAATATGATAACAAAAAGGCGGACTTTAAAACTCCGCCATATCTTTAAATTTTTAAATAATTTTTTTACCTTATCTGCCACTGAAAAACACCTATGCGAAATAATATCCTACGCCCCATTTGGTATGCACATATTTGGGCTCACTGGGATTATCTTCAATTTTTTCACGAAGACGCCGGATATGCACATCCACGGTTCTCACATCTCCCGGATAATCCAATCCCCAAATCAATTTCAAAAGATTTTCTCTGCTGTAAACCTTGTTTGGATTTAAAATCAAAAGCTCCAAAAGTTCAAATTCTTTTGCAGTCAGATTGATTTCTTTCCCTGCCACATAGACTCTTCTGCCCTCACAGTCAAGACGCATATCCTTGCTTTCAATGACTTTGGCTTCCTCCTTTGCCTTGGGCGCTGTTCTCCTCATAATCGCTTTGAGCCTTGCCTTGACCTCCAGAATATTAAAAGGCTTTGTGATATAGTCATCAGCACCGTACTCAAGTCCAAGAATCTTGTCCATATCCTCGCCCTTGGCTGTCAGCATAACGATAGGTACATTTGAAAATTCTCTTACCTGTTGACAGACTTCAAAGCCCGTCAGTTTGGGAAGCATAACATCCAGAAGAATAATGTCATATTCTTTATCCTTAATTTTCTGCAATGCCTCTTCTCCGTCGTAGGCGCAGTCAACCTCCATGCCATCCTGTTCGAGACTATACCTGACTCCTTTCACAATCAGCTTTTCATCATCTACAACCAAAACCTTTTTTGCCATTTTTACCTCACTTCTACACTTGCCGCAGCTTTGCACGCACTGTCTCAAACAGTGATCTTGTCCTTGATTTTTTGAAACAGCCCGTCCTTAATTCCCTCTACATTCATAATTTCTTCTATCGTATGAAAGTTTCCGTTTTCCATCCGGTAATTGATAATACTTTCTGCTTTTCCGCTGCCGATTCCCGAAAGATTGCATAGCTCTTCCCTGGAAGCCGTGTTGATATTGACAAGTCCGCTGTTTGTGATGCTCTCACCTTCAACCGGACCTTCCGCACTGCCAGTGATAAACGCCTGCGAATCTTTATCGGCAAGAGATGCTTCTTCTTTGGTTGGTACATAGATCCTGCTGCCGTCACCGATCATCTGTGCCTGATTTAGAAAGTCCCTGTCTGCTTCCTCACAAAATCCTCCTGCAGCCAGAACTGCCTGGTAAATTCTGCTGCCCACAGGAAGTTCATAGACACCGGGCGCATTTACAGCTCCACAGATATGTACCACCAGGATTTCTTCCTTCAGGGTTTGTGCCGTATTCTCTTCCGTCAATGTCTCCGGTTCCTCATCTGCCGGCTCCGGTTCAACAGTCACATCTTCCTTTACCCGTTCGCTTCCTGCAGACGTAGGCTCTGCTTCCACAGCTGTCAATTCCTCGAAGGAAACAGATTCTCTTTTTTCACAGCCAAAAAGAATACAGGCGATTACCGTCAGTATGCCAAATAAAAATTTGTATTTTGTTTTCATGTCGTTCTCCCTTCTGCGCACAGGCAAAAGGCCCCGTATAACGACTGATAATATTGTAAAGTAATTTTCCGCGTTTCGCAAGGCTATTTCTCTATTTCCATTTAAAAATCACCACACCTGCAATGGCAATTCCCATTCCGATTACTTTTCTCCATTCCAGCGGCTGCTTTTCCGTTCCAAACAGACCCAAAAGCTCTATCACATAGGCAACGATCAACTGTGCAATGACAATCAGCATCACGGCTCTTGCCGGTCCGAGCATATCCATTCCCTTGATAACAGTATATGTGATGAATGCGCCGATTGCACCTCCAAGCAGCATATATTTCGGCTCCACCTTTAAAAGCGCTGCAAAG
Source organism: Lachnospiraceae bacterium (assembly GCA_017622575.1). GTDB lineage: Bacteria > Bacillota > Clostridia > Lachnospirales > Lachnospiraceae > Suilimivivens. The sequence continues at coordinate 12,952 of JAGAQU010000085.1, forward strand.
GAACTTCTGTCACTGACAAGCCACGCAGCGAGACACACCAAAAGCGCAGTAAACTGCACAAAGGCACTGGCCACCCAGATACTTGATGACTTTGTCACCTGCGTATTGAAAACACCCTGGATGCTCATCAGGGCACCCGAGATCAAAGCAATAAAAAATCCAATCATATCCGGCCTCCTTAATCTTCTTTTAGATAATCTATCCGGTATGATTGGATTTTATTCATGTACGCTGTCAGTTATTCTTCCAGAGCTTCCTGCGTATAATAATCTTCATCCAGGTATTCTACTTCCTCTTCTTCCCTGTTCTCTTCAATGTATTCTTCTTCATATGGCTGTCCTGTCACCTGCTGCATGATCTGCTCTGACAGTTTTTTCAGCATCTGATTGGCGTCTGCCCCATTCCACACCTGGGAAAACGCTGTCTCAAGCTGCACCCAGAAGTTGCTGGTCTCAATCATCTTCGGCATGGAAACGGAATTTTCATACTCCTTCGCAAATTCGTAAAGTGCTTCATAACCGTAATCTACATTTTTGGCAGCTGATACCTTACCTGTCCGCGCATACAAAATATCATTGTACTCAGTTGTCAGAAACTGCGCAAAATCGTTCGCCTGTGCCTGATGTGCAGAATAACCGTTGACAACCACACACTGCGTCATGGAAAGTGATCTCGTTTTCCTGTTTTCATCAATATTCGGTGTTAAGGAAATACCATAATCATACGCAAACAATCCATCTTCCTTCGCCTGTTCCAGTCTGGATACCACATCTGTGGTTGCCATGGTAAACACAAGTTTTCCGGAAATAAACTCATCAATCACGCTTTCATAATCGATCTCACTGGTATCAATGGAAAAAAACTGATTCAGTTCCTCATAAGCTCTCATACTGTCAATGGCATTTTCGTTGTAAATATCAATCTGCGAAACATCCCATCCGGCTTCGCCGCCCATATTAATGGCATCACCGACAAAAAAATAGTTATAAAACACATCGGTAACATCCCACTTAAAAACAGCTTCCACCTGCTCCGGCGCATCATAACTGTCCGCAAACGACTTCATATCTTCAAATGTTGCAGGCAAAAGCTCTTCCATTCTTTCCCGAACCTGCTGTTCATCAAATGCCGGTGTGCTTTCCTCCGGGGCGGGTGTGCTCTCCGCTTCTTTCTCGCTCTCTCCCACTTCCGGTGCATTCTCCTGAGCTTCCTCTGCTGCCAGTACATCTGCCTCCGCCTGAAGCTGAGATTTCGCCATCTCTTCCAGATAGGTTTTGTTGTAAAGCAAAGAGCTTGTCTCAAAGTAAAAAGGATATGCGATAATCTTATCTTTATAAGTAACTGCCTGCAATCCTGTTTCCATATAAGTTTCTTCCAGCGAGCTTCTATTCCCGTATTCTACTTCATGCGCCAGTCCGGCCAAATATGCTTTTTCCAGAGAATCATGGCTCAGAACATAAAGATCGGGTATATTTTCCTCTCCCAGGGTTGCCTGATTGATGTTTTCCAGATATTCCAGGCCCGACTCAAGCACCGGCACAATTCTCACATCATGGGTCTCATTATAGGTAACTGCCGCACTGCTGAGATAGGAGGTCAGGACCTCGTCCGTATACCATAAATAAAGGGTTTCCTTGCCATTTCCCTTATGAAAAACAGACTCTTCTACCTTTTCCGTTATCGCTTTGCCTGATTTGGCTATTCCAAAGATAAGTGCCGCAGCTGCCGCAATCACACCTACCGTGATCAGTCGTTTCTTCAGACTCATTCCACTCTCCGTTTATTTCAGACAGGATTCCAGTATTTCCATCATTTCATCCACGTTTTCCCTGGTGATCACAAGGGGCGGTACAAATCGGATAATATTGGTTCCCGCATTAATCAGTATCAATCCTTTATCAAGTGCCTTCGTAATAATCTCTCCTACGGGCTTTTCAAAGACAAGTCCCTGCATCAGTCCGATGCCTCGTCTTTCCGTAATGAAATCATACTCCTGCACAAGCTCATCCAGTTTTTCCGTCAGATAAGCTCCCACCTGATTTACATTTTCTATTATATGGTTCTCCTCAAATAAATCAAGTACCACATTGATGGCTGCTGCCGCTAACGGATTTCCCCCATAGGTAGTTCCGTGATCTCCGCTTGTGAGGGAATGCTGCCCTACCTTTTCCGTCATCATAAAAGCACCTACAGGCACACCGCAGCCAAGAGCCTTGGCACTGGTCATGATATCCGGCTTCACTCCATAGCGTTGCCATGCGTACATAGTGCCGGTTCGTCCCATGCCGCACTGGATCTCGTCCAGAATAAGAAGAATATCCTTCTCATCGCAAAGAGTCCTTACTTTCTTTAAAAATTCTTCGGTTGCCGGATAAATACCGCCTTCACCCTGCACTGTCTCAAACAGAATCGCACATGTCTTATCCGTCACATTTGCAAGCACGCTCTCAAAATCATTCATCTTCGCAAACCGGATATTGCCGATCATAGGTTCAAAGGCTTCCCGGTACTTGGGATTGCCGGTAACAGAAAGGGCTCCCATGGTTCTTCCGTGGAAAGAATGCTCCATGGCAATAATCTCATGATCCGTGGTGCCATCCTTAAGATACGCATACTTTCTTGCTGCCTTGATGGCACCTTCCACTGCCTCGGCACCGCTGTTGGTAAAGAAGACCCTGTCCATACCGGATACCTTCTTGATCTTTTTTGCCGCTTCGATGGCAGGCACATTGTAATAATAATTGGAAGTATGAATTACCTTGTCGATCTGTGCCTTCAAGGCATCATTGTATTTTTTATTATGATAGCCAAGCGCAAACACGGCAATTCCGGCACAGAAGTCCAGATATTTCTTTCCTTCTATGTCATAAAGATAAACACCGTCTCCCTTATCAAGCACGACCTGATAACGGTTATAAGTATGTAAAAGCGCACTTTCCGCTTCCTCAATATACTGCTTCATGGTTTCCATGATGATACCTCTTTCTGATTTTTTATCCCTTTAATCTAATGAATCATGTTTGCTTTGTCCTCATCCTTGATGATCGCAGTACCAACACCTTCATTGGTAAAGATTTCAAGGAGCAGGCAGTGGGGAATTCTTCCGTCCAGAATATGGACTCTGTTAACACCGTTCTTAATGGCCGATGTACAATTATTTAACTTAGGCAGCATACCGCCTCCGATAAATCCCTCGCTGATCAGGTCATCCGCCTCGGAAGCCGTAATTCTGGAGATAAAAGAACTCTTGTCATTGATATCCTTGTAAAGTCCTTCAATGTCTGTGAGGAATACAAGCTTATCAGCCCCTACCGCCTTTGCAATGGCGCAGGCCGCATCATCCGCATTGATATTGAAGGTATCAAAATTGTCATCAAGTCCGATGGGCGCTACAATGGGCAGAAAATCCTTTTCCAGAAGATCATAGAGGATCTTGGGATCCACATACTTAATGTCTCCCACAAAACCGATGTCCTTTCCGTCTGCATACTTCTTGTCCACATGAAGAAGACCGCCGTCTTTTCCGCTGACACCTACGGCTTTTACACCAAGCTCCTGGACCATGGTCACCAGTCTCTTATTGACCTTGGAAAGCACCATCTCTGCGATTTCCATGGTCTCCTCATCGGTCACGCGAAGACCGTTCACAAATTCAGCTTCCTTGCCGACCTTGCCGACCCACCTGCTGATCTCCTTGCCGCCGCCGTGCACGATGATAGGCTTAAAGCCTACCAGCTTAAGAAGCGTCACATCCTTGATCACATTTTTCTGCAGTTCCTCATTGCTCATGGCACTGCCGCCGTATTTTACAACAATGATTTTTCTGTTGAATTTCTGTATGTAAGGAAGGGCCTCGATCAGCACCTCCGCCTTTTTTAACACCTGCTCCATGTCCTTATCCATCTTGATTGTTTCCTCCGTTTATCCCTTTTTCCTCTCACTCTCAAAGCGGAATCTTCCACAAATTAACTGCGGTAGTCCGCATTGATCTTTACATAATCATAGGTCAGATCACAGCCCCAGGCAGTTGCCGTCTGATCTCCCATTTTCATGTCCACAAGCACTGTCACTTCCGGGTCTGCAAGGATTTTGCTCGCTTCCTCCTCGCTGTAATTTGTGGCTACACCATCTTTATAAATCTGAATCCTGCCGGATTTACTTTCAAAGAAAAGCTCGATCTTTTCCGGATCAAACTGCACTCCGGAATAGCCCAGTGCACAGAGAATTCTTCCCCAGTTGGCATCATGACCATAGATGGCTGCTTTGGTAAGACTTGAGCAGATCACCGATTTGCTCAAAATTCTTGCATGTTCCTTGGTATCCGCACCAATCACCTTAGTCTCAAACAGTGCGGTTGCACCCTCTCCGTCCCCAGCCATCATCTTAGCCAGAGATTCGTTTATGTAATGAAGCGCTGCTTTAAATTCTTCATATTCCGGTGTGTTATCTTTAATCTCAGGATTTTCTGCCATGCCGTTTGCCATGACAAGGAGCGTGTCGTTGGTGGAGGTATCCCCGTCTACGGAGATCATGTTGAAGGTATCCACCACATCCTCCTTCACCGCCTTCGTCAGAAGCTCCTTGGAGATCACTGCATCTGTTGTCACAAAAGCGAGCATGGTGCACATATTGGGATGGATCATGCCGGAGCCTTTGCACATACCACCGATGGTCACCTTTACGCCTCCCACCTCAAATTCGGCCGCCACCTGCTTGCTGCGGGTATCGGTTGTCATAATTGCTTCCGCAGCCTGGGTTCCTGCCGCAAGCGTTGCTTCCTTCAGCTTTGTCAGTTTCACAACACCATCTTCAATCCTGTCAATAGGAAGCTGCATACCGATCACACCGGTAGAGGCCACCAGCACAGATTCTCCCGGTATTCCAAGAGCCTTTGCCGCCGCCTTCGCTGTCCTGTCACAGTAGGAGTACCCTTCTTTTCCGGTACAGGCATTGGCAATTCCCGCATTGATGATCACTGCCTGACCAAAAGGGGACTCCTCCACTACCTTTTTATCCCAAAGCACAGGTGCCGCCTTCACCACGTTGCTGGTAAAGGTACCTGCCAGCACGCAGGGCCTCCTGCTGTAAACAATAGCCATATCCTTCCGGTTTTTATACTTGATGCCTGCCTCTGCACCTGCTGCCTCAAAGCCTTTTGCTGCGGTCACGCCGCCTGTTCTTACTTTCATCTTATCCTCTTTTCCGTGCGATACGCACCTGCTTTATTGTATCTTAATCAAAAATCAATCGTCCTTTTCTACAAGTCCGGGACACCTGGGCATTACTGAAATAGCGGTGTTGAGAAATATCTCTCCGCAGTATCCGGCAGAATGGTTACCACTGTCTTTCCCTTTCCAAGCTTCCTTGCAAGACGGAGCGCCGCTGCCACATTGGTCCCGCTGGAAATACCACACATAAGTCCCTCAAGCCTTGCCAGATCCTTGGCTGTCTGCAATGCTTCCTCATCGGAGATAATAGCGATTTCCTCATAAATCTGCTGATTCAGCACAGCAGGGATGACGCCGTCACCGATTCCCATCTGAATATGGTTCCCTACGGTACCGCCTGCCAGAATCGCCGCATTCTCCGGCTCCACAGCCCAGATCGTGATATGGGGATTCAGTGCCTTTAAGGTCTCACCGATTCCGGTGATGGTGCCTCCCGTTCCGATGCCGGAGCAAAAGCCGTCAATGGGTCCTGCTACCTGTTCCAGAATTTCCAGTCCCGTATGATGTCTGTGCACCATGGGATTTGCCTGATTTTCAAACTGCTGGGGCACAAAAACTCTGGGATTTTCTTCCTTCATCCTGAATGCTGTCTTAATGCATTCATCAATGCAATCTCCGATATTCCCGTTATCATGGATCAGCACCACCTTCGCGCCGTAATGCTCCACCAGAAAACGCCTTTCTTCACTCACGGAATCCGGCATAATGATAATTGTTTCATATCCCTTCACAGCTCCCACAAGGGCGAGCCCGATTCCCTGATTTCCGCTGGTGGGTTCTACGATAACGGAATCCTTCTTTATAATCCCCTGTTTTTCTGCCTCCTCGATCATGTTCAAGGCTGTTCTTGTCTTGATGGAGCCGCCTACATTCAGTCCTTCATACTTCACAAGCACACGAGCACTGTCCTTGCCCGTCATCCTCTGAAGCTCGATGATGGGCGTATGACCCACTGCCTCCAATACATTTTTGTATATCATAGCAAAGCTTTCCTTTTTTAATTTCTTATTATACTCATACTTTTTATGTATTCCAACAAGCAAGTTTTGTTTCCAGTTCAGCCATGCATATGTGCAAACAGCACAAAATGTGCTTGCACATTTTTGGGTTTGTGCATATGCATGAGTTGAGCGCCACGTAATGAGCAAAGTTAGCTGCAAAGCAGCGGGAAAGCACCGACAGGTGCGGCTTTGCGAATGGCGCGTGCTGAACGACCTGCGAGCTGCCAGTTTCAAGCTGCTACTTATTATAATTGATAATATTCTCTTTGTTCAACACAAAATCATAATAATTCAGATCTTCTCTTTTTGTCCAGCCGATCTCTTTCCAGAAAGCGTTTCCGATATCGTTCTTGGTAAAGGCGATGAGGGAAACCTTACTGATCTTCTCCTTTTCCAGCTCCTTCATGCAGTGCACTACCATGCTCTTACCGATGCCGCGCATTCTGTAGTCTTCATGGACACACACATGATAAAGACAGCCTCTTCTGCCATCATGTCCGCAGAGAATGCTTCCCACGATCTTTCCGTCCTCAATTGCTACCGCGCTGGTGGTGGGGTTTCTTTTAAGGAACCTCTCTACACCTTCCCTGGAATCATCAATGCTTCGAATAGCAAAACCCTTTATGGTCATCCACAAATTATGTACACCTGTGTAATCGTCAATCGTCATCGTCCTGACTGTCATATCAATCTTCCCCCTTAGTCTTCTCCGATCAGATGTACCACCCTGTAGGAGTGACCCACACAGGGCAGAAACTTCTCCGTCACATCCTTTGTCTTTAACCGAAGGCTTGCGGTGTTCACGCAAGGGTGACAGCCAAGGAATTCCTCTTTCAGCACATCCTCATCGATCAGAAGATTTACTTTATTTTCCTTATCGTTCATCAAGCCCATAATACTGACCGAGCCTGGACGGATATTTAAATACTTTACCATATATTCTTCCGAAGCAAAGGAAAGTCTTGCGCTTCCGATCTGCTTTGACAGTTCCTTTGTCTTGAATTTCTTTTCTCCCGGCATCAAAAGCAGATAAAATACAGTCTTCTGGGAATTGCAGAGGAACAGATTCTTGCACATATGAATATGCAGGATCTCATCCACACCCTGACAGGCCTCCATGGTATCCATTGCCTCATGGTCCATCCTCTCATAGGGAATCCCCAAATCGGAGAGCAGCCGATACACTGCCATTTCTTTTTCTTCCCTGCCTTCCGGCGAAGGAATATCCTCATATAATGTAGTATCATGTATCAATTTGTTCATTTTGCCACTCCTTGCCCTCTACAGATGAAGCCCCTTATCTTCCTCACATCCGAGTGCGATGTTAAGACACTGGATTGCCGCTCCCGAGGCGCCTTTTCCCAGATTGTCAAACTGGGAGGAAAGCACAATCCTGTCTGCGTTGCCGGTGACAAAAATGCGAAGTCCGTCCCAGCCGGAGCAGGCATTTCCCGCCAGCATGTTACCGCTTTCCGACTCTGCACCGTAGGGCATGATCTGAATAAATTTCTTGTTTTTATAAAATTCCGAAAGTACTGCATGTACCTCCTCCGGTGTTTTTGCCTTTTTTAAGAATTCTGTATAAAGGGGAACGGATACCACCATTCCGCTGTAATAATCGGAAACGATGGGAGAAAACAAAGGCTCCCTCACAAGTCCGGGAATCTTTTTCATTTCCTTCAAATGCTTGTGCGCCTGTGACAGGGCATATTCTCTCGGCGCATCAAGCTCTGCCGGTCTGTCCTCTCCTTCATAGGCAGCGATCATCTTTTTACCGCCTCCACTGTAGCCGGAAAGCCCAAAGGCGCTTACCGGATAATCATTCGGCAGGATTCCTTCCGTTACCATGGGATACACAAGGGAAATAAAACCGGTAGCATAGCACCCCGGAACGGCAATCCTCTTTCCTGTGGCAATGGCCTGTCTGTGGGCATCTGACAGTTCCGGGAAGCCGTAAGCCCAGCCCTCCTGTGTTCTGTGGGCGGTGGAGGTATCGATGATTCTCACCTTTTCATTTTCCACAAGGGAAACCGATTCCTGCGCTGCCGCATCAGGCAGGCAGAGAAAAGTGATGTCGGACTCGTTGATCAGCCTCTTTCTCTCCTTAATATCCTTGCGGAGCTCGGATGCAATCGGCATCAGCTCAATATCATCACGTCCCTCAAATCTTTCAAAGATTCTGAGTCCTGTGGTTCCTTCACTTCCGTCAATAAAAATCTTTGTTTTGCTGCTCATATTTTTTTCTCCTGTTTTATCTTCACGTTTTTCAAACTAGTCATTGACATTTAACCATTTCTGTATTAACTTAATAGTTGAGAAACGAAGTTTACTACCGTAAGGCGTTATTGCTTAGGCGGGCTGCTCGTTTCTTTTTTTGTCCTTACAAAATCGTATAAATAGCTTCGCCCATCTGCATCACACCGCACAAGCATTCTTGCCAAATAAATATTGTATCGTTCAAGCTCACCCTCCTCATTATAAACCGGAATACCAAAGCGGGTATCATATCGATACCAACCATATTTAGCTCTTGATTTATGTTTTCTGTCATAGTCTTCTGTTGCCGCTTTATTAGTTGCTATTTGTATTAACTCACCAATAGCCAGTATCATATTGGCTTTTGCTTTCTCATTTGCCCCTTTCACATTCTTTTTATCCTCTGAATGGCAGAACTCATCCGGAAAATCGGGCCCAATATACACTTTTTCTGATGTTTCTGCTATTTCATAACATTGTCCAATATATTCTTTTAGATATCTTTCAATCTCATTCCACTCAATACTTCGCCTTGATTTAAATCTAAGATCATTAATAATAACAATACTCTTACCATTTTCATCTCTGATAATACTTACATTTTTATTTTGACTTGTTGCAGATTGCTCCATTCGAATTTTATATGATAGTAATCTTAATAAATAATCAGGCATTTTTCTTCGACCGGCTTCCCATTCCTCCACGGTACGGAGCGGGATCCCCTGGGATTTCGCAAACCCAGTTCTGTTTAAACCAGTCAGTTCTCTAAGAGTCTTCATCTCCTGTATCTGTTGTTCCAGCATATTTTCATCTGACATACATAACCTCCACCCAAGCATCCACTCAATGCGTGGTTATATTGTATCAGAATTTTTACAAACTCTCAAGAGCAAGCTCTTAACTTCACGCTCGAATTTTTCTCTCCTTTTTTATTTACTTAATGTCCTCTTATATCAAATTCTGAGAAAATCTCCATTCCCTCTCCCCAAGAATACACTATATAATAATTATCCTCTTTTATCTCTGTGTCAAATGAAATATTTACATGATCCAAAAATTGTAACTCCTGTGCGGTCTGTTTTTCAACAACACATTCCCATTCTCTTTCCGCATAAGCTGAATAATACGCCTCCAGTTCCTCGAGTGTCAAATCACTTTTGACTAATATACCGCCCAAAAACTGCATTCCGTTTCCATTTCCGACCAGTTTCCCCGCTTTTGATATACTCTCAATATATTCAGTCTGCTCCGGCAATGGGATTTCCTCCAATTCCCTGGCAGTCCTCAGAGCAGAGCAATCATTTACAATCGGTACAGATACCATAAAACCGATCAGGGACAAAACTATTACTATACCTATGATCTTTACTGTTTTTCTCATATATGCTTGCATTTGCTTCTCCATTTATATTCTTCACAGACACTATTATTGTGTGTTCGCTAACTTTTTGCGAGGGTACAACAGTTCATTTTATTCTCTCATACCCTGGATCATCTGATCGAAACCAAAATGCCATCCCAAAACAGATATGATATTATAGAATTGTATTTTTAAACGCTTTTGTTGCATATTAATGCATTTATCAAACATAATTATGCATCATTTTTTATATTTATGCAATACTTTTTTTTGCATTCCTCTCACAATTTGTTTCATGCTTTCTTCCATAATTTGAACAAATCATGCATAATAAATAATCATAATGAACCGTAATAAAGCTCATACGTTCAAAATCCCTATGCAGTTTAAACCGCATAGGGATCTTACTTTTACTGAAAAAAATCAAGCCTGTATTTACGCTTTTATTTTATCGAATCAACAAACATAGCTGCACCACTCACACGGGACAGCAGTTCTTTACCTTCATAAATGTCTATTGTTCCCTGATACTCTTCTCCGGCTTCCACCGTTTCGTCTACATAGTCACTGCCAACAGCCATGATATTACCGTTTTCATCAAGCAGTGCAATGGTGATCATACCCGGCTCGATTGCTTCTTCCGTTGCCGAATACACCTGATAGGAAATGTCCAGGCTGCCTTCGCTTGGATTTCCGCTTACTTCATAATCCCCTTCCCACGGAACATATTCCTGGTAGGTTTCA
>JAGAQU010000086.1 GCA_017622575.1 Lachnospiraceae bacterium
TAAAGGCGGAGCTGGGATCCGACTTTACCTTTAACTACCTGCACAAGGTATACGGCATCATCCTGATGGAGCAGAGTCCCGGGGAATTCCACAAGGCTGCCGGGTACTATATCCATAAGCGGAAACCTGTCTTTGATACCGGCATCTACAAAGACAATCCCGGCCTCCATGAGGACATCTTTCTGTGCCTTGACAGTTTCCATTCTAACGTACATAATATTACTAAAGACAGTAGTGAACTGGAAGCATGGCTGACCTTCTTAAGTGCCACTAACCCTGTAGTGATCGGTGGACTGATAGAGGCGTTTCCCTGCTTTGCTCCCATCTATCAGGAGATCATGGAATTTGCAAAAGATCCAAAGGAGCTGATCGGTATGTTATCGAAGGAACTGTATATCATGGATAAGAACATGGAGCGGCTGATGGTGTCACAGCTGCAGGAAGAGGTGACTGCAGCAAAAGCCCGCGCCGATGCCGCTGTGGCTGAACGGGATAAAATTGTTGCCGAACGGGACACAGCCGTAACAAAAGCCAAGGTTGCAGAAACAAAAGCGAATGAGGCTGTTACAAAACTGGCTGTTTTCAAGCTCAAATGCCAAAACAAAAACCTGGAAGAAATTGCCGGTGAACTCGGGCTTTCTGTGGAATATGTGAATTCCGTGCTGAATGAGCCTTAACTTCTACGTCATGCTGTTCAAAAAATCAGCGGTATTTCATGGCTTCTCTAAGTCTTGGACATACCGCTGATTCTATATTTATGATATTCTTTTTCAACGCTGTATTGAAAAACTGTTACTTCTGTTCTTTTCCCTTGAAGATTCTATTTTCTATACACGCACACGCTGAATTCAAGCCAGTTACTGTTTTCCTTTTCCATATTTTTAAACACGAATATTTTATATTTCTTTATACTATTTAGTTATCCCAATACCTGTTAATACGTGAATTACTGCTTCAATCAATAAAATATAGTATGCCCGTTCTTCATATGTAGTCAGATGTCCTGCTTCTTTCTTAAACATCACGAAGATTACAAATCCAATTTGATCCCAGTCAATATTAAGATATGCCAGGGATATCATAATTCCCAATGTGGCTATCGGAACTACCGAATATAACAATAAGTTCTTTCGGCTCATTCTGTTATTTGATCTCCCAAGAATTCCTTTTACAATGTTAAATAGGATAAAAGATATCAGTTTTGTACACAACAGAAAAAATATCATTGATGCAACATTTGTTGTTACCTGGCTTAAAGAAAAATTTGACGGATGTGACAAAAAGATAATACATAAAAACTCACTGCCTGCCATAATTGCAGTAGCCATTAAATAATATGGAATTTTTCGGAAGAAAGATTCCTGAAATACTGCAATTATCATAGTAATATAAATAATCTGCATTCCCACAATATTAATGATGGAACTATCCAGAGAATTCACTAAATAAACGCATCCTGCAGTACAAAGAACAGCTGCTGTTTTCATATATTTATTGCACACACTCTCTTTTAATGGGAAAAATGTCAAAAAGAAATCGAACATAAGATATGCTTCCAAAACACAGATAAAAATCTGTACTGATTTAAATATTAATTCCATAATTCTATCCTCTGTATTTTGCTGCCATATATTTGGCAAATGCCTGTTGGAATTCTTTAGATCTTGATCTTGAAACAGTAAACTCCGTTCCATCAATCAACCGGACAGAATGTGGGCTTGCAAAAATTATGTATGCCATATTAATCATATAGCTGTTATGAGCACGCACAAACCCACAGCTTTCATTAAAAATCTTCCAAACAGAATTCAAATTCATATCTACTCTTAATACTTCGTCCGGGAAGCACTTCTTCGATTTCCCATAAGCAAAAATTTTTGACCTATTTTTCTCAACAGCACAACGCCAATTCACAAACAAGCATTGACTCCCACCCCTCTTCGGGTGTACTATTTAAGTATATCAGAGAAACTTTTGGAAGGAGGCTGCCATGAGAATCGGTGCTCTTAATTTTAGTCCGTATATTTATAATACCAATTATTTAAATCAAAGCAGCCTGAATAAGGTTTCTGCCATACCGGATGATGTGCTTTCCTCGAAAACAGATTTTTCCGAGCTTTCAAATACAGAGCTTTACAGTGAAGACTTAAATGAAAATCCTCTGCAAAAGGGGGAAACCTCGGATCTGGATGCCACATTGCAGATGCAGTTTGAGACAGCACAGCAGAATGCGTCTAGATTGATCAAACCAATTGAGGATAATGAAGAGCTTGTTCAAAATAAAGTCACAACGCAGAATCCCGCACTCATGCAGCGGGCAATTGAAGCCTATCAGGCTAATATAATTGCATAGAAAAACGGCAGTTCTTATGAGAACTGCCGTTTGTTAATAAAAGGAGGTTATTCATGGCAGTTTACGAACTGAAAAATGATGTGATATCCATTTCCATGGACAGTCACGGAGCAGAATTGAAGTCGCTGAAAAAACTCGACACCGGCAAGGAATACATGTGGTGCGGCGATGCAAAGTACTGGGGCCGTACCTCACCTGTGCTTTTCCCCTTTGTTGGGGGATTAAAGGACAAGGAATACCGCACAAAGGGCAAAACCTATCCCATGAACCAGCATGGCTTTGCAAGAGATATGGAATTTGAACTTTTCTCGCAGTCAGAGAATGAAATCTGGTTTATCCTCAAATCAAATGAAGAAACACTGGCAAAATACCCTTACGAATTTGTATTGAAGCTGAGTTACCGGATAAAGAACAGGGAAGTACAGGTTTTATGGCAGGTAGAAAATCCGGGACAGGAAGCACTCCCCTTCTCCATCGGCGGTCATCCCGCCTTTAACTGTCCCATTGAGGAGGGAACGAAGCAGTCAGATTATCTGGTTGATTTCGGAGATGTCGACGAAATTATCAGCACGAGGCTTGGAGAGCAGGGTCTTGTGACAGGCTGCATGGATGTCTACGGATTGACAGACGGCAAGCTCGCTCTGACGGAAAATCTTTTTGACCACGATGCGCTGATCATTGAAGATAACCAGACAAAGGAAGTATCTCTTTGCCGTAAGGACGGCACTCCTTATTTAACGGTCAGAATGGAAGCGCCTCTCTTTGGTGTCTGGTCGCCTCCCGGAAAGCAGGCTCCTTTTGTGTGCATCGAGCCCTGGTACGGCAGATGTGACAGCGAATCTTTTGACGGTACACTGGAAGAGCGAGAATGGGGAAACCTGATTGAGCCCGGCGAAGTGTGGAAGGCTTCCTATACGATTGCAATATAAAAATCAGCAAAGAAGTAATAATAATTCTTCAGCAAATACAAACCAAAAACATAAGAGTCATTACAGAAGTTGACTATTTTTCAACTTTTGTAATGACCCTATACATGGATGCTTTGCGGCAGAATTTGAATGAGCTTCTGCCTATATATTCAGTACTTTTACATACCGGATATAATCATTGTAATTTCATTATTTATTTTTTTGGCAAACCACTTTGGTTAATGCAACCGATTAATGCTGTCAAACATGGTATCCAACAAAGAAACCAGCCAACAATTAACCCGACAATTTTTCCTGTCCAATCACCATCTACATAATTTACAGTTAGACAGTTTCCATTCACGGTACAATCAGCTGTTATTCCCTGTCCCATTCCCAAAAGCATATTAATTCCGCCACAACCTTTATCAAATACTATCCTGACCGAATTAGGGGACAGCGATGCAGTTGTAACAATAAATCCTTTTGTCTGAAAGCTTTCCTTGATTTTTTGTGCCATAAAATTCAAATCAAAATTCTCTGAAACATTAATTGTTAATGAGTCTGCCATTTTAGTTTTCTCCTTTGTTTATTTACTCAAAAATCCGAACCAGCCAAAATAATAGATATAACAATCCAAAAAATAAAAGAACTATTTTTTCATTCCTTATGCCTATAAAAATCCATTCCCTGAAAATACTATAAACTGCACATATAACAGGAATAAAAAATAACGGATGACATTTAAATGCTAATATAAAATCAAATTTAAGGGCTGCCAATATTGCACGTGTTGTTCCGCATCCAGGACAATTTATATGCAATATATATTGTATTGGACATTGATATATCTGACATATCAAAAAAAATAAGAATACTTTTACAAATCTGGAAAAAATATTGATAGAATATCCTATTTCTTTATTTCCTATTTTATTATGCCCGGTTCTCATAATCCTACTTTATCTTACTTTATCCTACTTGTCAATACTTTATCTTGCAAAATGCTATTCTACAGTAAAAGGAGTCGTGTCATGAAACCATTAAAAACAAAAGTAAGCATTACTTTGGATGATGATTTAGTTTCACTATTAAAAGAATTAGCTGAAAAAGACGATCGTTCTTTTAGTCAGTATATTAATGTAATCCTAAAAGAATGGGTTTCCAAACAAACTAAAAGCTTTTAAGCAAGAAGACGCCCCGGAAGTTTCCTTCCGGGGCGTCCCCTTTATGTATATACTAAACTAAGGGAATAGATAAACGCTTATTTATTCTACATCCTGAAGTGCTGCGAAATCTTCTTCGCCGGTACGAACCTTTACAACCTTATCTACGTTGTATACAAAGATCTTACCATCACCGATATGTCCGGTGTAAAGAGCCTTCTTGGCAGCCTCGATCACGCTTTCAACAGGAATCTTGCTGACAACAACCTCAACCTTAACCTTGGGAAGTAAGGTTGCATCCACTTCAACTCCACGATACATCTCGCCGGCACCCTTCTGACCACCGCAACCCATAACCTGAGTCACTGTCATACCCGTTACACCCAGATCGTTCATCGCCTTCTTCAGGTGATCATATCTGGACAGCTTTGCAATAATGGAAACCTTGTAAATTCCAGTAGGTGAAGCAGGAGCTGCCACAACCTTGACTGCGGCATCCTTCTGTGCCTCGGAAGCTTTCGCATAATCGTCTGTACCGAGATCTGTATTTTCGTTGACTTCCATTGTCATGGTATTGGAAATATCCATGATGCTGAAGCCTGCATATGCTGATGTAAGACCATGTTCGCAGGAGTCAAGACCAACAATTTCTTCCTCTTCACTGACACGAAGTCCGACAATTGCCTTGATCACAAGGAATGTAATTGTAATTGTCACAGCTGTCCATGCAGCTACTGCAAGGAAACCAAGAAGCTGAATTCCTAAAAGTTTAAATCCGCCGCCATAGAAAAGACCTGTAAGGCTGTCATTTCCGGGTGCAGAGGTCGTTGCAAAGAGACCGACTGCAATGGTACCCCAGATACCGTTTAAACAGTGAACAGCAACGGCACCTACCGGATCATCTATATGTAATTTGTAGTCAAGAAGCCATACACCAAATACCACCAGTACACCGGATACTGCACCAATGATCAACGCACCTGTCACATCTGTCACATCGCAGGGAGCTGTGATTGCTACAAGACCTGCAAGAGAAGCATTGAGACACATGGAAACATCGGGCTTACCATACTTGATCCAGGTAAAGATCATACATACAACTGTTGCAATTGCAGGAGCAACTGTTGTTGTTAAAAATACGGATCCAAGCTGTTCCACACTGGTACAAGCTGCACCGTTAAATCCATACCAGCCAAGCCAGAGAATAAATACACCAAGGCAGCCGATAGGAAGGTTGTGTCCTGGGAATGCATTCACTTTTGTAATCTTTCCGTCCTTATCCTTTACAAATTTACCAATACGAGGACCTAACAGCTTTGCACCGATCAAAGCAGAAATACCGCCAACCATGTGAATCGCACAGGAACCTGCAAAATCATGGAAGCCAAGCTGTGCAAGCCAGCCGCCGCCCCAGATCCAGTGTGCTTCAATGGGATAAATCAAAGCCGAGATCACTGCGGAATAAAAACAGTAGGATAAGAATTTTGTTCTTTCAGCCATAGCACCGGAAACGATGGTTGCTGTGGTTGCGCAGAATACCAGGTTGAATACGAAATTGGACCAGTCAAATTCTGCATAGTTTGTGAAGATATCGAAGCCGGGCTTTCCGATCAGACCAACCATATCCTCACCAAGCAGTAAGCTGAAACCGATCAGGATAAAAACAACGGTACCGATACAGAAGTCCATCAGATTCTTCATCAGAATGTTACCTGCATTCTTTGCTCTGGTAAAGCCTGTCTCCACCATTGCAAATCCTGCCTGCATCCAGAATACCAGTGCTGCACCGATCAGGAACCAGACACCGAACACTTCGCCGCTTACGGCACTCATAATTTCTTCTGTCATAATTTTTCCTCCTCACATTAAAAAAACGAAGCTGAAGATATTGTCATTCCCGACAAGCACCTTTGCTTCGCATTCTTAATAATTTATTTTTTTCCTCTGCTATTCCCTGGGTTGCAGAGGATGCATGCGTCGTCAGACGCATAATAAAAGGCACTACGGATATTCCATAGCGCCTTCGCTTTTATGTATTGCATCATATCACGATGAAAAAATGTTGTCAACACATTTTTCACAAATTTTTTATAATTTTTTGTACACTATTTATCCTCATCAATGACAGTTGCTTCCGCATCAATGATCCTCTCTGCATTTTTCTTTGTTTTGAACAATCTTGAAAGAATCCACATATCGGAAATCCCATCGTAGATCAGGA
>JAGAQU010000087.1 GCA_017622575.1 Lachnospiraceae bacterium
AGCCAGTTTGCACGCCGAACATCATGTGTAGATTGATCCATGATAGTTATACCTCCTCTAAAAAACTACTAGTTTTTTCGTGTCCTTTAGAGTATTGCACAATCATGCTAACTATCCAAGGCGAAGGATTTGATGCTTACGTGGAATTCAAATCCGGGGTGAAAATTGATATTGAAGGGTAATGCCTATAAACGCAAATGGCTCCTCACCACTGGAATTGAATCCGGCGCTGGGGAGTCTTGCTTAATTATTATGCGAATAAAAATCTATGATGGGTACATTTTTTTCAATAAGATAATTTCCAATTCCCAATTCCAAGTCTCCAACTGAACGATGCCCAAGTATATCTGATGTCATTGGAAATATCATTACAAAAGATTTATCCCATGATTCGCCAACCTCTTTAACCAATACATCCGAACTTATCGGCTTTCCATCATCATTCTTACTATCAAAGTTAATGTCGAAACTTTTTGCTACAACACCCACGTGACCTTTTTGTGTAAACTTCAGCCATATAAGATTCTTTGGTTCATCCGTATGAAAAACAGAGCTTATAACATCATACTTATAATCCCATTCCACATAGTCTCTTTTTTCTTTATCGTATATTGGCGATTTCCAATTAAGCTGATTACAGATAATTCCATTGTCAATAATTGAGTGTATAGAATTATCAAGAACAATGGTATTGAATCTTACATTTTTTTCACAATATCCATTTGATGCCCTTAGTAATTCAATGAATTCATTCACATATGAAAAAACAATGCTAATTGGAGTAGGTGGAAGTTTTGACTGTTTACTTGCCTCATCGTTTCTTAATGTATCCCCGTAGTATTTAAGTACACCTCGAAACTTTTTTTCACCTTTAGCGTTAGTATAAAACGCATCTTCCTTTTTTGAAAAATATTTTTCTAAATCCATCATTTTGAAGTCACCTCTTCTTTTTATGCATATTTCGTCGTCCGAAAAATACCCTCGCATAGTGTTGCCACATTTATACCATTTTTTCTAAATTAGCATCCATAAAATTTATAAAATCAGTTGCGCAATTCAACAAATTTGAAAATGTTTCTGCATAATTTTCATTTTTCATATCAAGTGTTTTAGTTATTTTTTGATAGCCTTTTCCTTTACGATGTCCTGTTCCACTTGAACGTAACTCTTGCAAATTCCTTAAGAACTTTATATGTTCATCACTATTTTCAATATTTTTTTCAACTAGCCAAGCTTCTAATTTAGATATACTTCCCACCAATTTTTCATAACTTCCAGTCAACTGACTGATAATTTTCTTTTCATTCATAGAATCAATTAGTATTTTTACTAAAGACAGAACAAGCATATCCATCTCTGCAATTGAATTATTAACTGGTATTCGCAAAGTTTCAAAGTTATACGCATCTTGCTCTGTTAATGGCAAAAATAATGGCCAACCTAACCTATCTTCATAAGCCCCGTTTACTCTCCTATATGTTCTTTTAAACACGAAATCTGGAGACTCAGAATCAGCTGCAATGCACATAAAATCTCTTTTTACTTTTGTAGGACTTAATTTACCGCCAACTGCTTTATTAAACCCTCTCCAGTAATGCTGCTCAGATTCACTTGGTAAATCTCTTCCTAAATCTCCTAAATATGCTGAAACATAATCAGGGTTACTATTATCAACATATATAGCCCACAGTACACCGCATCGTATAATGCCATCCTCAATTTTATAAATCTCTGGCTTAGAATAATACTTATTTAAAACTGCAGCATCGAAATAAACTGGTGTTAGATAATGAGGGGCTGTTGGATTAGCACCGTAATAGTTACTCAAGCAGCTTGGATTACAAGTATGACGTATTTCTTTTCCATTTTCATCTATTCCAATAATGAAATCGACATAGTTTTTTTCTTCATTGTATGACCATATAATACTATCACATAAACTACAACCAAAAATTACATTTTTACCAAAAATGTATGAATAATTTTCTCTTTTGGTTCCAGTAGATGTATTTCCAATGTTCAGTGTGTAAAATATTGAATTTTCATCATTTCTGTACACTAATTCATCCTCTGCAACTTTTTTTGATGCATCAAGAGCTACACATCTGCTGTCAATATGAATAATCAATGCTTTTTCTTTTACAGCTAAATATGTCTTTAAATATCTTTTATGTATAGTAATGTATCCATTATCATTCATTTTAACAACAGTAAGTCCTTCACCATCAGAAACGTCAACATATTCATTTTTTTGTGAATTAAAATATAGATTAAACAACAGTCTAAATTCTTCTGCAACTTCAATCGAATCTGCTGCTACCCCATTGAAATTTCTTCTAATGATAAGAGGTTCATAACCCTCACCATTTCCCCAGCGATGATACACTTTTTCATCATTTTCCCACGAACCATATACTGTTATTCCCGGCTCCATTGAATGAGCATTATACGTGTCGTTCTCCATATCTGCTTCAACAGCATCAATCGGAAGCAAAAAACTTTGAACATACACATCATATTTTTTATCAACTCTGTTTCCCGAAACTGGAACCATAATTTCAGCATCTAATCCATCTTCTATCCATTCACGTATATCCACTTGATACAAATAATTTTTATCCATAAAAACCATTCCTCCCATAATCTCTAATCCACTCACTCAATTTGTGTCATCTAATCCGAGGTTACAACCTAACACACATTTTCGCAGTAGATAAATTCCCATATAATAAAACCGAGCATTTTCAGCAGTCAGGCTTCTTGTCCCAACTTCCGAAAAGCCCGGAAATATGCCATTTTATGGCTCTTATTTATCTTTTTTAGACATCAAAACTACCGTCTCAACATGGCTCGATTGCTCCAGATTGATGTCAAGTGTGTAGCCAAATCCGCGTTCGTTCGCGGGAATTTATCAAAGCGTGTTTTTGCCGTAAAACACACCGATTTTTACCCCTGTACGTTCTCGGAAACAGGTCAAAGGCCTTGCTCCTACTTATAATATGCAAACGCACAGATTCGCCGACCGCTTCAAGGCTTCGCTCTGAGGGAACAAGTCTAAAATCCCATCGCCTCAACATTAGAATCCTTATACATCAGGTTTTTCTCCAAATTCGAATCTTGCCTTTCCTGCTGCAATCGCAGCAACCGCAACTTCCTCTTCCGTCTTATCAGGAACAACCCATAAGCCCTTTACAAATCTGGAATAGTACTCATCCTCTATAAGCTCCTTGGGGACTTGAATGCGAAAATTGTCTGGATATTTTTCGGACGGCCACTCCCAGACATATTCCAGTATTCCCAAAAAATCTCCGACGCGTATGGCGCATAAATTCGGCGACCCAATAAGGACTGAGTACTTTATATTCTCATTATCAAGTCTGCGACAGAATTCTTCGCACTTTTTTATTTCGTCCAAACTCAACGGTTTGCCTTTGATCTCGAACCACCTATTCAAGCTTGGAATATAAAAGTCCGGAAGATATCTGGTTCCATCCATTTCAAAGCCTTCGATCTCATATTCATAAGTCAGGCCGATAGCATTGAAAAAGACTGCCCATCGTGCTTCAAGCCGACTGCGAAATCTGTGTCCATCATACTCAGTTTCGATTGCTTTTATATCATTATTCATCGAAAAACTAACCTCCACATCTGCAGATGTCACCCAATCCATTCTCCGGTCTCAAGATTCACGAATTCTTCCAGCTTGATATCGGAATGGTAATCATCGCCATATTCACCAGCAAGTGTCTGCGTATCATGTTTGAATGATATGTTGTACAGCTTGCCTTTTTTCGTTTTACGGATCAGGTCATTCTTGATGAAAAATTCAATGACGCGTCTATGGCCTTCAAGATCGTCATCATTCAGGTAAAAGCAAGAAACACCATCGTCTGCATTACTGTGTTTACATTCTTCAACGATATTCTGTTCAATTGCCTCTCTACATATTTTTTCTACAAACTGCCTATCTCCGAAAAAATACATCCATTTTCCAACTTTTGTTTCATCGAAATGTGGATCTGTATCGGCGAGGTAGTACACCCATGCTGGATTTTTGACAACTCTCATCCGATCACCTCCTCATCCCTTGATAAACGGCACAATCACATCGTAGAATTTCTTCGTCCAATCAGCATGGAAGTTAGCCATCTGGAGCCAATCGGTCTCATTCTCGATGCTGACGTTATTCAGCTGAATGAAGACCTTAGAGGATTTGATGTCGTCGCCACGGTTCCACTGGAGCGTCGTGCCCAGCGCAGATTCTATTTCTGCTTTATGTGTATACAGGCTATCGAAGGCAGCCTTGTTTTCTTGCTTATTGCCTCTACCAAATACGACCTCTGCCCGCGCTGCATCAAAGTTTGCTACGCAGCAAAGATAGAAGCCACCTATACCAAAGAAGCCATTGATCCAGTTATCCCTTGACGGATTAACATTAGAGAAGGAACCGTCCTCGCCGTGCGCCTTCTGGATAATCGGAAGCGCGTATGTCCAGTATTTTCTCCGGAGCTCATATCGGCTGCCCGGCTCGTCCTCATTGGCCTCGTTTTCATCACGCAGGTAAAATACCAAATCTGCCGGATCTTCATCGTACAGTTTGAAAAGACGACTCAGGACAGACAGCTTGCTCTGCGTGCTGGTGTTTGTCCAAACATAGATGCCATCGCCAATCTCAAGCGACTTCGTGAATGCATCCTGATTTGTATTGAAGTGGAGAGCTATGTTCTCCTCCTCCGACATGGCCAGCTTAGTAATAATGGCCTTATCCTCGGCATACAGAATTTGAATAACCTTCTGGAACATTTCAACCCAGCTCGTTACCGGCTGCTCAGTGTTCTTAAAGGTAAACTTCGCAATCAGTCGTCCGGTCAGCTCACCCTCATCCTCAAGCGTATAAGTGTCAAGCTGCTTTTCTTCCGGTTTGTAATCTGTGACAGGTGCTGCCCAGATTGACAGTGCTCGACCCATGAGATATTCGCTGCGCTCTTCCAGCTCCGCCAGCGTCCACTTGTCCTTTTTTGCAATCCAAGTATTCATGCGGATACCACTGTCATCGAAACCGTTCTGCATGGTTTTCTTTTCAGTGAAAGAGCTATTGCTATATTTCGAGTTGTAGGCCGTCAGCGTAAGATTTGCCATGCGATGCAACCACAGCTCATGTATCTGCTCATAATCATCGCCCAGCTCCTTCTGCCATACTGGCGTTAGATGCTGAGGCATAATGTGCTCAATCGAATAGGTGCCGTCGTCACAGTGACGGTATACATCCTTATCCTCCGAAGTGCCGAAGTTCTCGAAACGCTCAAGAATGTATATCTTATTCTTGCTGTTCATCAGATAAACCGGACGTTCCTCAAATGCCGCCTTAAACTCCACATCGTCCGGGAAGCGGGCACGCTCTTTCTTGGAAAGAAGTGCATACTTGAGCTTCTCGACATAGTCATCCTCGGTACCATCGTATCGTATGATCTCTCGGTGCAGCATGAGGAAGATTTTATTAAGGGCATTTGTCGGCAGATCACACATCGTCCTGCGGAACAGGTAATTCTCTGTCGTCAGGAAAATCTCAGTGACCTGTGTCAACGTCAGTTTGTTTTCGTTATATAGACGCAGCACTTCGAGAAAGTACGGCCTTGTTACCGTCGTCTCCAGACGGTTCAGTCGGTCAATGCAGGCGTCAAGGGCAGCACTGCCGGAATTACCATCAAGGAGAATCTGGTACCGCTTTGCATAGGCCAGCATCTCAGCAAGGAGTGGTTCTGTTTCGATTTTTCCAAGCTCCACAAAGTCCTTAAAATTGATGTAGATTTTCTTCTGTTGCGGGATGGCCTGCTGTTTCACACTCAGGTAATCCCGGATGAAAGCACTCACATCATACTTCGTGCAGACCTCGATCTTATTCCAGTATTTTTCATAATAATCCTCCTGCTCCTTAGAAGGCAAGCCCATCAGTATGAAGTTTCTGATCTTATCACCTTCGCTAAGGTCAAGACCGGTCGAGTTCAGGCTCTCAAAAATGAGCTGCGGATTGTCGTCCATATCCAGCCGGATGTTTATAATCTCCAGACAGCAGATCGCATCGTAAAGCTGATCGATGGTGATTTCCTGTTTCTGAATGCGGTCATAAAAATAATCGTAGTTCACAGTCAGATTGGATTCGCGGATATGCTCCGTAGGATCAGAGAACAGCTTCCCAAAAGCAGTCTGGTCATTCTTTACCGGTTTGAGCTTGATACGGGTATCCTCCGGCTTCCACTTATCCACGAGGTATTCCTCAAAAATCCGCTGCTTCAGATTAGCAGTCTCCGGCACAATGACACCCTTATCAATCAAGTTATACATAGCAAGGAACAACAGCGATACTGTCGTAAGGCGCTGCTGGCCGTCGATAATCAGGAACTCCTCATTGTGCCCGTCGGGATTATAAACGGAAACAAGGCTACCGAAGAAGTGACTCTTCCGATGCCCCTTAATGATTTTTACAAGGTCATCGTACAGCTGCTTGCAGTTTTCAGTTTTCCAGTCGTAGTTTCTCTGGTAAACCGGAATGACAAACCGCTTGTCTGAGCCTTCCATGTATTTAACGAATTTGCATTCTGAACCTTTCATTCCGCATCAATCCTCCTCGTCTTACTGAAGATCTGGATCACTCCCAAGAGGTGTAATTCCGTTTTCTTTGAGCATTTCATTTATTTCATAAATCGTATTCTCAGCGCAGGCCGCTAAAACACATTGATAAACGTAACCTTCGTTTTTCATCGAATTCAATTTAAAATCCGTTTTACCGAGAAACATCTCAGCCTCTGGCAAAGGCAACTTCAGACCTACGCATAATGCAAGAACTGTCTGAACCGAAGTCGGGTATTCCTCATCATTTCTCAACCGCTGTATAGTCTTTTCGCCAACAAGCGAGCGGTCTGCCAATTGCTTATTTGAGAGCTTTTTCTCTTTTTGCAACGCGACCAGTGTCTCTGCAAAAGAGCCGGGATATCTGCGTAATGCTTCAGAACGGCGCTTTGCGTTCTTGATCTGATCAAGAAGTGCCTTGTTGTGTGCATTAAGCTCGAAGGAATACTCGACCTGATTTTCAACTGGCGCTGAATTACGCATAAACTGCGTGTAATACCTCGCCCCTTGATATTTCGATTGATAACTATATCCCTTCGAGAAGACGACGCAGCATTCATCCATGTGCGAGAGCGCATATTCTGACAGCGTAGCATTCCCGGACTGATCTCTCGCTATGTATTTCTCGTTATTGAGAACGAGATGACGATCTGCAAAAATAAACTGTCCGCTGTCAATCAGCTTCTTAAACTCACGGTCAAAGCAGTATGCCTTAAACAAATCGGCATAGGGAATAGTGAATGTCTGATTCTTATCCAAGGCACCGGCTTCAAATGAATATCCGCGAACATACTGACCATCCACAAACGGATATGCACCCTCAGCTTTGGAATACCCCAGATCCATCAGGCGAACCTTGGCTGCCTGCCTCGACACATCGAACAGCTCCGCAAGTTCATCAATGACATTCTCATAGGCTGCAATGCTCGCATCATCAGCCCCGCCATAAGCTGCAAGAAGCTGTTCTACCTTCAAGCGCGTCGTTTTCGCAGGCATCAAGATTCTCGGAGCGACACCTTTGGCTTGCCACTCCATCCAGTCTACGGCCTTCCATTTATCTGAATCAGTTGTGTTTGCAGCTATTTGGCACTGGATAGCCCTTCCAAGATTATCGTTAGCACCTATCATTTTCATCAACACATGATAAGGCTGATGACGGTACCAGTGGAAACATTCATGAGCCAGAGTAGTGCGCTTTGTTCCTACAGATCTTTCATAGGAGACACGCGGATCAAGATAAACGGTTCCTCGTTTGGCATTGCGAATTGTAATCTTCCGGTGCTTATCGAGAACATTCCCGTTATCAAATATGATAGTCCCAAAGTAAGTAAGATCATCTGACAGAGGAACATCTTCGATAACCTGTAGTTTCATATCGCTGGCTATTGTCTCGATTGGAACCCTCATCGGTTTATCCAGTGCTTCCGGACAATACCTTGTCAGGAACTTCTCAGCCTCGCCTTCAAACTGGTCGCGAGAGATAATAGGTACCAGCTCTCCGGACAGACGGTCATTATCAGATTCCTCTTGCGGCTCACAATTACCAACAGACATGATCCGGAACCCGCTCATATCGATGCCAAGAGTAACCTGACAATGGATCTTAAGCCAGCGCTCATTAAAATATCCCTTGCGAGATGCGGATGGCATTTCGACATCGCATGATGCAATTACATCGAAAGCAATCACGCCATCCTCCGGCTGTTCAATATGGATAACATTCTCGATTTCCATATCAATGACCGATAGTCTTTTCGTGTCACCAGAATGATCCTCTTGAATATAAGCTATGGCCGCATCCCGGATGTCGTCATAACGAGATTGGTCGATCAGTTTCTGCAGTGGGCTTTCATCCTGCGCTTCATAGTAGTCCAGTCTGCTGTCGTTGAGCTCTTTACGTATTTCACGCCAATTAGGCATGTGCCTATCCATGTGTGCGATGAATGTAGCATCATGCTTTCTTGTGATTAAATGTGTAAGCTCATGCAAAATAATATAATCAAGGCAGGCATACGGTTTCTGGGCGAGCTGCAGGTTGAACCACAGCTTCTTTTTATCTGTGCTGCAGGCACCCCATTTTGTGACCATATATTTCGTTTGCCAAGAATCACATTTAAGTCCTGTCTGTGTCTCCCACTTAGGCAGACGCTTTTCTATTTCTTCCTTTAGGATCTTCCTATATTCCTCTTTCACATAAGCGTCTCGCTGTTTCACGGTACTTTTGGCGCTCATGGATAGAACAATATTCTGATTCTGAATCTCGAAGCTGTTCTTTTGATTGTCCGGCTTGAAGACAAGAAAGTATTGCTTCCCCCAGATATACATCGTCTCGCCGGAAACATACTGTCGCTTCGATGCTCTTGGCTGATCCTGAAACTGCGCAATAGCCCTCTTGATAAAGCCCAGCTGAGTTCTGGCATAAGCCTCTATAGCTTTATCGTCCACGGATAAAGGCGCAGAAATTACCACATGTCCATCCGGCGGCTTCACCTGAAGGTGCATATTCTTTATATTCTTTTTTTGCACATCAATCGGAATCCCGGAAATGACAATGCGCATTAATACTCCTCCTGTTTCTCAATGATCTTATAGATGCGCTCCACCTCGGAATCATCACCCAGAATCTCAAAGAGAGCCTTTTTTATTCTTCTGACAACAACCTGATTATCCCTGAAACCAGACAGAGCTTGCTTTTTCACGGCTTTGTGAATTCGTAGGGCAAGTTTCTCGTCCTCGCCGGTGTTGTCATAAATAGCCATAAGCGCCTTGCTCTTACGGATGCTTTCCGGATATTTATCGTTATCCTCCGGGCAATCAACGTCCTTAGCCAGCTTTATATATTTCTCAAGCATCTCAGCATAGTCAAGAACTCCCTGCTTACGCTCTTCAATGAGCTTATCAAGGATTTCTGACATTTTTGCGTAGTAGCGCGGATTGACAGTGACCTTTTCGATAACCTTCTTACGGATGTTATTCTCGATGGCCTCTGCTGCACCTTCTTTGTGGCCGCTATCGCCTTCACCGGTAAGCGTCTCACCCTGCTTTGCTACAAAATCCAATAGGGTAAGATCATCAAAATCACCGATCTTTTCTGCGTCCGCTGCCGTGATGTAGTTATCGATCATCTTTCTCATATCAGGCTCATAGGCCTTCAAATCGAGGAAGTCACCACTGGCCGTACCGATAGTTTTCTTCAACTCAATGTAGAAAGTGACCTTCTTGTCATATTCATTCAGTTTGCCAGATGAGATGTCATCAACCAGATATGGTTTTGCTTCCGCGAACGCTCTGACAAGACTGCTCACCAGACGATAGAGTTTTTCTCTCAGGCGTGCATAAATCTCGTCGCTCTCCTCCGACTGACCGGAAACACCACAGAAATAATGGATGTACTGGATTTCCCCACGAGGTTCCTCGACGCCTTCGCAGAGTTCTTCGACGGCATCATACACTTCCTCAAAATAGGATACCGTAGCATCGTGGCGATCCTTAACAAGTCCTTTTACATCCTCCGGATCATATCCTTCAAAAGCTCCGGAAGTATAGTCCTTCATTGCAGTCTGGAGTTGTCCAAATAGCTGCTTGTAATCCACGATATAGCCGAAGTCTTTACTATCATCATCAAGGCGGTTGACGCGGCAAATCGCCTGAAACAGGCCGTGATCCTGCATCCTCTTGTCGATGTAAAGGTAGGTACAAGGAGGCGCATCAAATCCGGTGAGGAGCTTGTCCACGACGATAAGGAGCTTCATATTCGCGGGCTCCTCTACGAATTTGCGCTTTGCCTCCTTTTCAAATTCCTCCACCTTAGCCTGAACCGATCCTGCATTCGGAAGGTCAGACGGATCAAGCCCCAGCATCTTCAAATACGTCTCATATTTGAGGAAGGTTTCAGTATCATCCTCATCGCTGACAGTATCAGTGCGCAGTTCGCCCTTGTTCGGTGTATAGGAAGATATGATGGCACACTTCTTAAAGCCCATCTGTTGGAAGATTTCGTAATACTTACAAGCCGTAGGAATACCATCAGCTACAAGAATCGCATTACCGTTTCCATCCATCAGTCGCGGCTTCATATTAAAGTCCTGAATGATGTCCCATGCAACCTTTTCCAGACGAGAGCGGGAGCTGTATACCTTCTGCATCGTGCCCCACTTCTCTTTGAGCTTTGCCTTAGCGCGAGAAGAGAGGCCTCTGGTCTTTACATCAAACCACTGGTCAACACGATCCTGTGACGACAAATCTTGCGGAACATCACGGTATTCATATCGCAAATCCAGCACGACGCCATCAGCAACGCCTTCGTTATATTTGTAAGCATGGATGTATGTACCGAAGACTTCGATACTAATCTTTTTATCCTTTTTCAGCAATGGAGTACCCGTAAAGCCAATAAACACTGCATTAGGCATGATAGTCTTCATCGCCGTATGGAGCTTACCGGACTGTGTTCTGTGACATTCATCAACAAATACTACAAGATTCCCCTTTGCCTCAAAATCAGCAGGGAGAGAGGCTTTCAGTTCTACAATATACTTATCGTAATCGTTCTCCGTTGCTTCCCCGCCACGACGGCCAAACTTATGCACGAGGGAGCAGATCAGCGAATCATCATATACATTCAAACGATTCAGCAAATCTTTACCGCTCTTGGTACGAGCAATATTCTCATCCACACCAGTGAATGTTTTTTCTATTTGCTCGTCAAGCTCATCTCGGTCTGTCACGATAAGGACACGGGCATTAAGCTCCGCCCAATGTGTCAGAATCCACTTTGCAAGCCATACCATTGTCAGCGTTTTGCCGGAACCCTGCGTATGCCAAAGAATACCGCCCATCGGTTTATCCGGATTTCTGTTCGGATTGTGAAGCTCTGTCCTCAGATTATTAAGCCTCTGCTGAGTACGCTTGATGCCAAAATACTGATTGTAGCGGCACACTTTTTTAATGCCTTTATCAAAAACAACGAAATTCATGATAAGGTCGATAAAACGTTCCTTATCGAACATGGCATATATCTGCTTCAGGAGTTTATTCTCGATGCCTTCGCAGGTTTTACTGATACGAACATCTACTGGATCACGCTCCTCCTCATGTTCTTTGAAGCCGTCATCCTTCCACTCCATATAGAACTTCTCTCCAGTCAGAAGCGTGCCGTAGCGCAGACCTTCCGACTCGTTTCCGGCCATACAGAACTGCATGGTAGTAAAGAAGCCACGAATAAAGGAGTCCTTCTGATTTGTGAGATTCTGGCGGATGCCTTCGGACACAGAGATGCTGCTTCGTTTTAATTCGATAATGGCCACAGCAATACCGTTCAAATAGATGACAAGATCCGGCCTCTTCTCCTGCTGCTCAACAACAGTTACTTCCTCAGCGATTGCAAAGTCATTATTCAGCGGATTGGTCTCGTCAATAAGTTCAACTGTCACCGGAGGCTTCTCCGGGCTCTCACTGACCGGAATGCCGTACTTTAACCGCGAATACACAGTCTTATTGGCATCATAGACCCCACGAGAAAGATTTCCTGCTTCCTGCTGAAGCTGCATAACGGCAGCATCAATCAGTTTATCTGCATAGCCTTTCAACCGAAGATACTGGCGCAGACGATCTTCCTTGATGTTCTTATTCTGATAATCTGACAGGTTACCGATATACTGATAGCCCAAGATCTCAGGATCTTTAAAGAAGCGGATCACTCTTTCCTGTGTTTTGATTTCGGCATCTCCAATACTCATCCGACAGGCACCTCCTTACACTAATCTGACCTTACCGGTCAGCAATTCTTCCATCATGCCTTGCTTAATCATCTTGTACTTTTCTAATTTCTTCTTGTTAAGTTCGATTGATTTATCGATATCCTGTATATACAAACCAATAGATCGTTGTTCTTCATAGGTGGGTACATAAAAATCCAACTTTAAGAACTCAGCGTAGTTAATATTTCGTCCATCACGAATACCATATGTTACAGTAGCAAGCCTGTTGATAAAGGATTCTGAGCAAAAAAGATATTTCCAATAATAATCGAAATGTTCATCAGGATCTTTGAAACCAAAAACAGTATACGCGGGAGACGTTATTCCTTTGATGTTTGAATGCGCAAAACCGCCCTGAAATGATCTCAAATGAATAACAAATTGTCCCGGCAAAACCCGTTTGTAGGTAACTTCATTTCTTTCATCATGCTGAATTTCAATGTTGCTATCATCTCTTAGAATCATTCCCTTTTCTTGTGTTGCCATAAGAACAGGTAACTCAGGGAACCCCTTATCAGCATACGATACAAACAATCTTTCTGCTGGGAGGCATTTGTATTCTCCATCAAAGTCAGGAATTCTGACATCTGGGATTATCTGGCCTACGCGTGGGAACATACGATCAAGACATGATTTCCTCAGGTCAACTTCCTTATTGATAAGATGTCGTAAGTGTTCCATATTTGCATCAAAGTCAAAAATAACTTTTGCAATAGCCTTTTGCTCATCCTTGGGTGGCAATTGAACAGCTACATCCTTTATCAATGCTTTCGTTAACCCACCTCTGATTCCTTCACCGGATGACATCTCCCTCAATTGAGAATACCTACTCTCCATAACATACATAAGAAACAGCGGATCAAACAGTTTTGACGGGTAGAGCGCAGCAGTCGACTGGTTTGTACATAGAGGAATGTAATTAATTGCAGCCGTTCCGCGAGTTTTACCTTGACCTGCAAGACCGATGAGTACACATTGTGCAGGTATCATATGTGTGCTCGAAGAAGCCATCCCCTTATCTGTAATTCTTCCTTCAACAGAATGAATATATTTATGATTCAGATCCCCCGAATTCATCCAAGGAATATCACCATCCCAATACTCTCTCTTTGATGTATCCGGAGTACCACCAGAGAACACATCTGTAAAATCACCAATCTTAACAACATCCCAGTTATCTGGAATCTTGCCTATAACTGTGTTTTTCATTCCCATCTAAATCCCATCCTTTCCAGATGAGACTTCACCCTCGCCTCATACTCCGTTGTATCTTTTTCAAGTTCTGGAAGCGTGTCTTCATAGCGCTCTGCAAGCTCGATAATCCTATTTGTCAGGCGATGAGAAATTGCAGCATACAGATCAGCTATACCAAAGAAGATGGTGTCAAACCACTTCTTGTTCACCAGCAGATCCAGAATCTCTTCATCTGTCAGTCTGTCATACCTTGTCCTGCACTTTTCATCCAGAGCCTTGTTCAGGTCTTTGACAACCTTGTTGTAATCTGAAATCTTGCCACACAGCTCCAATGCAGCTTTCAGCTGGTTAACATCATCCTGCAGACTTTCCGGCACGTTTTCCTCTGTCCGAATAATGCGCAGACGATATTCGATAGAGCTCTTAGTGATTTTTCCGTTTTCATTGACAGCACTCTTGCAGAGCGGATGTCCCATAAGATATGCTTCCAGTCTCTTCTTCGTATTTACAAGATGAAGATCCATGAGGATTACTTCCAGTTCTATGGTTTCTTCTGTTTCAATCGTGTTTGTCAACTCAACTATTTTTGCTTCAATATCCTTTGCTTTAACCTTTCCGTTTTCAGCCACATCAGCAAGAGCAGATTCTTCATCTGCACTCTCAATCAGATCAGAAAGCTGGGATTCCGTCTCCGCGACGACTTTTTCTGCCTCCTCGATGGCATTCTTCTCTTTACGGAAGAAGGAATCGATCACTATAGATTTCGGAATCAATCTGCCTTCCCATCCGGTGACTTTCATCTCGCCTTTATTCTTACCCTGCGTGATCTCTTCCTCGATATTGTCAGTCGCTCTGGCATTGGCATAGCCATCCGGTTCACTTATGATAAGCGACACGTCATCGTTCATGACCTCATTCCAATAAGCCAGCAGCACTTGATACACGTCGTATTTATCAATCAGCGTCAGGTGTTCAAATTCAGCAAGGATATCCTCCGCAAGACTAACGATTAACTCTCTCGCGGATACATCTTCATCAAGGGAAGATAAAGCGGGATATTCCTTGGCCTTCCACGCTGCAAAAGCCGCGTCGAGTTTCTCACCGTATTCTGAGAACTCGGCGTTTTTATATATCGTCTGACGGATATTCTCATGCTCCACATTCAAGCTGTAATACTTTTCGCTAATCGCCGTCAGTAACTCAGCCTTCAGCGAAGGGAACACATCCCAATACTTAGACAGACTGTCGATATCAACCGCCGGAATACCGCCATGAATATGCGCATAGATATCCTGAATATCCTCCGGATCTGTGGAGTCAATATAGCGAGTAATGTTCAGGTTATACCCGTTTTTCTTTTCGATTTCATCGTTTGGTACGAAACGCGCATACTTTGGATCTGTAGTTATCTGCTCATTAAACGTCGTAATGATTCTATAGATATCACGTTCACGCAAACGATTCTTGTTGCCGTCCTTAACGTACCCACGGCTGGCATCAATCATAAAAATGCCTTGTCGGTTTGCAGCTCCTTCTTTATCAATCACGAGCACGCAGGCGGCTATGCCGGTGCCGTAAAACAAGTTTGCCGGAAGGCTGATAATGCCCTTGATCCAGTGCTTCTTTATTATTGCTTCTCTAATAGTCGCTTCGGCATTTCCGCGGAACAGAACACCATGAGGGAGAATAACCGCAGCTTTGCCATTTGACTTCAATGCCTTAAGGATGTGCATGAGCCAAGCATAGTCGCCGTTTTTTTCCGGTGGCGTGTCCCCATAGCCCTCGAAGCGACCATATTCTTTACCGGCAATACCATCGCGCCAGTTCTTCATTGAGAAAGGCGGATTTGCCACTATGTAATCGAAACGTTCAAGTATGGAATTATCGGACTTATCAAGATACTGCGGATTTGAGAATGTGTTACCGCTCTTGATGGTAATCTCGGCCTTACGATGCAGGACGGCATTCATCTTCGCCAGACCAGCTGTCGTGCTTTCCTTTTCTTGACCATATCCCATGATCGGGATAGGAGCTGCATCAATGGCTCGAATTAATAGGCTGCCACTTCCACATGCCGGATCGCATACCGTGGCGCTGGTGTCCGTGCAACGGCTGATTCCCACTACATTGGCGAGGATTCTGGAAACCTCTGCAGGTGTATAGAATTGTCCCTTGCTCTTTCCGCTTTCTGTAGCGAATTTGCGCATCAAATATTCGTAGGCGTCTCCGATGATGTCATCACCTTCGGCCTTGTTCCGGGAGAAGTCAAGTTCCGGGCGCTGGAAGATGGATATGAGATCGGTCAACTTATCAACCATTTCCTTACCGCTTCCAAGCTTCTTCTCATCATTAAAATGAGCAATATCAATAACACCCTTCAGGTCAGTATTCTCGTCAGCAAGGCGTGCTATGATTTTATCCATACCTTCGCCGATGTTTTTCTTTCCCTTCAGAGCAATAAAGTCATCAAAGGAGCAGCCCGTCCGCTTCTCCGGATCAGGATCTTTATCATGTGCCTTATCAAAGACCTTAATGTCTTCATAGGCTCCTTTATTCTTAAATTTATCGGTGACATACTTCATGAACAAAAGAGTCAGGATATAGTCCTTATACTCTGAGGAATCCATGCCTCCGCGAAGTTTGTCACAGCTCGCCCATAGCGATGCATATAATTGCGTTTTCTTGACAGCCATCTTTGTCTGCTCCTTGTCTAATGATTTTCTTCGGTTTTCCCCTTGAATCAGTCAGCGCTTTTACCGCTCTTAACCCATTCATCGAGTTCGGAAATTTTAAACTTCCACTGTTTTCCGATTTTTTGAGCAGGCAAACCTTCTTTACCATTTCTGATCCAGCTGCGAAGAGTAACTGTTTTGATTCCTAAATATTCCGCAGCTTCATCTATGCTTATCCATTTGTCATTCATGATTTCTTCCATGCTCTCACCTCGTGATTTGAATCTGAATACAGCTCAATTGTTTTAGTATACACCATAAATGTGAATTTTTCAAGAGTTTGCTGTTATTTGTTGATATTATTTTT
Source organism: Lachnospiraceae bacterium (assembly GCA_017622575.1). Classification (GTDB taxonomy): domain Bacteria; phylum Bacillota; class Clostridia; order Lachnospirales; family Lachnospiraceae; genus Suilimivivens. The sequence goes on from JAGAQU010000087.1 coordinate 16,620, forward strand.
TATTTGTGCGTTCTTAAAATTCCCTGCCGGACACAACTATGTCTGGTCTTTTTTTTGCCCGTTTTTCAATATAAAGCTCATCTTGGCCTTCTAGTTTCTGCCTATCAGCACCGCAAAAACGGACATGTCTGTGTCTGAGGTTCCGATCCCTAAAAATGGCATACTTGCTTTAGCACGTGGGAGCCATCTGCGCAGGGTGTTTCCGGTTCCACGTGACTACCGATGACAATCAAATACCGTACCGATCACCGGAAGTGAGGTGCAGCCGAAATGGAGTAATCCTTCGGTATGCTCTCACGCCTGTGGTCTGGTTTTGCATGTCTGGAGCTCTCCATTTCGGCAAAAGCCGAAGGAGGGCTTTCATTATGCAAAACAATGACAATCAGAAGACCTATTTTATCTACGTTCGCAGCACTGGCGAGAAAGTGCCGGTCACCAAGGAACAGCACGACTCCTTCTATAAGGAAGCCGACCGTATTCGCCACAAAGAGCAGGATCACGGCAGGTGCATGTGTCCATACCGCTTCATCTGGAAATGCGACGGCGACTGTATCGGCTGCGAATATCACGCGGCAGGCGACATTACTTCTCTGAATCAGCCTCTCCCTGATGGCAATGGCACCCTCGGTGATTATATTTCCGATCGCAGTAAGCCGATGGAAGAAGTCATCGCCGACCGCATGCTGCTGGAGCAGCTCTTTACCAGACTGCGTGAGCTTGACCCGGAAGCCGATACCATCATCCAACTTTGGAAGGATCACCCGGAGGGTATCTCCGACCGTGCCATTGCAAGAGAACTCGGTCGCCCGCAGAAGACCTTCGCGGATCAGATGAAGAAGTATCGCACCGACCTGCGCAGGATTACCGGCGATAAGTAATACCAAGACCACGAATCACACCCCTTTCCGGCCACTGTCCCTCTTTCGGATGATGGTCGGAAATTTTTTATAAAATCCTCCGCTCAAATCGACAGTTCATCTCCAGTGGAAGGTGAAGGCAAGAGAACACAGCCTTCAGAAAGCGAGGTGAACCCATGATGTACCGCAGTTACGCAGACACAGGCGGCAACGTGAACGAGGAGATCAAGCTCCTGAATTCCATCAGTCACGTATCCGCCAGACTGGCAAGGAACCTATCACTCCTTGCCGCAAGCCAATCCGAGGAAGGAGGAAAAGAAAATGTCAAAGATGGCAGAAATGGCACAGACCATCGAAGAGCTCCGCACCGCTGCTGCTTCTATTAATGCCGCAGCCGACTGGCTCTACCAGCAGTTTTCCGGCGATGACATCGAAGCGCAGGCCACGGAGGCTCCCACCAAGAAGGAACCGAAGCCTGAACTCAAGCTGGAGGACGTAAGAGCCGTCCTTGCCGAAAAGTCCCGCGCCGGTCATACCACAGAAGTACGCGCCCTGCTTAAAAAGTACGGTGCCGCAAAGCTCTCGGAGACTGATCCGGCAAACTACGAAGCCCTGATGAAGGACGCGGAGGTGATCGGCAATGGTAGCTAAAACACACGCGATCCTGTCCGCGTCCAGCTCCGACAGGTGGCTGCACTGCCCGCCGTCGGCAAGGCTCTGCGAAACCTATGAAGACAAAGGATCAGACTACGCTGCAGAAGGCACCGACGCTCATGCGCTTGGCGAGCACAAATTGAAAACCGCGCTGGGACTTCCTTCAGAAGACCCGACCGACAGCCTCAAATGGTATTCCGAGGAGATGGAGGACTGCACCAGCGGCTATGCCGAATATGTGCTGGAGCAGATCGAAGCCGCCAAGGCGACCTGTGCTGACCCGGTAGTCCTTATCGAACAGCGTGTAGACTTCTCCCACTGGGTAGAACAGGGCTTCGGAACCGCCGATTGCGTCATCATTGCAGACGGTATGCTCCGGGTGATCGACTACAAGCACGGCTTAGGCGTCTTAGTCTCCGCAGAGGAGAATCCGCAGATGCAGTGTTATGCCCTCGGCGCTTTGGAGCTTTTCGATGACATTTACGACATCGAACAGGTTTCCATGACCATTTACCAACCGAGACGCCAGAACGTCAGCACCTACGAAATCAGCAAGTCCGGGATTTCAATCAACATCGAAGCATAAAAAGAGCAAGTCACACTAATGGTCATTAACCATATAGGCGACTTGCTCTTTCATTTTTAGATCATCGGCGATGGTTTCAGTATATCTTCAAGAGTATCTATCAACTTTCTGATGTATGGGAAGAGCTTATTATCATCAAAATCCGCCAATTGCACAATTGCATCCTCCAGTGAAAAAGAATACCTGACATCACTAATATCTGACGCCATCTGTATTTTCTCTCCCGTGTCTCTATTTTGAACATAAAAGCCCATCACTCGTCCAGAAGATAACTCTTCAATTTCCCGATATGCCGGTCTCCCTTTATGTTTGCAAAAATTGTATCGCCTTCTTATTTCTGAATCTGAAAAATCATTCCAAAAATCAATAATCTGATCGAAAGCAGGAATAAAATCAGGACACATCATCTTCAGGTACTCAAAGGGATTACTCTCAGCGGTAGGTGATGTCACGTTTCGTTCAGCACTTCTAAGTAATGCTGCTGCCTCATCAATAGGTCGTATTCCGGATAAATCTACTCTTTTTCCCTTTTGGCTACAGGCAAATTCTGCCGACACATAACATAGTGTCCAAGACAAATCTACTATGGCATTATAATAGAACAATGCAGTCTCATAAAAATGTGACCGAAATATCAACTTAAAAGCTTTATTAGCTACATCATCCTCAACTGGATTAAACCAATGATCCCAATCATCGGTTTCGGTCTCTCTTAAAAATATACGAGCAGCTGAGTATTGCTCGACAAGTTCTTTTTGTTTTGAACGAAAATACAAATCGTGATTGTTTGGCAGTCTTGTTCCAACCAAGTTATATGTTACCGACGACGGCCTATCTAATGAAAATATATCTGTAGTGAATTCCATCCAACTCCTCCTGACATCTATCTCACAGCCACAACTACCCGACATCTAACTCGGCAACTCAACATAGTGACATCTATCGTGGCAACTCAACTCTCACACTTTTTGAGCTAATTTGCCCTTCGATAAGTTACCGAGAAGCATTTGGTCTGCCCGATGTTAAATTCCTCCGATTGCCCGAAAACCGCAGTATTACCGGGCTTTCGCGACTATTTCCCTTCGACCCTTGACATCAAACAGACCGTCTCAGTTTGTGTATCTTTGTCCAAACTTAGTGTAAACTCTCTTTCTATAATCGGCAACTTAAATTCTATGGATTTTAGCCATTGTCCATTCTCTTTGCGTTCTTCGTAAATCTGTACATTATCCACTAACTGTGACAGGAACTCTCTCTTCTCTGCTTCGTTCATTTGAGCATACAACTTATCAAAGAAAATGAGTGCCTTGTAGATATTATCCCCGGTAATCTTATCTGCCAGCAGAGAACGTCTCTTGGCTTTTGCAGATACAAGCAGTTCCTCTGCTTCCTCTATTTTATCATAGGTTTTGTACAAACGGTTCTCTAAATCTGTTTTTCTTCGCTGATAATGTTTATCCTCATAATCAAGAGAATCAATATCTGACAAGATTGTATCTTTATTATGATATAGCTGTCTTAATTGTTTTTCGTAATTTGCTATTTCCTGATCTAATACGCTTGTGTCTACTTCCATATTTATCTTGCTGCGTATTAAATCCGAAAATTTAGGATTGCTAACCAGTTTACTGATCACCTCTGCAACAGCAGCGTCCAACATTTCTTCATGCACCTGTCTTCTGTAATCACACTTATGACCTCTGGTCATATTGCGGTGTTTGCAACCATAATAATAAAAATCCTTATAATTACTTCCATCCTTGCGTTTCTTAATAGCCTTATTGCCATACATGCCTGAGCCACAGACAGGGCATTTCAAAATTCCCGACAAAAGATGAATCTTTTCTCCTTTGTCACGATTGACTTTTTCATACTTTTTTGCCTGCGCAGCCACTTTGACCTGTGCCTGTTCCCACACTTCTTCTGATACAAGAGCTTCGTGCAAACCATCTACTAATAGGTAGTCATCCTTCCTTACCTGCCTATACTCATTCCTCGTACCATGAACCTTTTCTGTCCGTCTCCTGCCATAAGAGATTTTACCACTATAAACCGGATTCTGAATAATTCTTCTGATAAGAGCAGCATCAAATAGTGGATTTGTACCATTCTGTCTGGCAATCTTATGGATTCCATGATTTTCTAAATATTTTGCAATTCCATTCGCTCCCAAATCCGTATTTACATATTGGTCAAATATCGTTCTGATGGCAACTGCTTCTTCTTCATTGACTTCCAGTTTTCCATCAATAAGTGAATATCCATACGGTGCAAAGCCGCCATTCCATTTGCCTTCCCTGGCTTTCTGCATCCTGCCTTCCATGGTCTGAACACGAATGTTCTCACGTTCAATCTCCGCCACTGCTGACAGCACAGATATCATAAGCTTACCGGCATCCTTAGATGAGTCAATTCCATCCTCTACACAAATTAGATTAACTCCAAAATCCTGCATCACCTGTAATGTAGCAAGTACATCTGCTGCATTTCTGCCAAATCTAGAAAGCTTGAATACAAGGACATAAGACACTGCATCTTTTCCTGATTTGATATCGTCCATCATCTGATTAAAAGCAATTCTTCCTTCTATGGATTTACCGGATTTTCCCGCATCTTCATACTCGCCAACAATCTCATAATCATTATAGTCACAAAATGCTTTCATTTTGGATTTCTGTGCTTCCAGTGAATATCCATCTATCTGCATAACTGTAGAGACACGAGTGTATATGTAACATTTTACATTCTTTTTCAACCAAGTCACTCCTATCTGGGTAATACTAACGGCGGATTCTGCAATAATGTTGCCATAACCGACGCATATTTTTTTGTTCCATAATCCTCAACAATACTTGTTATTCTTGCACCGGCATCTTTGGAAGATGCACCGCATAAGAATACTCTTTCATCAGCAGTTCCATAATCCAATACTATAAATCGATCATGGAATATCCCACCAGTTTTCTGCATGGAAATTTTTACATTGGGATACTCTTTACAGAAATCAGTAAATTCTATATTATGAAGCTTATTATTTCCAACATTGTCACTAAAAAGAATAATAGATACTCCTGACTGAGAATTCTTTAGATGAACCAGTGTTCTTAATCCAATATAATTATCAACGACATATATCGAGACCTTTGCCTGTCTATAAATTGACGCATATACTTCATCAGCGCTACTAAACTTCGCATTATACATGAGCCACTTTTCATCATCACCTGAAATGAAGCTATTCATCATATCAGCAAGCTCAGATTTTGTTACAACATCCTTCAATCCCTCCACAACATCGGAGATTTGCTTTTCAATGGATATCATATCTGAATTTATCTTGCATATTTCAATTCTGTTATTGGCAGTCTCCATGCTTAGCTGAAGTAGTTCGCGCTGCCCAATCAAATCTCTGTTGACTTATAGAAACTATTGTCATGATGACTATTTATAAAACGCTGTAATGCTTCATCAAATTCCTTCGGGATTTCATACTTCTCCACATATTCTTGCTCAGATTTGCATCCGGTTTTTATCTTCATCATACTCAAATATTCTTTTGCCATCATGAATTTAAGTGGCTGAAAGCTTATGATACTCGCAATCTCACTTCTCAATGTTTCAACCTTTGTGACTTCTAACATACCCACTTTCTTGAAAAGTTCTTTGTCATCTGAAATCAATAAATTAAAATCAGTTTCTGCGATACATTTCCTACAACCAAAGATTTCAACAATCTTATCAGAATATTTCTTGCAAAATGCTTTCTCCGATATCTCCATCATCTTTGTAACATCCGATACAAGAAGATACATTTTCCCCTCATGAAATATTTTTGTCTTAAACATAATGTTTTTCATTGCATTCCCCTATTCTGGCTTATCATCCTATTAGTTTTACTACCAGTATCTATTCCTCCACAATACTCTCCATTGCTTCCAGCTTCTGCAATGCCTTCATATACGCCATCAGTCTTTTATACTGCTCATCACCTAGACTATGTATACTCTTCCAATACCTTATCGATTTGCTCGTTAATCCACCGCAAAATCATTTCCATAAATATTTTTATCAAAAGTGTGACGATAATAATTTGCATCATTTTCTTCTGCTCGGCGTGACGATTTGCCGCGTCAATTATGTATCCAAGCAAAACAAGTAGGATGTATGAGTTTATAGCTGTTAAGACTGCTGATAAGATAACCATGCACATAGTTTTCTTTTCCTGCCTGTAAACAGCCTTCCAAAGAAACCATAGATTCTTTAGGTCATCTCTATTCATAAACACGTCCCTCCTCTTGATTATTTTGCATGTCATTTGTCAGATTTGAGTTCAAACCTGTTTCCCTATAATATTTACTTTGTATTTCGAACAATTCTGCATAACGCCCTTTTTGACTCATAAGCTGTTCATGAGTCCCTTCTTCTGAAATCTGTGCTCCCTCTAAGAGAATGATTCTGTCGCAGAATCTTGTACTGGATAAACGGTGCGAAATAAATATAACCGTATTATTCCCTGCGGCTTTCCCAAAATTTTGGTATAACTCATTCTCTGCGATAGGGTCTAATGCTGCCGTAGGCTCATCCAAAATCAGAAGTTTCGATTGCTTATAAAGTGCTCTGGCAAACAGAAGCTTCTGTTTTTCGCCACCCGAAAAATCCGTTGCATTTTCATTGACTTCCCTAACCAGCATTGTTTTCCCTTTTTCTTCACATTCTTCATATACGGGAGCAAATCCGGAATAAGTTAACGCAGTTTTAAAACATTCATCCTGATCCCTTTCCTCGCTATAACTTGTCAAATTCTCATAAAGACTAAGGGGAAAGACAAAAGAATCCTGAAACAAAGCCGATACTTTCGAAATATATTCTTTCTGTGAATAACACTTCTTCGGTCTTCCATTCACCCAAATCTCGCCTGAGGTAGGTTCATAAAAACCACAAATCAGCTTTACCATTGTCGTTTTTCCTGCACCGTTTAGTCCAATCATTGCCAATTTTTCTCCTGCATGTATGGTTAAATTGATATTTTTCAGTACATCTTCTTTTGCATTCTCATATCGAAATGATACATTCTTAAATTCAATTTCCATACCCTTCTCGGTATCGATTGTTAACGTGTCTTCCATCATTTCATCTTCCTCTGTATAAGAAAGCATTTTACGTATGTTTGTAAGAAACGCTTGAATTCCATTCTGCTCCTGTATCCGTCCTATCAATCCTGAAAAATGAATTGAAAAGGTCCTAATCACTCCTACTGAAAATACAAATTCAGAGATTGTTACAGAATTACGGGTAAGCTCTATTGTCATATATCCATAAGCAAGGAACTCTGTTATTCCCTGAATTCCCAATTCGCCCAGTTGCCTGATAAAATAATACCGATGAATTTTTCCATATAAATCACTGATTTTTCTGATTGCATTATCATATTTTTGGATGAACCATTCCTGCATCTGATAGATTCGTATATCTTTTCCATCTGTTCGTTCCATACCATGTCTTTTGACATAAGCTACCGTCTTCATCGGTTGCCCTATTTCCTGATAGATTACCCCCTGCCTCTCACGTGACTTTTTCAGGAACAAGAAATTCATGATAATCGAAACTGAAATAACCAGAAACAGGCTCCAATGAATTCTTAGTACAAAATAACCATAGAGACCGGTTGCCAAAATAGCTTCCAGCAATACGGAAAAACTGGTCACCGAATTTCGTATCATATATTCATTTCTAAATCCATTCCATATATTTCCAAGAAGTGTGCGTGTTTCTTCCTTTTCAAGCTCATGATAGGCTACCCGCGTCATCTTCTTAAAAATCAGTTCCTCATAATACAAAGTAAGATTCATACTGTTACGATACAAGTACTGTTCCATTCCCGATGAAATAACATTGCAAAGTGCCATACCAATTACAATCAAACTAATCCAAAATAAAAGTTGGCTCACCTCGATATTCTTCTTCAACATTAAAACAATATAAGAGGGTAGGAATACTGATAAGTACGTAAAAATCATCTGAGGAATTACTGATGTAAACTGAAACCAGAACAGTTTTGCATCCCATTTCTTTGCACTATTTAAATGAAAAATAATATTGCCTAACATTTTAACCTCCATAGCTTTTCTTTGTACTAATCCTAACAGATTAATCATAAAAAAAGACCATTCCTGCATGAGTGGTATTTCTCAACGCATGAATGGTAGTAATTCTGTTCTCATAATTACTAAATAATAGGCAACATTACCTCCGTTGCAAATACACCCTCTTCATTTTGCCTATTGATAAATCCCCCATATTTTCGAACAATCCCATCAATTCTCAAAAGCCCAAACCCATGAATACCTCCCTTTGAGGAAAGATATTTCATGCCTGCCTTTTTGGCTCTTCCATCCATAGAATTTGTTATGGCAATATAGAGTTGTTTTTTCACTATATCAATGTATATCCTAATAAACCGATTGTCTTCATTCTCTTGCTTTACACATGCCTCCATTGCATTATCTAACAGATTGCCGATAAGAACCGATAAATCTATTCCGGAAAAAGGAACCTCACTTGGAACGATTGCCGTTACATCAATATGAATATTTTTTTCTTTCATCATAGAAAGTTTGCTATTTAATATAGCATCAACCATTACATTTCCCGTTTTTATTACTGTATCCACCGTAGAAAGGTCATGATTCAACATATCCAGATAGCTACTGGCTTCTTCATAATCCTTCATCTCCATATGTGCTTTAAGAACTTGAATGTGATTATGATAATCGTGACGCCATCCACGCATTTTGCGATACATGGTTTCCACTTCCTCATAATGTTTATCTACCAATTCATTTTGAAACCTGCTGATTTTTCTATTGATATACCATGGCATAAATAAAATCCACAGTAATGCATTGATCATAATAAACGCAACAATGATGATTGCTATGAATGGGTTCATTTCCATCCCCCTTACCCTCTATAATACTTTATTAACTGTGTCTGCACATCCTTTACATGATTTCTGGATATTGGAATCATTTCGTTATTATCTAAAATCATACTTCCATTTTTTATTGCAGCACAATAATGCAAATTAACGATAAACGCCCTATGGCACTTTAACAAATGACCATCTCCAAGTATACTTTTTTCAATGGTTCCGAAGGATTCTCTTGCTTCAAAAACACAATCTTTCATATGAATGGTGCTTCCATGCCCATTTGCTTCAACATACATCAAATCATTGACCACTATTCTTTTTACTTCATCCTTTGTACTTAGTATCAAACAGTTTTTCTTTTCTTGACTAGATGTCCCGATTTTATTAAGTGTCAAAAATAATTTATCTTTATTCACCGGTTTCAACAAATAATGCAATGCATCTACATCATAGCCATATTGCATATATTCATCATATCCGGTTACAAAGAGAATGGGAATCAATACACCTTCTGTTCGCATTTTCCTAGCTAAATCAAGCCCATTCATTTCCCCCATTTCAATATCAAGAACCAGTAAATCATAAGATTTATCATCTTCCCATGAAAACAAAAAGCTTTCGCTATTTTCAAAACAGCGAAATTCTATCATTTCATTATGAATGCTCGCCCATTCTATGATGTATTTCTTTATGATCTCCTGCTCGGCAAGTACATCATCAACAATCGCCATTCTCATATTTATCACTCCTCTTATCCCAGTAAATCGCATGAATGGCAACTCTTTATATCATTTTAAACGCCTTCAACGCTTCCATAATTGCCTTTTCCTTATCCTTCGGACACTGTGGTTGCTTCTCATCTTCTGATTTCGGTTTATTATAGTTCTCCCTCTCAATAATGCCGCACTTCTTCTTAACCTGGGCTATATAAAGGTTCGAAACACGCATCCCATCGTTATTTTCGGCCACATATTTCTTAATTTCCTCATAAGTCGCCTTACTTTCCGCACTGGTCAGATCCATCTCATCCATATCAACATTTACATTCACATGATGCTTCGCTTCGTGGAGTTTGGACAATAAACATACCGTCTCGACATGCACCGTATACGGAAACATATCAACGCCCACAGCCTTTTTCACAAGGTAACCCTTTGCTGTCAGATACTTAAGGTCTCTTACCATGGTCTCCGGGTTGCAGGACACATAAACCACCTTTTCCGGGGACAGCTTTACAAGACTTGCAAGGAACTGCTCGCTGCTGCCGCTTCTTGGGGGATCCATGAACACCACATCCACCTTGTCCCTGCTCTCTGCAAGCTGCACCATAAATTCCCCTGCGTCCTTCTGATAAAACTGTGCGTTTTTGACACCGTTTCGCTTTGCGTTGACAATGGCATCTTTGACGGCATCTCTGTTAAGCTCCACGCCGATGACCTTTTTTGCCCGGTCTGAAGCGATCAGACCGATGGTTCCCGTGCCGCAGTAGGCATCCAGCACCGTCTCCTTTCCGGTAAGACCCGCATATTCCAGCGCTTTTCCGTACAGCTTCTCTGTCTGCACCGGATTCACCTGATAAAAGGATTTTGGAGAGATCTTAAAGGTTTTCCCACAGAGCGTATCCTCAATATAGCCGGGGCCGTAAACCACCTGCTCCTTTTCTCCCAGAACCATGCTTGTCTTTTTGTCATTCACGTTGACCACCACGGTAGTGATTTCAGGATGTTCTTTTCGAAGCGCCTTCACAAAATTGTTTTTGGAGGGAAGAATCGGGGAAGAAAGCACCAGCACCACCATGATCTGCCCCGTAGCATGAGACACTCTGATGAGCACATGGCGGAGAAGCCCGTACCCGGTGTCCTCATCATAGGTTTTGATCTTAAAGGAAGGAAGAAGTCTCCTAATAGTCCGGATAATGTCATCAGCCCTTTCATTTTCCAAAAGGCAGGTATCTACAGAGACCAGGAAATGAGTACCCTCCTTATAGGTACCGGAAATGACATTGCCCTTCCTGTCCCTGCCAAAGGTGGCATTCACCTTGTGCCTGTAATGAAGCGGCTGCTCCATACCGATAAAGCTCTCTGTCCTGCAAAAAGGCTTTAACAGCGCACGGAGCTGTTCCTCCTTTTTCTTCACCTGTTTTTCATAAGAAAGATCAAGATACCGGCAGCCACCGCATTTTTTAAACACAGGGCATGCAGGCTCCTGTCTTTTCCGATCTTTTCGTTCCAAATTCTGATTCCTATTCTCCTGTATCATGCATTTTCCCTTCTGAAGCTTCCGCTTCTCTAAAAAAATTGCTTTTTTGTTTGCACAAAAAAACCCCGGCAAAATCCGGGGTTATCATCATTTATCATTCTGATCCATCTTGCGAAGCTTCACTGAATCAAGACCCGATACCAGTTCCCTGGCACGTTCCACATCTGCCTCATTGATCCGGATCGTAAAAACATTTTTTTCCTTTGAATTATCCCGGCTCATGATTCTCTGCAGAAATGATTTGTCCTGCCATTCGATAAAGTAAGAAATTCTGTTCTGTAAAAAAAGCTTTTCCAGCTTTTCCTTACTGTCCTGACTATATACTTTACAAAAGGCAACCTCTCTATGATAGATGCCGTCACTCAGATAACTTGCTGACATAGCTTCATCTCCCGTCTCATAATGCTGTCATTTGCACTTATCATGTCAACTACTTGTTTATTATAATTCAATTGCTATGATATTTTCAACAAAATTTCGAAAAAATATCAAATATTCAAAATTTTTTTGACAACTCCCACAGTGATTTCTGCTGCAGATACTGTTCGTTCAGCCAGTCAGCCGCCTGCGCCACTCCCTCTGCAGTAAACGCAAATTCTGTTCGCTGCTTGTTTTCCTCCGGGGTTTTCGCATAACAATAAGGCTCCGGCCAAATAATGACTTCCAGCACAGAACCTTCCTCTTTATCCTTTTTCTTCAGCATATACCGCATGCCATCCATGCTGGCGGTATATTCGTCCTTTTTTACATAATTAAATACATGAAACTTCTCTTTGTCTATCATATGTCTATTCCACCGTCTTTTCCGATTCCTTGGAAGTGATTTCCTGCTTGATTCCCTCTTCGTTGTCCTTGAGATAACCGATCACACCATGCAGTGTGCGGGCAAGGAAATCTACCTCTTCCGGATCAAACTGGGAGATCACCGACTGGATCAGTCCCTCGTGAAATTTCTGATGGCTGTCAAAGGCTTTTTTGCCTTTTTCCTTTAATGAAAGCAGTACAAGACGCTTGTCCGTCTCGCTCCGTTCACGCAGCACATAGTTGTTTTTGGTCAGTCTGTCGATGGCCTTTGTCAACGTACCCATAGTGACGGAAAGCTGCTTTGCTACGGTCGAGCTGGTTTTCGGCTCGCCATCCCCAATGGCTTCGATCACATGCATATCATTCATGGTAATGTCTGTAAATTCTCCTGTGATCAGCGTCTTTTCCTCTATGTCAAGCACATCCTGAAACGCAGTGACAAGCAGACTGTTCAATGTCTTTTTTACATCCATATTTCCCTCAATTCCGAAGCCGGAAGCTTCCTGTTTCCTACCAGATAAGGACTGTGGCTCCCCAGGTAAGTCCGGCGCCAAACCCTGCCAGTACAATGGTATCTCCTTTTTGGAGCATTCCCTCCCTGTTCACATGATCCAGCAGCACAGGAACACTCCCTGCTGAAATATTACCACATTCCTGAAGGTTTGTGGGAAATTTTTCGATGGATTGTCCAAGTCTTTTTGCAACTGCCTCAATAATGCGCAGGTTTGCCTGATGCAGAAGAAAATATTTCACATCATCTGCCTTCACATTTGCTTTCAGGAGTGCTTCCTCTATAGATTTCGGAACAGTCTTTACCGCAAACTTATAGACTTCCTGCCCGTTCATTTTCGTGTAATCAAGGGAAGTATCATTCTTTTTATAGGGATTATTCACTCTTCTGCCCTCACAGGTAAGAGCATTTCCTCTGGCCCCGTCCGATCCCTGAACCATGCTCATGATTCCGCTCTCATCACTTCTGACTACAGCAGCTCCGGCACCGTCTCCGAACAGGACACAGGTGCTTCTGTCATTCCAGTCCATCATCTTGGACAAGGTCTCCGCACCTACCACCAGAGCGGTTCTGACCGTACCTGCTTTCATGTAAGCATCCACAATGCCCAGACCGAACAAAAATCCCGCACAGGCGGCACTGATATCAAAAGCTGTGGCATTGGCTGCCCCGAGAGCACTCTGTATCTCACAGGCTGTGGAGGGGAAATAATGATCGGGAGAAATGGTTCCCACAATAATCAGATCAATTTCTTCCGGAGAAACCTTAGCATCCTGCAAGGCCTTTTTTGCTGCTTCGATCGCCATGGATGTGGTTGTCTCCTCCACCGCAATGTGACGGCTCTCTATCCCGGTCCGGCTCCTGATCCACTCATCTGTGGTATCTACTATTTTTTCCAGTTCACGGTTACTCACGAGGAGCGCAGGGAGTGCGCTTCCCGTTCCTATTATCCTTGCAGGCATGAAAATTCCTCCTCAAATTCTTTCATGATATCCGATACATGCTGAAGGCTCTTTGCCTGAAAGGCATTGGCTCCGCAAAACAGAAGTCCCTCCTCTGTGTTTCCCTTTGCCGCATTCACAAGCGCATCCGTGATGCAGTAGGGAATCTGTGATGGGTCACACTTTGCGAGACACTGGTGACATTTTCCCTTTGAAAGTTCACCCTTTGCTGCCTTATCAAGGAAAGCATTGTGTATGGCTCTCCCCGGCATTCCCACAGGACTTTTGACAATCTCGATATCTTCCTTTTTTGCCTTGATATAGGCTTCCTTATAGCGGATATCCGCATCACACTCATAAGTGGTGACAAAACGTGTGGCTACCTGAACACCGTCTGCCCCCATGGCAAAATAGGGGACTGCATCCTTTGCCTCATAAATGCCGCCGGCAACCACCACAGGAATCCTGTTTTCTTCCTCCGTCTCATGGACGCGTTCCATGATTCTTTTTACTTCCTCATCATAGTGATCAATATGGTCAAGCTCCTCTCTCTTAAAGCCGAGATGTCCGCCTGCCAGTGGGCCTTCGATCACCACCATATCCGGCAGTCTGTCATATTTCTTTTTCCAGTATTTATAGATCACTTCATAGGATTTCAGGGAAGAAACTATCGGTGCAATCTTCACCTTTGTGTTCTGCACAAACTGTGGCAGTTCCACGGGAAGTCCGGCTCCGGAAATGATCAGGTCAATGCCTCCTTCTATGGCTGCCTTCACATATTTTTCATAAAATCTGGTAGCCACCATAATGTTGGCTGCGATGATTCCGCCCTTTGCTATTTCCTTTGCCTTACGGATTTCCTCTTTCAGGACACGCAAATTCGTCTCCACCGGATTTGCATCCCATAAGGGATCACGAAATCCGATCTGTGCCGAGGAGATCACTCCCACGCCGCCGTGTAATGCCACATTTCCCGCCAGGGAAGAAAGGCTGATGCCTACTCCCATACCTCCCTGAATCACCGGAATCCTGGCTGTCAGATCTCCGATGGTCAGAAGTCTTCTGTTTTCCATAATTTTCTCCATTAAAATTTTCTAAAACGCTGATATCTCTGCTGCGCAATTTCTTCGGGACTCATATTTTCGAATTTCTTAAGGAATTCCGTCATCTGCTCCTTCATGCATCCTGCGATATCGGCTGCAGTATCTGCATCTGCTCCTCCGAATTCGGGAATGATCTTTTCGATCACATGAAGCCTGTAAAGATCCTCTGCAGTAATTCCCATGACACCGGCTGCTTCCTCGGCGCGCTTTCCGTCCTTCCAGAGAATGGAGGCAAAGCCCTCCGGTGAGAGAATGGAATAGGTAGAATTTTCCAACATCCACACTTCATTGGCTACAGCAAGACCGAGTGCACCGCCGCTGCCGCCTTCGCCGATCACAATGGAAAGCACCGGTACCGATAGACCAGCCATCTCAAAGAGATTTCTTGCAATGGCTTCTCCCTGGCCACGCTCCTCTGCTTCCATACCGGGATAAGCCCCTGAGGTATTGATAAAGCAGATAATAGGGCGATGGAACTTCTCAGCCTGTTTCATCAGACGAAGCGCCTTTCTGTATCCTTCCGGAGAAGTCATTCCGTAATTTCTGTAAGAGCATTCCTTTACATCATTGCCCTTCTGCACACCGATCACCGTGACAGGCTGACCGTAAAGCGTGGCAATTCCACCCACAATCGCTTTGTCATCTGCAAAGCATCTGTCACCGTGCAATTCCATAAAATCATCAAAAATCAGATCGATATAGGTCAGGGTGGAAGGTCTCTCAAGGCTTCTTGCCTCCTTCACCTTCTGCCAGGGCGTCTTGATCCTGGTCTTTGCCTGACGCTCCTTTGATATCTCAGAAGGATGGGCATTTTCCACCTCAGATGTGAACCCGGCAAAACTATCGTTATTTCCGGAAACTCTGTGACTCTTTAATATCTGATAGAGCGTCTTTTTCAGATCATCTCTCTCCACAATCTCGTCCACAAACCCATGTTCTAACAGAAATTCCGCTCTCTGAAAGCCCTTTGGGAGTTTTTGTCCTATGGTCTGCTCAATGACTCTGGGTCCTGCAAAACCGATCAGTGCACCCGGTTCTGCCAGAATGATATCTCCCAGCATGGCAAAGCTTGCCGTCACACCGCCGGTGGTAGGATCTGTCAGCACAGTGACATAAAGAAGTCCTGCCTCAGCATGCTTCTTAAGCGCTGCAGAGGTTTTTGCCATCTGCATCAGGGAGACAATTCCCTCCTGCATTCTGGCTCCGCCGGAGCAGCAGAAAATAACGACGGGCAGTTTTTCTTCGGTGGCGCGCTCCACCATGAGTGCGATCTTTTCACCTACCACATGCCCCATGCTGCTCATCAGGAATCTGGCATCGCAGATACCAAGGCATACCTTCTCGCCGTAGATTTCACCCATTCCCACGGTAACAGCCTCGTGAAGACCTGTCTTTTCCTTCACGTCCGAAAGCTTCTCCTCATATCCCGGGAAATCCAGCGGATTACAGATATCCATCTCCTCAAACCAGGGGATAAAGGAACCCCTATCACAGACCATGCGGATTCTGTTTTTTGTTCTGACACGGAAATAGCTTCCGCAGGCAGTACAGATATAGTGATTGAGGACTGCATCCTCCTTACTGATCTCTTTCTGGCAGCTTGGGCAGACGATCATCTGCTTTACGTCTGTAGTGTCCTGCTCTTTCTTTTTATGAAATAATAATGCCATGATTGTAAACCTCTTTTTTATGAAATGGCAAAGGTAAGCTCTGCCTGCACAGTCACTTTTCCGTCAACGGTTGCCGTGGCTTTTCCGATTCCCATAGGTCCCTTCACCTTTATGATCTCTGTCTCCAGCATAAGGACATCCCCGGGGATCACTTTTTTCTTGAATTTTGCGGAATTGATGGCGGCGAAGTAAGCCGTCTTTCCTTTATTTTCGGGAAGGCTTAAGATTGCCACCGCTCCTGTCTGCGCCAGTGCCTCAACGATCAGCACGCCCGGCATTACCGGTTCCTCCGGAAAATGGCCCTGAAAAAAGGGTTCATTGTAAGAGACGCACTTTTTGGCAAGCGCTCTTACTCCCGGTTCCATCTCCTCTATGGTATCGATCAGCATAAAGGGCTGTCTGTGTGGAATAATTTCCATAATTTCTTTTGCCGTCAATAATGACATGATCGTTCTCTCCTTTTCATCAAACCTCTTATGCTTCGTACTTCTTTAACAGAATACTGGCATTGTGTCCCCCAAAACCAAGGGAATTGCTGAGTGCATAAGGCACGTCTTCCCTATAGCTTTCCTTGCAGTAATCAAGATCCATCTCTTCATCCGGTGTCTCGTAGCCAACCGTCTTGTGAATAAAGCCTTCTTCCATTTCCTTGACGCAGGCAACAAATTCCACGGCCCCTGCTGCTCCCAGTAAGTGACCTACCATGGATTTGGTGGAGTTTACATGAATTTTTTTTGCATGATCACCGAATGCCAGCTTGATCGCCCTTGTCTCAAAAAGGTCATTATGATGGGTTGCGGTTCCGTGAGCATTGATATAGGTAATATCTTCCGGTGTGATCCCGCCATCCTTCACTGCGGCAAGCATGGCTCCCGCAGCTCCCTGTCCGTCCTCTGCCGGAGAGGTGATGTGATAAGCATCGCTGGTGCAACCGTACCCGATCACTTCCGCATAGATGTGAGCGCCGCGCTTCTTTGCATGCTCCAATTCCTCCAGGACAACAACACCGGCTCCCTCTCCCATAACAAAGCCGCTGCGGTTCTTATCAAAAGGCAGGGAACAATGATCCGGGTCATCCACGGAGGACAAAGCGGTCAGCGCACAGAAGCCTGCCACACCGATGGGCGTAATGGAGCTTTCTGTTCCTCCTGCCACCATCACATCCGCATCACCGTACTGAATGGTACGGAAGGCCTCTCCGATGCAGTTGGTACCGGTAGCACAGGCAGTTACCACGTTGATGCTCTTACCCTTTAAGCCGAACTGGATTGACACATTTCCTGCTGCCATATTGGAGATCATCAGAGGAACCAGAAGGGGATTTACTCTGGAAGGTCCTCTGTTTATCAGTTTGTCATACTCTCTTTCCATCGCCTGAAGGCTTCCGATTCCGGAACCTACTGCGCAGCCTGCCATGTAAGGGTCTTCCTTTTCCATATCAAGACCGGAATCCTCAAGGGCCTCCTTTGCTGCCGCAACGGCATATTGGCAAAAAAGCTCCATTCGTCTTGCCGTCTTTGGATCCATGAACGCTTTTGCATCAAAATCCTTAACCTCTGCCGCTACATGGCATTTATAATCGGTGCTGTCAAACTTTGTGATGGTTCCAAAACCATGCTTGCCCTCTTTCAGGGAACTCCAGAAATCATTTACATTCAAACCGACCGGGGTGATCGCACCCATACCGGTAACTACAACTCTTCTACTCATCACTTACCTCTTTCCTTTTACGCTGCTTTTAAAGGGCCATTCCGCCGTCCACGGAGATGACCTGACCTGTGATATAGGATGCATCTTCCGATGCCAAAAAGGCTGCCACTGCCGCCACTTCCTTCGCACTGCCTGTTCTCTTAAGCAGTGTCTGCTCCGTCATGGTTTCTTTCAGCTTTTCCGAAAGCACAGCCGTCATTTCTGTCTCGATAAAGCCGGGTGCAATGGCATTTACCGTAATTCCTCTGCTTCCAAGCTCTCTTGCGGCACTTTTGGTAAGACCGATCACTCCTGCCTTGGAAGCACAGTAATTTGCCTGACCTGCATTGCCGATAAGACCGGTAACAGAAGAAATATTGATGATCCTTCCACCTTTTTGCTTCAGCATATATCTGGATACATGCTTCATGGTGTTAAAGCACCCCTTCAGATTCACGCGGATCACTTCATCAAACTCCTCCTCGCTCATACGCATGAGGAGATTATCTCTTGTGATTCCTGCATTGTTGACAAGGATATCGATCCTGCCGTACGCTTTGATCAGTTCTGCGATCATCTCGCCGCAGGACGTCATATCGGAAACATCACACTGATACATCTGTGCTTTCCCGCCCTTTGCCTCAATCTCCTGCACTGTCTCCTGTGCCTTCTCCTTGGAACCGTTAAAGTTAACGATCACCGTTGCCCCTTTTTCCGCAAGGGTAAGTGCGATCTGCTTTCCAATCCCTCTTCCTGCTCCTGTCACAAGTGCTACTTTTCCATCAAGCATTTTTCAGTTCCTCCACACACTTTGCAAGGTCATCATATTTGTCCACATTGAAAACCTTTGCTTCTTTATTGATCTTTTTTACAAAGCTGCTGAGGGTTTTGCCGGGACCGATCTCCACAAAGGTATCCACACCGTTATCAAGCATCTTTTCCACGGACTGTTGCCATCTCACGGAGGAGGAAATCTGCATTTTCAAAAGGAACTTGATCTCTTCGGTGGAGGTTACATAATCCGCCGTCAGGTTGCAGACATAAGGAACGGTAAATTCCTTCAGTTCCACGGTATCAAGTACCTTTTCAAGCTTCTCCCCTGCCGGGATCAGCATAGCGGAATGGAAGGGGCCGCTTACCTTTAAGGGAACCACTCTCTTTGCACCTGCCTCCTTTAAGGCTTCCGATGCCTTTTCCACTGCCTGTGCTTCTCCTGTGATTACAGTCTGACCGGGGCAGTTGTAATTGGCTATGGATACTGTTCCTTCCGCCTCCTCACAGATTTTTTCAATCACATCCACAGAAAGTCCGAGCACTGCCGCCATGGCTCCGCCTGTGGGTACGGCTTCCTGCATGAAGATCCCTCTCTGTCTTATCACCTTGAAAGCATCCTCCATGCTCATGACACCGGAAGCGACGATAGCGCCGTATTCTCCGAGGCTTAAACCAGCTGTCACGTCAGGAGTGATACCCTGCTGTTTTAAGACTGCATAAAGAGCAACCTCCGTCGCCAGCATGGCAATCTGTGTGTATTCCGTAATATCCAGCTTATCGTTCTCCTCAAAACAGAGTGCGGGAATGTCAAGTCCTGTCACTTCGGAAGCAAGATCAAAAACTTTCTTTGCCTCCGGTTCTTTTTCATAAAATTCTTTTCCCATTCCTATGTACTGTGCACCCTGTCCGGGAAAGACAAATGCTATTTTGCCCATAATTCATTCTCCTTTTTCACAACGACCTGCGTCTCTTTCATCAGTTCCTCGATGATCTCACGGCAAGTCTGCTGCTTTCCTACAAGACCTGCAATCTGGCCTGCCATCAAGGTTCCGTTTGCGGTATCTCCGTCAATGACCGCCTTGCGAAGAGATCCAAGTGTCAGGTATTCCAGTTCCTCCAGACCTGCGCCTTCTTTTTCCAGTCTCAAATATTCTCTTGTCATCTGATTGCGGATCTGGCGCACGGGATGCCCGGTACTCATTCCTGTAATCTCGGAATCAATGTCCTTTGCCTTGATCACTTTATCCTTATAATTCTGATGAACGATGGATTCCTGCGCCACGATAAATCGGGTTCCCATCTGGACAGCTTCGGCTCCCAGCATAAAGGAAGCTGCGACACCTCTTCCGTCACCGATTCCGCCTGCTGCGATCACCGGAATGGAAACTGCATCCACTACCTGGGGAACCAGACACATGGTCGTGGTGAAACCGATATGACCGCCGGATTCCATGCCTTCTGCCACAACGGCATCTGCTCCGCACCGCTCCATCATCTTTGCCATTGCCACGCTGGCAACCACCGGCATGACCTTCACTCCCGCTTCCTTAAAATCCTTCATATATTTAGCAGGATTTCCGGCACCTGTGGTAACCACCTTGATTCCTTCCTCAATGACCACTTTCACTACCTCAGGTGCATTGGGATTCATCAGCATGATATTGACACCTATGGGCTTATCTGTCAGGGTTCTTGCCTTTCTGATCTCTTCTCTTACCACCTCAGCAGGAGCGGAAGCAGCTCCGATAATTCCAAGACCTCCTGCTTCAGAGACAGCCGCTGCAAGATGATGCTCTGCCACCCAGGCCATTCCTCCCTGAATAATGGGATATTCAATTTGAAGAAGCTCTGTTATCCTTGTTTTCACTCTTCTACTCCTTTTTCCTTAAGGTAGTCCATAACAGATTGAATTGTTGTCAGTTTCTCAAGGTCTTCAGAGGGAATCTCAACACCGAATTCATCCTCAATTGCCATTACCAGTTCAAACAGATCAAGAGAATCAACCTCAAGATCCTCCTTAAAGGAAGATTCGGGCTTAATTTCCTTTCCATCCAGGTTTAACTGTTCTTTTAAGATCTCTACTAACTTTTCAAACATTTTTCTTCTCCTTTAATTATAAATATTGTTTTTTCGATTGTTTGATGTTCAAATAGTTTGATCATCAAACCTTTTGACTATCAAACTATATAATATGTTCCAGGATTTGTCAACTGTGTTTTTATTTTTTTTCAGTTCAGCCATGCATATGCAAACATCACAAAATGGGCTTGCACATTTTTGTGTTTGCTTATATGTATGAGACGAGCGCCTGCTTATGAGCAAAGTTAGCTACGAAGCAGCGGAAAAGCACCGAAGGTGCGGTTTTGCGAATGGCGCAGCTGAACTGTCACAATTTTTTTAATTTTTTTGAAAATTTTACTTGATTTTTGTTTGGGGAACATATATAATAGACCTTGCGTTTCGGGGTGTGGCTCAGGTGGTAGAGCGCTACTTTAGGGAAGTAGAGGCCGCAAGTTCAAGTCTTGTCACTCCGACTAAAAACAGCTGAAAGCTTTGGCTTTCAGCTGTTTTTATTTTTGTTTCCTATAAAATTATATAAGCTTATGAAGAAATTCCTGCATCCTGCAATAGCTTTTTCAGTCTGGCGATCTCCTCTTTCTGATTCATAATCTCCGCTTCTTTATTCGCAATCTCCGCTTCCTTGTCCGCAATCTCCGCTTCTTTATCCGCAATCTCCGCTTCTTTGTCCGCAATCTCCGCTTTTTGGCTCGCTAAAACCCGCCTTCCTTCTTCCATCATCTGCTGATACTTTTGTTCGTATTCTTTCAAAATGATATCAATATCAAGCATTAATGATTCATCTGTCATTTCGTTGAGCACCTCCATTTCCTTGAATGAGCATATATATACAGGTAAGATTTTCAAAAAATTTCCAAGCACAAAAATACCTTACAACAGATACTTTCAAAATAAGCTAGCCGCCCGATATATCACTATATCAGACGGCTGCTTCTTATGAAGGGACATAATCTAATTAATATCAGCCAAGTGATGAAAGAATAGCTGCCCAAGTTCCGGCACCTAACAACAACGCTAGGACATACAATACAAGTGCAATGACACTGCACACAATACCTGCCACTGCCATCCCGTGACCGGCATATTTTTTTGCAACGGCTACACAACCTAATACAAGTCCTACAATACCAACCGGAATTGAAATCCACCCTACACAGCACAATACTAAAGCTACAATTCCACATACCATTGAAGCTATTCCAAAACCGATCTTCCCTACATATTCAGTTTTTTCCATATCCTGATTCTTATCAATTATCTCTTTTTCCGTTTCTTCACGTAAGTTCATATTTTCATCCATATGTAATATTATCCTTTCTTAAAGAATGATCTTTAAAATATGTTTCACGATATATGTAATTGTTTCTTCCATGAAATTCACATAAATTAGTACAGTACACAACAACCATGCCGCTTTACAACAAATAAGCGTTGCAATAGGAATTCCCTTATTGGCTATATTTAAATCTAATAAATATACTCCAATAATCACGGCCGGTATAGTAAGAGCAATCGAAAAGATTGCAAAAATGATTGTTGATTTAGAAAAAAAGCTGATAATTATTGCCAGTATAGCCAATAACAATGCTCCAAATCTCCAAATCGGATTTTCTGCCGGCAACACCTCAAACACTTTCTTACCTTTCATTTATCTCTCCTCCTATCATAAGAATGAATATTTTATAATATTATACTCAATATATTAAGTATAGTCAATATTTTAAGTGTGATAATTTTATTATGGTGATAATGATATGATTTCATATGCTCCGTTTTACGAAACACTTTACAAAAAAAACATAACAGAATACCAATTAATATTTAAGCATGGCTTTTCTGCTAATACGATACAACGTATAAAGAAAGGCATGCCTATTACAACAAAAACATTGGATGCATTATGCTTTGTTTTAGATTGTGAAGTATCAGATATTATTGTCCATGATAAAACGAAGTAATTATCACCAAAAAAATTTAGGGAGGAGTTAGTTATGTGGTCACGAAGTGAGCTCAAATCGCGTGCCAAAGAGATCCTGCACGCAAATTACTGGAAAGCCGTACTGGTTTCCCTTATTTATACCTTTGTAAGCGGTGGTGGCAGCGGCGGTGGAAGTTCATCCTCTGCTTCTTCCTCTTCTTCCGGTTCTTCATCGGGAGGAAACATCTTCAGTTCCCCTGAAGAATGGAAGATTTTTATTGCGGCAATGTCTGCCGTACTGATCATCATCCTGATTGCACTTGCCGTAGGATTTGTCCTTTCCATTTTTGTATTCAGTCCTCTTCAGGTAGGCTGCCAGCGTTACTTTATTCTGTGCGGTAAGCAACCGGCAACACTGAATGAGGTAGTTTTTGCCTTTTCAAATTCCTACATGAATATTGTAAAGATTATGTTCTTTAAAAATCTCTACACCTTTTTGTGGACTCTTTTGTTCATTGTTCCCGGTATCATTAAAGGATACGAATACCGCATGATTCCTTATATTCTTGCGGAGAATCCGGGAATTGATATGAAAGAGGCATTCGCCATGACAAAACAGTTGATGGATGGCGATAAGGCAAACGCCTGGGTTCTGGATTTATCCTTCCTCGGTTGGAACCTGCTCGGTGCTCTTACCTGCTGCATTCTGACCGTATTCTATGTAGCGCCCTATCAGTATCTGACAAACGCACAGCTCTATGAAGCTTTAAAGATTAAGGTTTCCGGTCCTTCCGGCAACGATCCTTTCCAAAATTCGTACCAGGATCCTTACGCAAATACCAGCGCTTCATCAGACATTAGCGGGCAAAATCCTTATCTTTAAGCATAAGCACAAATTGAAATAACTGAAATTAGTAAAGAGGCAAATCATCCAAAGATTTGCCTCTTTATTTTTTTAACCTATTTACTTGAAGTCCAGACAATAACACCACTTCACAGCCAAAGACCTCATTCATTCCGCCGTTTCCCACTGTCATCGGATTTCCCGACAGCGGAAACGCACAGACTCCCATTCCTCTTATTCACATCCTCACGAAGCAGGAAATATACAGTGGAGAGCAGCGGGATAAAAATCAACATCCCGACAATTCCCATAAGACTGCCGCCTATGGTGACTGCAGCGAGCACCCAGATAGAGGGAAGGCCAACAGAATTACCCACCACATGGGGATAGATCAGATTTCCTTCGATCTGCTGCAGGATCAGGAATAAAATGATGAAGCCGATTGCCTTTGCCGGACTGTCCACCAGAATCAGGAAAGCTCCCACAGCGCAGCCGATAAATGCACCCACAATAGGAATCAACGCAAGGAAAGCGATCATCACACCGATCATAATGGAAAAAGGAAATCTCAGAATTGACATGGTGACAACAAACATGGATCCCAAAATCACCGCTTCCACACACTGACCCGTAATGAACTTACTGAAATTCTGATTCAGGAGCCTTGCAACCTTCATGATCCATTCATAAACGGCAGGCTTTGTATAGGCCTTTATGGTACGACTAAACTGGTCTCCCAGTTTTTCCTTCTGAAGCAGAATATAGAAGGAAAAAATCAGCGCCACAAAGAAATTCACAGTTCCGCTTGCAATACTGCTTGCCACAGAGAAAGTAGTCACCGCAATACTTCCCATACCGTTCTTTAAGAAATCAATGATCGCTGTGATAACACTCTTCCAGTCAATCTCCGGTATTTTAATGTTACTTAACTGCTGTTGATATTCCGGATTGGAAGCCAGTAATTTTTCAAGCAGTGAAAAAATATTGTTGAAAAATATGGGAATTTCCTGTGTCAGGATCTTAACTGTCGATACCAGCTGGGGGATCACCGTAATAACCACCAGCGCGATCACAAGCACCACGGACAGAAATGAAAGAATCAGACTGACAGGCCTTTTTATCTTCTCATAAATTTTCTGCTTTCTGGCATTAAGCGACGGCCTTTCAAACAGTTTCCTCTCATAAAATCTCATGGGAAGATTCAGTATAAAAGCAATCACTGCCCCAATCAGAAATGGTTTTACAATACTCAGCAGAAAAACAATTCCCTGACAGATTGCATCAAACTTAACAAGCGCCAGAATCACTATCGCAGTAAAAAGAATCAATCCCCTTATTTTTTTTATATTTTTTCGTCCAAGATCCATTATAATTCCTCCAAAAGATGAATCAGGAATTCCCATACCCTCTCCGTAGAAGAGATGCTGAGTTCCTCCTCCGTAGTGTGAATATTCTTCATATCCGGTCCTATGGACACACAGTCAAGATTCTCTATTTTCCCGGAAAAAAGTCCACATTCAAGTCCCGCATGAATCGCTCTTATCTCCGGTTTCCTATGATACATTCTCTCATAGACCTCGGTCATTTTATCGCGGAGCGGTGAATCCTTTCGATATGCCCATCCCGGGTAATCTCCCGTTACCTCCACACTGATTCCCGCAAGCACACCAATGCTCTTCAATTTCAAGACCAAAGCATTTTTAGCGCTTTCCAGAGAACTTCGCACGGAGATTCCTCCATGAAGCTCTCCCCCTTTACAGGAAAAGACACCCAGATTTAAAGAAGTCTCCACCAGGCCTTCCATGGCACCGCTCATAGCCTGCACGCCGTGGGGAATACTGTTTAAAAAGGCTGCGACACGGGCAGAAGCCTTCTCCTCCATACAGATTCTCTCTGCACACTCCGCAAAGGAAATTTCCAGTTTTACGTCCGGATCCTTATCCGCAAGCTCGGTTGCAAGCTCCTTCTGTATCCGAAGCACCACCTCTTTAGCCGCTTTGGCAGCGGAAGATGCCTCTCCGGTCAAAACCAGGTTTGCAACAGCCTCCCTCGGTATGGCATTGTCAGCAAGACCGCCTTCCATCGATTCAATGGCAAAAGTCACTTTTCCGGAAAGCTCTGCCAGCACTCTTCCAAGAAGACAGTTGGCATTTCCCCTCTCTTTATGGATTTCCGCTCCGGAATGACCTCCCAGAAGGCCGGAAACTTTGATGGTACAGGGAATTCCTTCTATTTTCATCTCCTCATAGGATAAGCCGTAATTCACCCTGGCACCGCCGGCACAGCCAACCCAGAAGTATCCCTCTTCCTCAGAATCCAGATTGATCAGCGTGTGTGCCTTACAGGGTGCAAAGTCAATAGCTCTGGCACCATCCATTCCTGTCTCCTCATCCACGGTGATCACCAGCTCGATCCTTGGATGCTTATATTCCTCTCCCGCAAGAAGAGCGAGGCCATAGGCAACCGCGATTCCGTCATCACCGCCAAGGCTGGTACCTTCCGCATAGACCTTATTCCCCTCTGTCCGGAGCCTGAGTCCCTCCTTTGCCATATCGATATCGCAGTCCGGCTTTTTGACTGCCACCATATCCATATGTCCCTGCAGCATCACCGGTTCATGATCCTCATAACCTCCGGAAGCTTCTTTTATGATAATCACATTTCCAATTTTATCCTGATAATGCTCCAGATTTCTCTCTTTTGCAAAATTTACAAGATAGTTGCTGATCTCGTTCACATTGCCTGAGCCATGTGGAATCCTGCATATCTCTTCAAAATAGTAAAACACATCCTTCGGATTCAAATTTTCTAACACTCTCATGATACACCTCTTACCTTTAAATTGAGTTTATCATATCACAAACAGCTAATATAGAAAAGACCTTATCATTTCTGATAAGGTCTCCGTCATTCGTCTTAAATTATGCAATATTCTTCTTTGCAAGCTCTGCAAGAGTCTTGAATCCTTCTGCATCATTTACTGCCATCTCAGCAAGCATCTTTCTGTTGATGTCTACTCCGGCTACCTTAAGTCCATACATGAACTTGCTGTAGGATAAACCGTTTAATCTTGCAGCTGCATTGATACGTGCGATCCATAACTGTCTGAACTGACGCTTCTTTTCCTTACGTCCTGCATAAGAAGAAGCTAATGCTCTCATTACGGACTGCTTTGCTACTCTATACTGTTTGCTTCTGGCTCCTCTGTAGCCCTTTGCAAGCTTTAATACTCTGTTATGTTTTTTCTTGGCATTCAAACCGCCTTTAATTCTTGCCATGTCTTATTTCCTCCTTACGACTCTTATAGCATTTTTACCTTATAAATAAGGTAAAATCTTCTTCATATTCTTAACGTTTGTTGCGTCTGTGATTGCAGGCTGTCTTAAGTTTCTCTTTCTCTTAGTAGTCTTCTTGGTCAAGATATGGCTCTTATAAGCTTTGCTTCTCTTTAATTTACCTGTTCCTGTAACTTTAAAACGCTTTGCAGCAGCTCTGCTGGTTTTCATTTTTGGCATAACTGATTCCTCCTGTATTTCAAATTAATTTCTTGCCGATAGAAGGTCTCCCTTCCATCATCTATTTTAACTGACGATTAACGCTTCTCAGTTAAAAACATAGTCATACTTCTTCCTTCTACTTTAGGAGCCTTCTCCACCACACTGACATCCGCGAGTGCCTCGGCAAAATCATCCAGGATGTGCTTGCTTGCTGCCATATGTGCCATTTCACGTCCCCTGAAACGCAAGGTAACCTTTACCCGGTCTCCTTTACTAAGGAATTTCTTAGCTGCATTTATCTTGGTATTCAGATCGTTGGTGTCAATATTGGGTGACAATCTGATTTCCTTGATCTCAATCACCTTCTGCTTCTTCTTAGCTTCCTTCTCCTTACGGGTCTGTTCATATTTGAACTTTCCGTAATCTACAATCTTGCACACGGGAGGCTTTGCTGTGGGTGCGATCTTTACGAGATCAACTCCCGCCTCCTCTGCAAGCTGCAGTGCTTCTCTGGCAGACATGATACCAAGCTGCTCACCATCTTCTCCGATTACACGTACTTCCTTGTCTCTGATCTGTTCGTTAATGAATAATTCGCTAATGGTTTTTCCCTCCTACAAGAAAAAAGAATAAAAAAGTGGATAGCATAACTATCCACCTAAATCACACATTCCTCTCGTAAACCTCAATGCATACTCACACCAATACTGCTGTACTACGAGGTTTGGAACTTTGAACGCCTGTCAGCCCGATTGCCACAGGGTGAGAGTGGATACTCTGCTTGTTGTATGTGTTCCTCACACATTAAAACACTATATCATCATATTCCGGATATGTCAATATCTATGACATAAATATTTAAAAATTATTTTTTCTCCGTGCTGGCAGTCTGCACACTTTCTTCCTTGACCAGCTTAATGGTTCCGTCAGAAATCTCAAAATCCGCCATCAGCTCATCATCCTCCGACTGGCTGTAGGTAATGGTATAAGTATCCTCCGCCAGTACCAGATAGGTCAGCTGCTGAATGGAATTCTCATCCGTCTCATAGGTGGTTCTGATCTTATAAGCAGGGATTCCGTCCATGTCGATCTCCTCAAAGGAATCAATGGTAAGAGAGCCCTCCTGCCCGTTTTCATTCAGTGCATTCTCGATGGTTTCCCGATATTCTTCTTCCGTCAGATCGGAGGATAGAAAGCCTTCGCGGCTTCCTTCCGACACGGAATAATAGATATTGGAGGAATCGAGAGGTGTTCTCTCATGCAGATACATACCCGGTATCTCTTCAGATTCGTGATACCCTGCGGGGATCATGACCGCACAATATTTGATATTTTCTCTGCCGTTTTTCCTCTCTTTTTCCTTTAATTCAAGTTCCTGCATTTCTATGTACTCTGTTTCCTGCCCCTCTTCTTCGGAAACAGAAGATACGGAAATAACCTTCTTCTCACAACCGCACATTGCAAGCATCATACCTGCAGATAAAAGTACAGCCGTCAATTTCCACTTCTTAAAAACCATTGCAAACCCCTATCTGTCTATCCCTTTAAAAACAACACTATTATTATTTAATCACACTTTCCCCTCTGATTCAAGTATAAAAATACTGTCCGGCTGCTCTCCGGACAGTATTTTCAATCTCTTTTTCCGATACCTTTATTTTTCTTTAAATGTAGCACAGGATGTCTCCCTGCAATCACAGGCGCCGCAGCCCTTAATATCCACGTGATCTGCCACGCACTTATAATTGCTGTTATACACACATTTGACTGCCTCACAGTCGATACTGATGGTTCTGCTGGGATGCTCCAGGGCACTTGTAAAGCTGTCCTTCTTTCCATCTATAAAGCTTTCGCAGCAGGTCTCCTCCTCATGACAGGCATGCTTTCCGCCTACCATAATATCACCTTTACAGCAATAACACTCCTTATTATAACCACAATTGGTTACTGCACAATCAAGCTGAGCCATACCATTCAACCTCCTTTTTCATATGACATTAATAGTATGGCTCATCTTTTTTCTTTTATTCCAGAAGAATATCTTCTTCCCTTATTTTTTCAAAATCTTTTTCCGACTCAAAATTATAACAGGCAACCGCTCTGGAAGCTGTGTAAGTAAAATCTGTCTTTAAATTCCGGATCGTAAGAACAATCTCCAGCACATTTTCTTTGTTCAGCCGGCTTATCTTCATTTCCGTGATGCGGTATCCCATATACGCTTTCTCATCCATTTTCCAGTTCTCGTCTGCCTTCATCACAAGCAGGCCGTCCTCCACATAAAAACTGGCTTTGATCCCTTCTCTGTCATAAAATGACACACCGCCGCCTATGTCTTCTCCTTCCTTAAGGGTTCTTCCCGCTACGATTGCTTTGCTGCCCACCGGATCTGCTGCCGCAAGTTCCCCCGCGATCTTGTCAAGCAGGGTCTCACTCACACTCTGGGCATACATGGTTCCTGTCAGCTCACTGTGGATCAGCACAGAAGAAGAAATCACTACAGCCACCGCTGCAAGAAAAATTCCCATCAGAGCAAAGGTGACGATCAATTCAGCCAGAGACATTCCTCTGTTATCTTTTTTCCGTTTCCTGTTCACCGGGCACTCTCTCCTCTTCCTGCTGATAATAATAAACGGTTCCGGTAAGTCCATCCTTTTCGGCCCGGTACAGACTTGCGTCAATGGTAAAGCCACCATCCGCACCGCTGAAGGAAAGACGCACATTCCCTGCAACCGCATTATTATCTGTTTCCCCCAAGTAATACGCTTTGATAAGCTCCCTGTTATTCACAAGGAGATCCTTGGAATCCATCATCATATTCTGGGATACCTTCTGTACCTTATAAAAACCGGTCACAAAAATCATCAGGAGTGCAAAGGAAACCACCATGGTAACCATGCTGGTTCCTCTGTTATCTCTTTTTTTCTTATTTTTTGTCCACATGCTCCCACTTCCAGCTTTCATATCCGTTTTCGTCTGAAATATGCAGTCTGTAACGATCTGTGATGGTACAGGACTGCTCCTTTACCGTTACTTTTGTTTTAATGATAAGATATTCCGGAATTTTCTCCTCTTTTCCGTGAGTCCAGTACATGGAGATATCATAGGAAGCGATCTCACTCGCTACTCCTGAGGGGTCCATGGTAAAGGATCTTATGGCATTTTCGCTGTTGTGAAGAATACTGCCGGGCTCCTCATAATAGGGCCATGCACCGTCCGTGATCTCCTGTCTCACATAATGCCAGAGAGAAAGGCTGTGAATATCCTCCGCCCGGGAGGCATTTTCAGAAAGCCGGTCCTCATAAACATTGTCCTCGTCTGTGATCTGCTCTTCCAACTGCCTGCTGAATGTAACCGCCAATATCCTGCACTGTTCTTTCGCCGCGGAAGATGCCGATGATTTCATCAGCACAGACGCCGTCAGAAAAAGAGAAAGGGAAAGAGCCATGATAATTGCCATGACACAAACCACTACGATGGTAGTCACACCCGCATTCTTTTTGTTCATGCAAAAGCTCCTTCCTCTTTAATCCAGTCCATAATATCCAATCAGATACTCACTTCTGTAATCTTCCCGCCTGTCACAGATGTTGACTCTTCCGTTTTTATTTGTGGCAGTATACGTAAAAGAACCGTTTTTATCACTGTACAGAACACCATATACAAGTCCCTTTTCCGGATTGTATTCCAATGCCACTGCTGCAGAAAGAACAGACTGATCCGTCACATAGTCACTGAAAATATCATAAAGCACCTGATATTTTCTGCTTTCCATATCCTTTTTGTCCCGGTACTCTCCTTTCAGATACTTTTCATAAGCTTCCTTTGAGCCCACAAGACAATATATCGTATCTTCCTTGGCAGAGCTGCCTCCTTTTACCTGATCTGCGGTGATGCCGGATGGGGTAATCACCGTATCCAGAAAAAGGGGCGTATCCGAAACCGCCAAAAGCTCATCCATCTCCCCCCTGACACTGCAAGCGGTGATCGTCTGCTGTGCCGATGCAAAGAGAGTCTGGGCATAGCTGTTCTGTCTTTTAAAATCGGCAAAATCCTGGTAAGCAAGCACACCCACAATGCTGAGGGAAGCAAGGATTAGAATGATCACAAAGCTTACCACCAGCTCCACTAATGTAAAACCTTTATTGTTATTCTTCATAATAGGCAACCTTTAAAACCTCTTCCACTGTGGTAATGCCCTCCTTGAGATAGTGAATGGCACACTGTTTTAAGGTTCTCATATGCTGATGGGAAATGGCATATTCCTTTATTTCCTCCACCGGAGCATTCTCCATGATCTGCTTTCTCACCTGTTTGTCAATATGCAGGATTTCATGAACGGCAACTCTTCCTTTATATCCCGTATTGTTGCAGGAAGGACAGCCGC
Organism: Lachnospiraceae bacterium; assembly: GCA_017622575.1. Classification (GTDB taxonomy): domain Bacteria; phylum Bacillota; class Clostridia; order Lachnospirales; family Lachnospiraceae; genus Suilimivivens. The sequence goes on from JAGAQU010000087.1 coordinate 48,121, forward strand.
ATGCCTTCATCACCTTCGGGAGTCTCACTCCCAGTATCCTGCTCTCCTCCTCCGTAGGTTCCACGGGAACGGCACATTCTCTGCAGACCTTGCGCATCAGTCTCTGGGCAACAACTCCTATCATGGAATTGGCAATCAGATAGGGCTCAAGTCCCATATCCTTAAGCCGGATTGCAGAAGATGCCGCATCGTTTGTATGGAGCGTGGAAAATACCAGGTGTCCCGTCAGAGCGGAACGCACGGAAATCGATGCCGTTTCCGGATCTCTCGTCTCTCCCACCATGATAATATCAGGATCCTGACGAAGAAGTGCCCGCAGTCCGGTCTCAAAGGTAAGTCCCGCCAGCGTATTTACCTGCATCTGATTTACTTTCGGTATATTCTTTTCCACAGGATCTTCAATCGTGGAAATATTCACATTTTTTCTGGACAGTTCCTCCAGCACCATATAGAGCGTGGTAGTCTTGCCGGAACCGGTAGGACCGGTAAGATAAATAATTCCATTGGGAGACTGCAGCATTCTCTTTAATTTTTCAAAATCATCCGGCAACATACCCATCGTACTGCTGTTATCAATTTTAGCATTGCCCGAAAGCAATCGGAGCACTGCCTTTTCCCCGAACACCGTTGGGATCACGGAAACACGGATATTTAACCAGCCGTCCGGCTGCTTTGTTCTAAAATGACCATCCTGGGGACGTCTCCTCTCTGCAATGTCAAGTTCTGACAGGATTTTGATTCTGGCGATCAGGGAATTATGTACACTGGTTTTTAACGTCACATATTCCACGATCGTGCCGTCCACCCTCATTCTCACGAGAGTCTTGTCTTCAAAAGGCTCAATATGGATATCACTGGCTCCGGCACTGTAAGCGCGCTGAATCAGACTGTTCAGAAGGTTGATGACCGGTGTGTCATCATCGCCGTCTTCCACCTCCATCTCCTCCACCACAGGCTCTGTGTTTTCATTTGCCTTGATGGCGGCGATCTTCGCAGATATCTCTGCATAGTAATAGCGGATAGCTTTTTCCAGTGTATGCTTTTCACACAGGAGGATCAAAAGTTCCTGTCCCGTAATCTGACGCACATCCTCGAGTCCGTAAAAATTCAAAGGGTCATTTACCACTACCCGGAGTCTTCCGCCTTCATTTCCGACTGCCAGCATGCAATATTTCTCAGCTACCTGTTTCGGAATCTTTCCGACTGCCGTAATGTCCACGGACAGATTATCGATATTGACCACCTGACAGTCCATTTTGGCTGCCATGGCCTGAAGCATTTGGTTTTCTGTAATATATCCCTGTTCAATCAACACCTCTCCAAGGCGCTTGCCACCGCTTTCCTTTTGCACTTCAAGGGCCTTCTCAAGGTCTTCCTCCGTCAGATATCCCTGCTCCTTCAGTACATCGCCGATCTTCAGATTTTTACCGGTCATTGCTTCCATTCCCTAACCTCCAAATCATTCCCGCAAAGGGCGCTATTGATTACACATATATATTTCCAATGTAATTGTCAGACTTCCCGTGGTCTTAACAAGCGTTGACGGTGTTTCCTTTTCCTGCCCGTCTTCCGTTTCCTCATCACGGTCAGTCTCATCTTCACTTTTCATCTCTGTTACCGGCACTGTCGCAGGTGTCTCAATGGTGGACCACTCTGTGGAAAGAATACTGATCGCCGGATAATTTTCGGAAATATCATCCACAAGTGCCATCAGATCTTCCCTGCTGCCCTCTGCCGTGCAGGAAACTCTTGCAGCATATACACCAAAAGCTTCTTCACTCTTTGTAGCTTTCTCTTCCTGCGAAGCTTCCTCCGGGACCATAGGCGTTGCATTTTCCGAATATTGATACCATTTCAGATTACTTGCCTTTTCCGGCATTGTGATCTGCATATTCTGTATCTGAAGGCTGTGATTCAGCATCAAAACCGTAACCATATTACCCGCGTCCTGGCTCTGCAGCATGGGATAAAATCTCTGCAGAACACCTGTCATCTGCTCTCGCACGGCCTGCTCTGTCTGAGACATATCTTCAGAAAGAGAAGCCGACATATCAATGGAGATTTCCTGCTGCTTTGCCTCACTTATCTCCTTCTCAAGCGCTTTGTTCTTTTCTGTAAGCGGTCTGAACATAAAAAAGATAAATGCGATTGCAAGAAGAAAGGCTGCCAGAAAAGAGAGCAGTTTTTTATCACTTTCCGTCACTGTCATATTCATTTTTGTGCCTCCTTATCTTCCTGCGCCTTCTGCCATACAGCAGACCACATGAATATTATAATTGTCCACTCCGGTTACATAAGTAAAGCCACTGTATTCCACTGCCTCAAATATCTCCTGTTCCTGCAGTGCGGCTATAAATCCTGTGATGCTTCTCACATCCTTTGCTTCCGCCTCCAGGGTAAGCACTCCGCTGTCACGCTGGAAGCTCTTGATCTCAACGGAAACTTCACTTCCGGCACATTCCTTCAGCGTCTGCTCTATAGAGGAATTGATGACGGGATAGCTCATCAGGTGATCCCAGATCTCCTCCACGGTACTGATCTTTGCCCTCATCGTCTCCACACTGGCAGAAGACAGCTTAAAGTTGGCATTTGCCTCATCGCTTTCCTGCATGAATTTCTGAAGCTTCCTCAGTTCTTCCATGCCGGACAAATATCGATTTCCCATAAAAGCCGTAATCAGGAGACATACCAAAAGCACTGCTAAAGGAGGGAACAGGAGATTTGCAATCTCCCGCTGCTTTTTCTTTTCCTTCTGATTCTGCCGCAGCTGTCTGAAAAAGGTAGATCCCTGGTTTTTGCCAAGCAAAATTCCCACCGGATACATAAATTCAATTTTTTTCTTTTTAACGGCCTTATCTACAAAGATGACCTTTTCTCCCAGAAAGAGTTTGTCATCTTCCATCACTTTCCGAAGCTCACTCTGGCCTTTTCCACACAGATAAATTGTCTGAATGGGCTCTTTTATCTGCTGTGAAGTCACAAACTGGAAAAGTTTATCCCTGATAGACAAAAGTTCCTGCGGCAGCTCCTCAAGAAAATCCTGGCTGAACAATCTGTTTTTCTGGGAATAATAATATCTTCCCTTCACAAACAGCATACTGATCACTTCCCTGCCGTCCAGTACCTGGATCAGACAGGTTTTATTCTGTATCTCGGGGGAATTGGAAAACAGGCGCACCAGGCTTCCCACCTCCGAATCAATGGAAGAGATCTCAATGCCGGCCTGCTTAAAAAGATTGATGTAGGATACCAGGAACTCCTTTTCCACTGCAGTTGCAAAAACACTTTGCATTTTGGAGTTTTTATCTTTTTCAAGAACATAATAAGTGAACAGGGTATTATCTGTCCTGTGTTCCGAAAATTCCCTGGGAATCATTTTTTTGATATCCGCATCCTTAAACCCCGGGAATTCCAATACTTTATGATTAAACTGGCTGCTGTTAACCACCAGAGAAATTTCTTTTTTGGGAAGTTTGTTCCTCACAAAGAAATCCCGGATCCACGCAACAAAAGCCTCCTCATCCGTAATGATGCCGTTTATAATGCTGCCTTCCGGCGCTTCCTCCTGCCACACGTTCTGGACACATACTGTTTTTCCTTTTCCTTTGGCCTCTATGACCTGCACAAGTTCATTCGATAAATATAAAATCGCAGCCAATTTTTCCACCCCTTTTAATAATATACATTTGTACCGATTGCGGAATAAGAATCATAAATCGGCAGCATAACCGCTACCATGATAAAGCCGATCACCACTGCCATTACAATGATCAGAACAGGCTCCAGATAACTGATCAGTCTGTTTACCGCAGTCTCCGATTCATAGTCAAAGGAATCTGCAAGAGAATCAAGCATCATGGCAAGATCACCGCTTTCCTCACCAACTCTGATCACGGAAGCAAGCTTTCCGCGAAAGCCCTTGATGGATTCCACCGCTTCACTCAAATTTTTACCTTCCCGAAGAAGGCTGACCGCTCTGTCAAACTGGCTTTCTATGTAAACATTCCCAATGGTTCTCTTTACAACCTGCATGGCAGTTGCAATGGGGATTCCCGCACAGTACAGAGAACTTAAGCATCTGGCAAATCTCGCTGTATAGATCACACTGAGAAGTTTTCCCACAATGGGCAGCTTCAGTTTCCACTCATCCTTCTTCAATCTCACTGCAGGCATCTTTGAAAGCAGGATGATAATCACAACGAGAATCACGATCGCCGCGAGCAGTGCCTTAAAATGACTCTGTACAAAATTGCTGATTCCAAACAAGATCCTTGTAGATGCCGGAAGCTTTGAGAGAGAATCAAACAGTTCAGAAAGCTGCGGCAATATGAAGCTCATGATAAAAACAACCACAACAACCGCCAGGATGCAGAGTATCTTTGGATAAGTGGTCGCTCCCTTTATTCTGGTGTTCAGCTGATGCTCCTTTTCATAATGAACTGCCAGGCGTTTCGCCGTATCTGACAGGCTTCCGCTTGTCTCGGCCGCGCGGTACATATTGATCATCAAAAGAGGAAATGCGCCGCACTGTTTTTCCATAGCATCGGAAACGGAATCTCCCTGACGCACCATTTTCAGTACCTGGGCAAGGATCTCGCGCTCTTTTTTCTTTCTGGTTTCTTCCCGGGAAAGAATGGTCAGTGCACGTACCAAAGTCACTCCGGCTCCCAGCATATCCCCAAGCTCTCTGTTAAACTCAGACAGCATCAGTGCAGGCAGCTGGTGATGTGTCTTTCCCTCCAGCGCATCCTCGGTATCGATCAGAAATTTTCCCTTTTCCTTCAGACAGCGGTATAACTCATCCTCGTCGGCTGCCGTCATGGTTCCCGTTTCAAGATTCCCATCCTTGTCTCTGGCCTGATACAGATATTTTGCCATAGTGTAACCTTCCTTTACTTAATACCACATTAGCGGTGCCGGCCGGCACCGCTAATCTGATTCCTCTAAGCTTCAATTACGCATTACTGTCCAGATTCCATCGGCAAGAATGACCGTAACGCTTTCATATCTGACCGTGATACCCACGATCGTATAATAGCCATGATTGGAGGATGCTCCGGAGCCGCCCAGTGTATCGCTCTCAAACTGTACGCTTATGATCTCAGCGCCTTCCACGTCTGCCATCCTCATAATCCTTGCTTTATCGGAATCGGAAAGGTTATGATTCGCATTTGCGCTGGTGCCGTCCCATGCCGCATACTTTTCCGATTCAATCGCCTGCGCTGACATGTAGATACTTCTGGCACTCAATATGTACTGTTTTCCCTTCGCCTCATCGATCCAGCCAAGGAGACTTGGCACCAGGATTGCCGCCAGCAAAGTAAGAATGACCATGACCACGATCAATTCCACCAGCGTAAAACCTTTATTTCCCAAATTGTCAGTTTTTCTTTTCATTAGGAACTCCCCTCACTGCAATTTATATACAATTCTTTCTCTTACACATATTTGTCTGTTAATATACTTATTTTACCTTTATTTTACCATTCCGTCAATGTTAACCGACTGTTATGCGATAAATGTTAAACCAATATCTTTCTATCATGACACTTGCCACTTCCTCTGCGTCTATTTTCTCCGCTCTCCACTTCTCAAGGATTTCCTCTCTGGCATTGCCGCTTCCGAAAAACCACAGAGTCCTTCCTTCCTTCAAAAGCTCTTTGATACGGATGATTCCCTCTTCATCGGAAAAATCCCCCTCCACCAGAGTATGATTATAAGGGAACATTTCCCGGATCAATTCCTCGGTCTTTCCGTACCACAGATAAGTTTCGTTGGAAAGATAATAGGAAGCAACTCCCTGGGTCTGGTCAAAATTGTAAAGAATGATATCCTCGCTCTCTATCCGGGAAAGCTCGGAAAGTGCCTTCTCCATCTGCAGCTTTTTCCACATTTCTTCCCCGTAAAAGGAACGGAAATTCCCGATTCCTATCACCCCTAAAAACAACAGAACCGGTATCACTGCCGCTTTTTTCTTTTTTTCCAGCCCTACAAGGATTGCAAAGGAAAGCCAGAACACACCCATGGCAGGCAGCATATAGCGATACACGAATATGGGCTTTACCAGAATAGAAGCCACCATACCAAAGAGGATCACACCGGCAAGCACAAGAATCCCGCCATACGCAAACAGATATTTGCCGTTTTCTTCTTCCTCTCCTGTTTGTCCTCTTTCCCACAGAATAAAAAGACTGTATGTAACTGTCAGAACATAAAGTGCAAAGAAGATGCACGCGACCGCCATACTGACTTTTTCACCTGCAAAGCCCGGCATAAAAATAAATTTCACACAGCCCGCCAGCGTCCTTAACGAAACAGGCTGAATCCAGTAATTTTCCTTTACCTGAGAAGCCTGCTTTGTCACCACTGCAAGAAGCCAGGGCAGATACCCGAGCACACAGATCATACTGCTGAAAAGATAAGGCTTTATCATCTGCTTTAATTTCTTCCCATAACACATGGACACAAACAGCCAAAGATAGATCATACAGGCTGCCACGCAGGCAAAATAATGGGTGTAGCAGGCACAAAGCGCACAGATTGTCAAAAGGAGCCATCCCGAAGTCCTGTTTTTCTTTAAAAGTTCATAAGCAGTCACCATTCCCACCGTAATGAACAAAAGGGCATAGCCATACATTCTGATCTCTACGGTATAATCTGCCATCTGGGGCATGGAGATTAGCAAAAAGGAAAAAAGTCCTGCGGTAAGCATCCCGAAATTTTTTCTGATCTTATAAACGGAAAAAAGAATACAGAGAAAGAAGGGAAGACAGGATGCAAGCTTGGCAGCCACTACCTGACTAAGTGGACTGCCACTCCTTACTCCTGTCAGAAATAATTTCACAATCAGATAATACAGCGGAGGATGTACATCCCTGGCTGTCTTTAAAATCAGTTCACCGCAGGGCTGATTTGACAGTCCCATGGTGAACAGTTCATCATACCAGATATCGCTGCTGAAGCAGAAATACACAGAAAAACCAAGCATCCCGATGCTGATCAGGAAAAACAAAAACCCTATGATTTCATCCCACTTTAATCTCTGCTTCATTTACAGCCTCTTTTCTATTTTTTCTCTTCCGAAACCTCTTCCTTGCGGATTGCTTTGGTTCTGATCTCTTCCGTGATCTGGGCAATAAATTCAGAAAGAGGCTTTACACCTTCATCTCCCGCGAATCTGCTTCTGACGGAAACCGTACCGTCTGCCTCTTCCTGTTGTCCCACTACCAGCATATAAGGGAGTCTGTCCATTCTGGCCTCACGGATCTTAAAGCCGATCTTCTCAGAGCGGTTATCCACTGTCACATCCACATCTGCCAAAGCAAGTTCTTTACGCACTTTCTCAGCATAGTCGGCATATTTTTCTGAAATAGGAAGGATACGTACCTGTTCCGGGCACAGCCATGTGGGGAACTTACCGGCATATTTTTCGATCAGCCATGCCAGTGTTCTCTCATAGCATCCCATAGAGGTTCTGTGAATGATATAAGGGCGAACCTTCTCACCGTTCTGATCCACATAATACATATCAAAGTTTTCCGCAATTGCGCAGTCGAGCTGAATGGTGATCATGGTATCTTCCTTGCCATACACATTCTTGGCCTGAATATCGATCTTGGGACCATAGAAGGCTGCCTCTCCGTCTGCCTCCACAAATGGGACCTGCTTCTCCTGAAGAAGCTTTCTGAGCACGTCCTGGGTGGATTCCCAATAATGCTCATCTCCCAGATATTTCTTTTTGTTGGCCGGATCCCACTTGGAAAGGCGGAAGGTTACATCCTTCTCAAGACCAAGTACACTCAGAACGTAATATGCCAGATTGAAGCAGTTTGATAATTCTTCTTCTGCCTGGTCGGGGCGGATCACATTGTGCGCCTCTGTGATCGTAAACTGACGGACTCTTGTAAGACCGTGCATCTCACCGGAATCCTCAGCTCTGAACAGAGTGGAGGTCTCACTCATTCGATAGGGCAGATCACGGTAGGATTTTTGAGTGTTCTTATATACATAATACTGGAAAGGACAGGTCATGGGACGAAGGGCGAAAACCTCTTTATCTTTCTCTTCATCACCCAACACAAACATGCCGTCCTTGTAGTGATCCCAGTGTCCTGAAATTTTATAAAGGTCACTCTTGGCCATAAGGGGTGTTCTGGTGCGGACATAACCCCATTCCTTGTCTTCCAGATCCTCGATCCAGCGCTGCAGCTTCATGATCATCTTGGTTCCCTTGGGCGGGAATAAGGGAAGTCCCTGACCGACAACATCAACCGTGGTAAAGAGTTCCATCTCACGGCCCAGCTTATTGTGGTCACGTCTCTTGGCATCCTCAAGCTGCTCTAAATACTCTGCCAGCTCCTCTTTCTTGTTAAAGGCAGTACCGTAAATTCTCTGTAACCTTGCTTTTTCGGCATCCCCTCTCCAGTACGCCATGGAAGAAGAAGTCAGCTTGAATGCCTTGATCCCCTTTGTGTTCATCAGGTGAGGACCTGCACACAGATCCGTAAAGCCGCCCTGGTCATAGAAGGAAATTTCCGAGCCTTCCGGAAGATCCCTGATCAGCTCTACCTTGTAGGGTTCCCCCTTTTCCTCCATAAATTTGATGGCTTCTTCTCTGGGCAGGGTAAATCTCTTTAACTCATGACCTTCCTTGATAATCTTTTTCATCTCGGCCTCGATCTTATCAAGGTCATCTCTTGAAAAAGGTTCATGATCAAAATCATAATAATAACCCGTATCAATACTGGGCCCGATGGCAAGCTTTGCTTCCGGGAACAGTCTCTTAACCGCCTCTGCCATCACATGGGAACAGGTATGTCTGATGGTGCGAAGACCCTCAGGATCATTTGCTGTCAGGATATTTAAGGAACAATCCTTATCGATCACTGTCCTTAAGTCAACTACCTCTCCGTCCACTTCCCCGGCACAGGCTGCTCTTGCAAGTCCCTCGCTCAAATCTGCCGCAATTTCATAAACACTTTTTGCACTGTCGTATTCCTTGACAGAACCATCTTTTAATGTGATTTTCATTTTAGTTATCCTCCTCGTTTCTTTCCTCTGAGCGGTCTCGGAAACTCTACAAGTCCCATATTTCCGCTCTTTTTTTATTATTCTTTTTTCTTGTTCACCTCATGTTCTTATGCATTTTCTGAATAAATTTTCAAAAAAACTCTTGACAAATCATCCAAAATTTGGGG
>JAGAQU010000088.1 GCA_017622575.1 Lachnospiraceae bacterium
CTTTTCATAGGCAGTTGTTGGGACTAAGCCCGTGTTTGAAGTTTGTTATTGGTCGTGCTTTAACAATACTATCTTGGGACGATCCTGTCACTGCCTTTTTTGAAAAAGTAGAAAAACTGCGCCACAGCCTTGGCAGGCCATCGCGCAGCGATTTTGTTCAATTTCAGTTAGTAGGTGTATCGCCATGCCGACACTCACAAGCTTGCGCTTGTTCGTTGTCGCGGCGTTCGCCGTATGCATCTGAACTCGAATATGTCTGCCTGTGAGCAAGCTCCCGTCAGTCAATTCGGTTCATCTGCGCATGGCTCATTGCTACGCGCAAACTTTCAGTTCTCAAATGAAGAGTTCTCAAATGACGAGAGCTGAATTGACCTAATATTTTCTTGACACCGAAGGTAATATCAATTATAGTGAATTCAGAATTAGTGAAAGAGAGGTCGTTTATGTTAAGCGTCGTAGAAATGGAGAAATCATACAACTAAACAGTTGTGAGGAATGGCAGTGCTTGCTTTTACGCTATTGCTATGTCCTTTTATCTGCCTTACAGAATGCTTAACATGTGCTTCTTTTTAATATTTTTTTAGTTAGAAGAAATATTGTAAACAATGAAATGAAAAGCATAGATGTTTTGGTCTATGCTTTTTTGTCTTCTATGACCACCGGCAAAGTGTGTCGGCATATGGTTTCGAGTGCAAGTTTATGGAAATTGTTTACTTACTGAATCAATCAGCCGCGGGAGTATTGCATTTTAAGCAGAGCAGATACTTCCCGTGGCGTTTTTTTATTCTCAGTAGAAAGGATGATGAAACGTATGACTAACAAAAAAACAGTAAACAGAACCATTAAATCCATGACGGAAAATCACAGACAGGATGCACTTGAACTTGTTGAAAGGGTATTTACGGAATTTGAAGATGAGACAGAGGGAAAGGCAGTGGAGACAACCCTGCAAAGGCAGCATATTTCTAAAGAACTGATTGAATATGGTTTCCAAAAAGCAGTCGAGATGGGATTTGAGGCAGTACTGGTGGAGGGAAACCCTAAGAATTATCATGCCAGGGGATTCCGGACAGCAGCGGATTATGGAATCCTGCCCGGAAAAACCGTGCACTTACCCCATATAGACTGTCTTATGGTAAAAGAACTGAAACAGGGTGCTCTTAAGCAGATCAAGGGAATATTGGAATATGATTTTTACAGGGCACTGACATAGGGGAGCAGGAAAATGAAAGAAAATTTTTTTTATGAAATACCTTCAGCGAGGATGCTGGAGTTTGACAAGGTGATAGAGCAGCTTGAAACCTTTGCCAATACGGAGAAGGCAAAGGAGCAGATCAGGGGTCTTCGTCCCAGCCTGTCGGAAACGGAAGTGAAAGCGTCTCTTCGCACCACGACGGAGGCGAGGCTCATGCTGGAAAAATGCGGAACACCGCCTGTCACCACACTTTCGGAGATCCCGGAGCTGATTTTGATTGCAGAAAAAGGCGGGTGTCTGACACCGGAACAGCTACAGAAGATTGCCGTCAATCTGACGGCAGTGAGACGGCTGAAAGACTATTTAAACAGAGGAAAGGCTTATGATATCGGGCTTCCCTACTATGAAGAAAATCTGGATCCACTGGATGAGATCAGGGAGGAGATCAGTGCGAAAATCAGAGGTGACAGAGTGGATGATTATGCCTCCAAACTCCTGAAATCCCTGCGGGAGGGAATCGACAGGACGGAAAGCCGGATGCGGGAGAAAGCGGATGCTGCCATTCGCGCTAACAAGGAGTGCATGTCTGACAGCTTCAGCACCACAAGAAACGGGCATATCTGTATTCCCGTGAAAAAGGAATATAAGTTTCGGGTGAGCGGTTCCGTGATCGACAAATCATCCACCGGCAGCACGCTGTTTATCGAACCCACAGCGGTATCAAAGCTCTATGAGGAACTGCAGGAGATGAAGATTGATGAGGAGAATGAAGAGAGGCGTATCCTTTACACATTGACGGTGCTGCTTTCCGATAAGGCGGAGGTCATAGGCAGAAATAATGCGACCATCGAAAAGCTGGATTTTCTGTTTGCCAAGGGAAAACTCAGTTTGGCGCATGAGGGCACGGAGCCACTTATCAACACGGAACGATATATAAGGCTGGTGAACGGAAGGCACCCTCTTATGGATAGAAATGTGAATGTTCCGCTGCAGTTTGCCATCGGAAACGGTGTGAACGGCGTGATCATTACGGGGCCCAACACGGGAGGAAAAACCGTTGCCATAAAGACGGTGGCACTAAACTGCCTGATGGCCCAGTGCGGTCTACATGTGGCCTGCGAAAAGGCGGAAATCTGTATGAACAATCTGATTCTCTGTGATATCGGCGACGGTCAGAACTTGTCGGAGAATCTTTCCACCTTTTCCGCCCATATCACCAATGTGCTTTCCATCCTGAAAAAGGCGGATAATGAGAGCCTGGTAGTCCTAGACGAACTCGGTTCCGGCACGGACCCGGCGGAGGGAATGGGGATCGCCATTGCCATCTTGCAGGAACTGAAAAAGAGCGGCACCCTCTATCTGGTGACCACCCACTATCCGGAGGTGAAAACCTATGCGGAAAAGGAGGAGGGTGTTGTCAATGCCAGAATGACCTTTGACAAGGAGAGCCTTGCGCCTTTGTATCAGCTGGTGATCGGGGAAGCGGGAGAAAGCTGCGCTTTCTATATTGCGAAAAAGCTTGGCATGCCGGAGAGCATGCTGCAAAGAGCAGCCGTGGCGGCTTACGGAGAAAAAAACACTTGTGACAGGAAGCCGGCGGAACTGACAAACATATTACAAAACAACAAGGCAAATGATGCAAAAGGTGAACTGCAAAAGGAAAAGAGCGCGCATATCCGCAAGACAAAGAATATCGCTTCGAAGAATCTGTCGGAGAAATTCAGGCGTGGAGACAGTGTCATGATCTATCCCGACAAAAAAATCGGCATTGTCTGTGAAACGGTCAATGAAAAGGGTGTGCTCCGGGTGCAGCTGCCGGATAAGAAAATTTACATCAATCACAAGCGTGTAAAGCTTCATGTGGCGGCAGATGAACTATATCCAGAGGATTATGATTTCTCCATTATCTTTGATTCCGTGGAAACAAGAAAAGCCAGACACCGGATGGAACGGAAATATGTGGAGGGAATGGTAGAAATTGAAGATGTATGATCAAAAAGGTCAAAAGACCTTTTTGATCACGCCGCAGGCAATCCTTTCACCGGAATTACCGGCGGGCTGGGTGGTGAAATCATCGGGATTTAGGTGGATGATCACTGCCCTTCCCGTGATGTCCGGAATGGTAAAGCGTTTGTCATAAAAAACGCCGTAGGCATAGCCCTGATTGGCAAGCAGAGGCATCAGATCGCCGGCGTGCTCCGGGTGAAGAGTGTTTTTCGGATTATAGTGGCCGCCGGTACCCATAAAATAATCACTGCAGTTTCCGGTTTCGTGGATATGCATAGCGTAAAAATCCGAAGCCCCTTCCCTATCAACATTAGGAAGATTAAACAGTTCGGCTTCTATGAGGATACCGCCGTAGGAGGTCTGATAGAATTTCACAAGACCGCTGATCCTAGGGTAGTCCACGCCGCCGTTCACCCACGCCACTGCCTGGGGGCGTTCATAGGCGAGAAGACTTATAAAATTAATTCTTGGAGTAATCTGATCGTTGTGCATTGTGTTTCCTTATGCTTTTATTTTATCCTATGCAGAGAAAAAGAAATCGGTTATCAAGATCCGCTTGAGGTATAGTGCCGAACGCCCAGCTTCCAGAGCAGCAGACAGGGCAAAAGAAACAGACATGCAACGACTGGCAGCAGACTGTAATATGCCTTTCCTCTGTCTAAAAGATACAGAAGGGGATAATACTGGATCAGGGCATAGGGTACCATAAAGGTACATAGCTGCAGCACTCTTTTTCCGTAGATGCAAACGGGGTATTTGCCGTATTCTCTGGCTCCGTCTGTGAAAATATTCATAAATTCAAGCCCCTCCGTGGTAAAAAAGCAGATGGAGGCATAGATCAGAAAGAGGCCGCCAAAGACAACGCTTCCTCCTAGAATCATCAGAATCACTGTGAGGATCTTCAAAAGATTCCAGCTCACATCGCTGACCGCAAAGCCGTAAGCGAACATGACAATGGCCTGAAATATGCGCCCGATCCTGCTGAATTCCATGCGGCTGCCAAGAACCTGCAAAATCTCATTTCGGGGGCGCACCAGAATCCTGTCAAATTCCCCCTTGTTTACAATATATGAGAATAAATCAAATCCCCGTGCAAAGGTCTCTGCCAGAGAAAACTCCATCAATGTGATGCCAAAGCACAGAAGAGCCTCGTTGTAGGTAAATCCCTCCACGACGTGAAAACGCTGAAACATAAAGTAAACCCCGAGGAATACATTAAAAGATACAAGAAACTGCCCGATACATGTCAGCAGAAAGGAGGTCTTGTATACCATAACGCTTTTTAGATGAATCACAAAATATTTTCCGTATAATCTCATTTTATCTACTATTCCTTTCTTCCCGTTTCAAGAGAAATTCTATTTAGAATCCCATGTCAGCCACCTTGCACAGTGACCTTTTTCATGGCAAGGGTATTCAACAGTTTTCCGATAAACGTCAGCGCGAACAGCCAGAAAATCTGTAAACTTACGGCCTGCCACATCTCTTTTCCGGCAAGATCACCGCTGTAGATCCGAAGGGGAACATTCTGCATGGAGGCAAAGGGCAGTAATGCTGCCACCTGTCTAAAGCCATCCGGGAAAAAGGGGAGCGGTATCACAGCTCCCGAAAAGAATTCTACAACAGAGGTTGCCACCATACGGACTCCCATAGGAGATATGGTAAAGAAGCAGGTCATATAGATCAGCATGCAAAAAGCTGCTGTGACCCAAAGTCCCAAAAACAGGGTGAGAAGAAACAGCAAAAAGGCAGAAAAACTCACAGGCCTCATCAGACCGTAGGGCGCAGGCAGAAAAATCGTAACAACCAGAATCGGCATGCAGCGAAGCACAGCCCTTGAGAGTCTGTTTGCCAGGCTTCTCGCAAACCACATATTGTAAATGTCAACAGGACGACACAGCTCATAGGCAATATTGCCGTCGGTGATGGAATTGAAAATTTCGTTTTCCATCATCCATACCATGAACAGGGCAAGAAAAGCCTGCTGCATCCACACATAGGAAGCAGTGGCCTGAAAGGTCATGGGAAAGGCTTCCGCATCTGCCCGGTAAAAAGCGCGGAACATAAGAATTTCCATAACACCCCATGCAAACTGGGTGATGACGCCGGAAAGAGCGGCAGCACGATACTGCAGTCCCATGGAAAAGCGGAGCCGGAAAAAGGCAAGATATTTCCTCATGGCGCACCTCCTAAATATGGTGACTGCGGTAGAAAGCGGCAAGCGCTTCCTCGGTGCTTTCAAAACCGGTTTTGATGTCCTCGATGGTGCCGTCAAGCAGGATGGAACCTTTGCCGATAAGTATGACCCTATCAGTCAATGCTTCGATATCCTGCATATCGTGGGTGGTTAAAATGACAGTGGTATTCTTTTCCTGATTCCGCTTTTTGATAAAATCCCGGACTGCCAGCTTGGATACCGCATCCAGACCGATGGTGGGCTCATCCAGAAACAGAATTTCGGGATCATGAAGAAGAGAAGCTGCAATCTCGCATCGCATTCTCTGCCCCAGGGAAAGCTGTCTTACAGGCATTTGCAAAAGACTCGAAAGCCCCAGCATTTCCGTGAGCTCTGTAAGAGTGCGGCGATAGGATGGCGTGTCTATGCGGTAGATTTCTTTTAACAGCTCAAAGGAATCCATGACGGGAACATCCCACCACAGCTGGGTGCGCTGTCCGAAGACTACGCCGATATTTTTGACATATGCAATTCTGTTCTTCCATGGGGTCATTCCGTTTACAAGGCAGGTGCCTTGCTCCGGAGTCAGGATACCGCTTAAGATTTTGATGGTAGAACTCTTGCCGGCGCCGTTTGGCCCGATATAGCCCACCATTTCGCCGTCGGAAATGGTAAAGGAAACGTCGTCAAGAGCGTGGATATACTCGTATTCCTTGTGGAACAGAGCTTTGAATGCCGAAGAAAATCCGGCATCGCGTTTAGAGACCTTATAGGTCTTGCATACATGCTGCATTGTGATCATGTCTGCTTCCTCCTGGTAGTATTATAGTAGTTTATAACTTGCCAAGTCGGTCTGCTCTTTTCCGGATTTTGCCGGAAAAATACCGCAGGTAAGTATGAAGTTGTGAACCGTTATGAAAAACGGTGTTCTTTCGATCCGGAAATGGGGAAAGGAACTTAAGAATAACATGGGAAGAAATAATTGTCAATTGTTTACGTTATATGATGAAGTGTAGTAAAATGTGAAAGGAAGAAGATAAGCAGTTGCTGGTTGGCGGAAAGGAGAAATATCATGGAAAATGTAATCGTGATAATGGTATATGGTACGCTGTTATTATTACCGTTCGTACTGATAGCCCTTGATATTGTATTTGCTGTAAAAAAGAAGGAAAGGCCGATTTTTGAAATCATTGCCTTCTTTATCGGCAGTATCTATATGATACTTGCTTATGGAATCTGGGAGCTTCCCGACTATAAAACACCTTTGAATGCCTGGGGTGGTGACAGTGCCCATGAACCTGTTGCGGCAGCGTACTGGCCGGCAATTCTTCTGATCGTATTGTGGGGATTCGGAAGCTATATGATACTGAAGTTTAAAAGAAAATTGCTTCCGCCGCTTGCGGAGGTATTTCTGCTTGCAGGTGTTTATGCAGGATGTGCATTTAATCTGGTATTTCTCTTTCAGCTTCTGATGGGAGCGGATCCCCAGCCA
>JAGAQU010000089.1 GCA_017622575.1 Lachnospiraceae bacterium
TCGCGAAGGAACGAGCCAAGCGAGAATGCTTGCATTCTCAGTTGGCGACGCCCGCGGGTCAAATGCCGACAGGCAATTGAATGAATCGGAGGTGAAGAACCAATTGTAGGCGATTGATTTTTACTGCAAGAAGTGCAGGAAATCCATGCGGATCTCCTATGCACTGACCGGAGACAAGAAGGCTCCGGCTATGAACGGTATTATGATAAAATGCCATACTCACAAATGTACCAGAGTAGTGACCCTCAAGAACTTCACGGAGGGGCAGATCATCGAGAGAACGGATGCTCTCGGAAAGTGCTACTTATAATCAGAACGAAATCAGGCGTGTAGGCCACGCATTACAATAACAATTGAATTAGGGCTTCATGATATGGGGGCATGACCCACCGCGGACGCATGAAAAGATAACCGGTAAAACGGAGTCTTTTCGTGCGTTTTGTTTATTGTAACGGACACAACAGTACATCTCTTTTTTCCGGTTCGCCCGGAAAGAGGAGAAGATGAACATATCTATTAAGGAAGAAACATTAGGACAGCGGATCAGAGCACAGCGTATCAGACTTGGGATGACCCAGGAGGAACTGGCAGAGGAGATGAATACCACCAAAAGCATGATCTCTTATTATGAGAATGATCACGGGGATATGAAACAGAGCATGATCGCTGAGTTCGCTAAGGTTCTGGGGACTACGGTTGAGTATCTGGTGTGCGGCGTGATAAAGGAAGGCAGCCCGGATGCGTCCTCTGCGGAGATGCTGCAGCTGTTTTCTTCGATGGACGACCGGACGAAGGAGATCATGCTGATCCAGATGAGAGCGTTGGTGAAAGGAGGGCGCTGACATTTTTCCGATTGAAAAGTTAATATTCTTCCGATTCGAAACCTCACATTCTTCCGATTCAAGATTGATTTTTCTTCCGATTTAGGGTAAAATACTTTAAAAAGATAAGGAGCGAACGCCTGAATGAGTGAGAAAGAGTATATCAGCAGAATATTTGACGGGATTGTTGAATTTACCCTTAAGAGTAAAGGCGCACTGGTGATAGTCGGGCCTAAATGGTGCGGAAAATCTACTACGGCAAAGAGATATGCCAGGACGGTCATCGACCTGATGCCGCTTGAATCAAGGAATGAATATATAGAACTGGCGAAGATATCACCGGAAAACTTTTTAAACTATGGCCCCAAGCCGATACTGGTCGATGAGTGGCAGCATGTATCATTTATCTGGGATCAGGTAAAGTATGAAGTCGATAAAACTGGAGATTTCGGACAGTATATCCTGACCGGCAGCGTGACGGATAAGAGCAGGACTGAACTGGACGATGAAAGCAGCAGACATACCGGAAACGGGAGGATCATACGAAAAATGATGCGTACCATGTCTCTTTACGAAACGGGAGACAGTAACGGTACCGTATCACTGCTGGATCTTAAAAATGGTAAATTTTCCAAGGCAATGTCAAAGAAAGACATAAACGATTATGCTTATTATGTCTGCAGAGGGGGATGGCCGGTCGCCATAGGCAAGGACAGGGATGTATCTCTGGCACAGGCAAGGGATTATTACGAAGTTGTCGTTACGGATGATATCTTCTCATTGAAAGACATCCCTCTGAAGAAGGACGAACAGAAAGCGAGGAAACTTATGCGTTCCTACGCCAGAAATGTTTCCATAGCTGCGGCTGATACAACGCTTTTGGAGGATTGTGCCGGAAGTGATGATACATTTGATAAGGATGTATTTGCGAAATACTTGAATGCTCTCAGAAATCTGTATGTTATAGAGGAACTTCCTGCGTGGAATCCGAACCTCAGAAGCCAGGCAGCCATCAGGACAAAAGAGACAAGGCATTTTACGGACCCTTCCATCGGTGCTGCAGCTTTAGGCATAACTCCGGAGGGGATATTTAAGGATATAACAACATTCGGATTGCTGTTTGAATCGCTGGTAGTGCATGATCTAAGAGTATATGCTGATGCGATTGGAGCCCATGTTTATAAGTACCGTGATTCAAAAAAACGTGAGGCGGATGCCGTGCTTCAGTTTGCGGACGGTTCATGGGCGCTTGTTGAGGTAAAACTCGGTGGAGAAGATGATATCAGGAAAGCGGCCGATAACTTGATCAGGATTGCTGATGATATCGACCGTGAACGGACGGGAAAGCCGGCATTTCTTATGGTTGTTACAAAAAATAAGGTGGCATATCAGATGGAGAACGGAGTTTATGTTGTTCCGCTATGCTGTCTTAAAGATTAACAATTGAATATTCATATTTTGGTATGATAAAACAGGATCTCGTAACAGAGATCCTTTTTCTTTTGCACCAAGGTTCGATATTTTCGAACCCAAAGTTCGAAATTCTATGGAACGACTTTTTACATAGAGTTCCGTAGAATTGCATATGTAAGCAAGAGGTGACGCAAGCCGGCAAGCCTAACCTCCAATCAATTTCATGGAGGTGCGAACATGTGCATTACAGAACAAAAACTGGTGGATGCCTATGCAAATGGGAATCCTCACGAGAGATTCTCTCTCATCTATAAGAATTATGAAGTATTTCTTCAGTTGGTAGACAGCTTTGAAACGGGGCTTCTTAATCAGATCCTGTTTGAGGTGGAATACAACAGAAGAGCCAAGAATGATGATGATGATCTGGGTGTGCGGATCCAGAATCTCAGATTCTCAGATCCGACAGCCAGCAAAGCAATCGAACACATCATGATCCGAGAGGCTGTGGAGGAATGTAATTTCTCCGGGAATATTTTAAAAGAAACGGATAATCCCGAAAAGCATAAACGGGATATCCTGACGATCCATATGATGCGAAGGGAGTATGAAGTCTTCGACAGCTGCTTGAAGACCCTTCCCGGAAGAGAATATCGGATCACGTACGATTACATCCACAAAGACCGCAAGGTTTCGGAGATCGCTGAAGGGGAGGATCGTGCGGATCAGTCCATTAGAAATCTCCTGGTTGCTACAAGAAAAACTTTGGAAAGCAGAACAATTCCCTTCTTCAGGGAAACGATTTAAGGGGGATACGACAATGGCATATAAAAGAAAAGAAGCAGAAAACATGGAAGGACTTCTTACAAACGGAAAGAAGAAGTTCGTGAAATATGATGAGGGAGCAGCGATGTTCTCCATGGGAATCCATTCATTTATGGATCTGGCAAAGGAAGCAAAGGCGGTATATCGCATTAGACGAATCGTGTTGGTGAATACCGAGATCATTGAGGAATACCTTGAGAACTTTAGAGAGCTGTAGATAAAGCACGACGAAGTGGAACAGCTTCCTATGATTTAAAAGTTTACATTGATTAAACGTGGGACATTTGATACAATATAATCAGAGATGACGGAAAGGAGCAGTAGAATGGCAGGACACGGAAGACCTCCGGTAGAAGATCCGAAGACAGTTAAGGTTGGATTTAGAGTATCCGAAGCGGAGAGAGACAGACTGCTTGCATACTGCGAGAAGATGAATCTCACACAATCCCAGGTTTTGAAAGAAGCGCTTGAACTACTTTACAAGACCAAGCCGTAGGAAGCTGTTCCTTCTATTAAAGAATAGGAGGAACAAGAAATGGCACAAAGCAGAAAGGACTCCCGTGGATATGCGCTCAGAAGCGGAGAGTGCCAGAGATCGGACGGACGGTATTCTTATTCCTATACGGATAAGGATCACAACAGACAGGTTGTATATGCGACCGACCTCATCAGCCTTCGTAAGAAGGAACAACAGATCAGAAGAGACCTTGAGGACGGACTGGATCCTCGCAGGGCTGAGCGCATTACAGTCAATCAGGTATATGACGAATACATCAGTCAGAAGTATGACCTGAAGTCAACGACAAAGGTTAATTACATTTACACCTATGATCATTTCATCCGGGAGACATTTGGTAAGCGCAGGCTGATAGATGTGAAGTATACCGATGTGAAGAAGTTCTATTATTCTCTTATTACTGAGAAAGGACTTTCTCCTGCAACGGTAGACAACGTACATACGCAGCTGCATCCTGCGTTTGCTATGGCAGTAAGAGTTGGACTTATTCGTACCAATCCTGCATCCGGAGTTCTCGGAGAGATCAAGAAGAGTCACGTATGGGTTGAAAACAAACGTGAAGCTTTAACTCTTGCAGAGCAGAAGGTGTTCATGAATTACCTGTTCGAAAATCACCGTTACCAGGGATGGAAGCCTGTGATCACAGTTCTTATCGGAAGCGGTATGAGAATCGGAGAGTGTCTTGGACTTCGCTGGTGCGATCTGGATTTCGAAAATCGGATCATTGACATCAATCACAATCTGGTCCATCGTAGAGTTGATGAGGAAGGCGGAACCCTTCATATCAATACTCCCAAGACCAAGGCAGGTGAGAGAAGGATCCCGATGATCGAGCCGGTGTATGAAGCGTTTCTGGAAGAATATCAGATCCAGCAGCTGACAGGCTTCTGTACTCAGGAGATCGAAGGTTACAAAGGATTTGTATTTTGCAGTTCCGGTGGGACCGTCACTATACCTCAGGAAGTGAATCGAGCTATTCACACCATCGTGGCAGATTATAATGAGGAAGAAACTGCCAAAGCGAAAAAAGAAAGAAGAGAACCTTTTCTCCTTCCGAAATTTTCCGCGCATCATTTAAGACATACCTTCTGCACCAGGCTTTGTGAAAACGAAACCAACCTCAAGGTGATCCAGACAGTGATGGGACACAAGGATATCCAGACTACGATGGACATCTACGCAGACTGTACCGAGGATAAAAAGAAGGAAGTCATTCAGAAGATTGAAAACAAGATTTTCGTTATGTAAGTGGCTGATTTTGGATGGCCAAAACATAAGCGAACGACTCTCCGTCCTGATACTCAAAACGACGGAAACCGGGGGAACTGACACACGTTTTACCACACGTTCGCACATCATGACGGACAAAGACGTAAAGTCTGAAGGCCTCGATTTTGGAGACTGACGGACGCCACGGAATAAAGACGGAGCGGGACGTTAATTCGTCCCAATCCCGTCCCGACAATGAAATCATTAGACAAGTAAAAATCGCATAAAATCAGGGGTTTCAGGATGTGTAGCAGGTGTTTACTACAACGCTTACTACAACAAATTCGTAAGTTGATATGAAGAATTATAAGCTCAACTGACGGATTGCTTTGAACAACTACAAATAGATTATCATTAAAAATGAGGACTTTTCTTCAGAAATTATTCTGAGGAAAGGTCCTTTTTTGATTTCTGCGATGTGGTTTAAACATACGAATTTGGAAAGGAGGTGACAGCAGATGAATCACACAGCGTTAAGTGCAACTCATATGGTAGACCTTAGCTTCCTGCTTTTGGAACTGTTCAGAGAGCAGGAGTAATCCGATGTATTCTAATGCTTTTGCTTTTCCTTCTTCATTGAGTTTTGCTAACGGGTCATCCGGATTAAAGCCGATGAACTCATTATAGATATCAGTGATGCCAAGTATCTTGCAGAGGGCAAGGAACTGATGTGCATTAGGATAGCTGATATCCTTTTCCCATGCGCTGACAGCAGCATTCGATACATTGATTCCGTAGTTGCGGAGCCTCTCTGATACATCTATCTGTGACAGTTTCTTGGCTTTTCTGTATGTGGCAAGTGTAACGCCGATTTTCTTTTCCATAGTGTACCTCCATAGTGCTTTGCACTGTTCATAATCAAATGATATACGAAAGAAAAATATTTTTCAATGGAAAATCAATAAAAAGTTGAATTGGCACAAATTTTGCCGTTGATTTCAATCAGACTTTGATTTATGCTATATCTTGCGAGGACGGTTTGATACCGTACTACGGGAGAAAATAGCTGTGTAGGAGGGCATGCAATCTAAAGAATGGAGTTAGTCAGGAGAGTTGGTCAGCGAGAAGTACAAAGGACGGATGGTGCGAGCTTCGGCACATCGGAACTCATTTGCCGTTTAATAACAATCATCAATGGTTTTCCTTTCCCTTTTCCGTTGAATTGTAAGAATCAACAGGAGGATTTTGATGATGGTAGAAAAGATAAGAGATACGTCAGCTGCCCGGTATGTGGCAGGATTCTGATGAAGTGTCAGGGACAATGTAATATAGACATTACCTGTGGGAAATGTAACAGGGAAATTGTGGTTCTTGTGGACGAAGAGCGAGTCATGGTTCTGGAAAACAGACGGGGTTCTGAAAAGGACGGAAGAGCCGGACAGGTCCGGTTGAGTGTTCAGAAAAGCAAGGAACCGGGGAAAATGAAACCCATGAAAAGAGCTGCAAATTATTAAAATCAAATAAGTGAGATAGCAGTTGAACTGTCAGATTTGGCAGGAACCATCAGAGCCGGCGCTGCATATCAAGAGTTTGTAACGAGCTGGAATTAGCATAGAACTATTAGGAGCCGACAAAACGGAAATAGAGCCAGGTGGCATATTAGCTACCGGTCTTATTGGTATTCGTTTTGTCGACTCCTTTTTTAGTGTCTGTTTCCGTTTTTGCTCCGGAAATGGAGAGAAAGATGGAAAAGACAATTGGAATGAGAATCAAAGAATGCAGAGTGAAAAAGGGAATGACACAGGAGGAACTGGCAGAGGCACTTTTGACAAAGAAATCTACAGTGTCTGCTTATGAAAACGATAAGATTGATATCAAGATTAGTATATTAAAGCAGATTGCAGCATTACTCGGTACAACGGTTGCTTACCTGGCAGACGGTGAGAAAACAGAAATCGGTGAAGATGTGATGCAGGTAGCACTACTGCTACAGGGAATGCAGAATGAGGAACTTAGGAAAGTTGTAATTGAGCAGGTGAAGTTGTTGGCTGGAGTCAAATAAGAGATCAAAATTTGGGTATCTGGTTGATGGGGATGAAAACGATATAGCCCCTGAGATAATGCAAGTTGATACAAAAACATAATACTTTTTGTATCAAGTTGATTTTAGACGAATGTCTTAGTTTGGCTTTGAAAGAATTAAAAAGAGTTTGCTTTCTCGCTTTTGAATGATATAGTTAAAGCGTGAAGGTAAAGTGCCGAGGTGAATAAAATAAAAAAACAAGTTGATATTTTCTGGAATCGTGATCATAATATAAGTACCAAGAGAGAAAACTCTTCCTGACCACAGGACACGAAGCATAAGGTGTTTGCTTCCGTTGTACTGGCAACGTTAAAACTTTGCAATTACTCTTTAGTATAGAGGATAATCAAGCCGAGCAGGTGAGAGGCCTGTGATTGGGTGGCAAAGCACCATAACGAAACCAGTTTTCGGACATTATGGAGAAATCTTTGATGCAAAGGTTTCTCTTTTTCGTTAAAGAAAATAATTTAGGACGTATTTCCTTTCGTGCTAATATGTAATACAATATTAGTACGAAAGGAAGTAATGGCATGACACAGAGTGAACAAATTGAAAAACTGATTACAGCCAATGGCGGAATGATTCAGACATCACAGATTACAGATGTGGGGATTTCAAAAACGGCACTTTACCAATATGTAAAAGCAAATGATATGGAGCAAATTTCACATGGCGTTTTTGCCACAAAGAACACGTGGACGGATGTGATGTATTTGGTGCATCTTCGATGCAAGCAGGCAGTATTTTCTCATGAAACAGCACTCTTTTTACATGATTTGACAGATAGAGAACCACTGGAGTATGAGATTACCGTAAAGACCGGGTACAATCCGTCAAAGCTAAAAGGCGATGGTATTAAGGTATATACAATTAAAAAGGAACTGCATGGAGAAGGGATTATTACAATGCAGACATCTTTTGGACATTTGGTACCTGTCTATAATATGGAGAGAACTATCTGTGATATCATCAGAAATCGGAATAATACGGAGATACAGACATTCCAAACTGCATTGAAGCAGTATGCAAAGCGAAAAGACAAAAATCTGCGATTGCTTATGCAGTATGCGGCAGAATTCCATGTAGATAAAATCTTGAGGCAATACTTTGAGGTACTGTTATGATAAAAACGGCTAAACAGTTAAAAGACTTAATTCGAAACCTGTCAAAAAAGAAATCCGCAGATGCACAGATTTTGATGAGAAATTATATGATGAAACGTTTTCTGGAGCGGATTTCCCTTTCACAATATCAGGATAAATTTATCTTGAAGGGTGGTATGCTGGTGGCAGCGATGGTTGGATTGGATGCTCGCGCTACTATGGATATTGATGCAACAATCAAGGGAGCGGATGTAAATGTGGAAGCAGTAGAAAGTATTATTATGGATATTATTTCTCTCCCAATGGAGGATGGGGTGACATTCCGAATTAAGCAGATTACAGAGATTATGGATGAAGCAGAATATCCAGGGGTAAGAGTCAGCATGGAAACAGAGTTTGATGGTGTAAGAACACCATTAAAGGTTGATATTTCTACCGGAGATGTTATTACTCCAAAAGAAATACAGTACAGTTTTAAATTGATGCTTGAGGAACGGTCTATAAATGTATGGGCATATAATTTGGAAACAGTTCTGGCGGAGAAGTTAGAAACGGTGATTTCGAGGGGTATTACCAATACTCGTATGAGAGATTATTATGATATTCATATCCTGATCAAACTCTATGGAAATACGCTGAATGGAAAAGTATTAGGTGAGGCATTACTTGCAACTGCCAAGAAAAGAGAAACTGAATATCATCTAAATGATGCACAGGAAATATTCGATGAAATACAGAATGATTCTAATCTGCAGAAGCTTTGGAAATCCTACCAGAAGAAGTTTTCCTATGCCACAGATATATCATGGGAAATGGTGATGGAATCTCCTACTACGAGAATGATAAGAAGGAGATGAGAGCCAGCGGTCTGGCAGAGCTAGCCAAAGTACTTCAGACTACGCCGAATTATCTGCTGGGTTTTGCAGATAATAATGATGGATTTGCGGACGAAGCGCTTGGTTTGTTGCGAGATGTGAAGGATCAGTCTGTAAGAAAGATTCTTTTGAAGCAGATCAGGGCACTGATTTGATAAATGTATTGCTTTTGTCCGCACATTGACTTATAATATGGGTAAAAGAAAGGGGCGTGATGATATGGCAGCTAAATCAGCAAATCTTTATGCAAGAATAGAGCCGGATGTTAAAGAACAGGCTGAGGGAATTCTGGCTACTTTGGGGATCCCGGCATCTAGTGCTATCAATATGTTTTATAAGCAGATCATTCTAAATAGGGGGCTTCCGTTTGAGGTAAAGATTCCAACTGCGAGACCTGTTGATATTTCGAGAATGAACGCAGAGACCTTGGACATGGAACTTGAGAAAGGATATGCGGATATGCAGGCAGGGCGTACCAAATCTGCAGCTCAGGTTTTTGCGGATATCCGAAGGGATTATAATGTATGAAATATGATGTTACCTTTACGGAGCAGGCTGAGAACGATCTTCGCGGTATCTTTGAGTATATAGCATTTGATCTTCTTTCGCCTGAGAATGCAGCCGGACAGCTTGACCGGATCGAAGAAAAAATCCTTTCCTTGGGAGAGTATCCGGAGAAGTTCCGGCAATATGAAAGAGAGCCCTGGAAGAGTCGAAATACACGAGTTGTGCCTGTTGATAATTATGTTATTTTCTATATCCCCGATAAGACAAA
>JAGAQU010000090.1 GCA_017622575.1 Lachnospiraceae bacterium
CATGACCTCATTGGCGGCTCAATTTCCCATGCCATACGATTTCTACTCACATGCCTCTTGCGAGGCATGACACTGCACGCTGTAATGGATCAGTATGGCTTTGACATTTCTACTCACATGCCTCTTGCGAGGCATGACTCAGGACAGTTTGGAAGAGTGCTATGAGTTTATCATTTCTACTCACATGCCTCTTGCGAGGCATGACGGAAGGAGTTATTAAATGTTACATACCAAAATTATTTCTACTCACATGCCTCTTGCGAGGCATGACAGCATCAATCATGGCAATCATTCCTTGACATAAATTTCTACTCACATGCCTCTTGCGAGGCATGACCTTGCACTTCCATCAATGGTAATCTTCGTGCCATTTCTACTCACATGCCTCTTGCGAGGCATGACGGTCATTGGGATGAGGTTAAACCATCATATGATAATTTCTACTCACATGCCTCTTGCGAGGCATGACTAAATGCGGTTGTTCTGTTATGGAATAGAACGATTTCTACTCACATGCCTCTTGCGAGGCATGACTGCGATGCTTGACAGAATTAAGGATAATCAAAATTTCTACTCACATGCCTCTTGCGAGGCATGACGCTTGACCAGCACCACTACTACCTCCACCACTAGATTTCTACTCACATGCCTCTTGCGAGGCATGACCTTGGAGGTTGACATGGGACATATCAGTGATAAATTTCTACTCACATGCCTCTTGCGAGGCATGACTCAGGTAGTAACCATTCTTTTCCTCTCCTGTGACATTTCTACTCACATGCCTCTTGCGAGGCATGACATATTTTCCCCCATTCTTCATTTTGATAAAATGAAAATTTCTACTCACATGCCTCTTGCGAGGCATGACGCATATATTCTTTTACACGTTCATTCTGTCTTGCATTTCTACTCACATGCCTCTTGCGAGGCATGACGCTTTGTTGCTTATAAGTACCTCCCAATGTCTTAAATTTCTACTCACATGCCTCTTGCGAGGCATGACGTCTATGTACGATATTTGTATCTGACGGATTAAATTTCTACTCACATGCCTCTTGCGAGGCATGACGTAGGCTTCGCCAACTATATACTCATATTCTTCATTTCTACTCACATGCCTCTTGCGAGGCATGACATTCTTGGTATCTTTCAGAGAAATATGTGATAGATTTCTACTCACATGCCTCTTGCGAGGCATGACCATAGCGGTAGTAAATCTTGCTTTGTTCTGTTCATTTCTACTCACATGCCTCTTGCGAGGCATGACGTTGTCCAGAAAGAGACAGTTGCGACCATAAAATTTCTACTCACATGCCTCTTGCGAGGCATGACACACAGGACGGATAAGAAGCATCATGATACTTGCATTTCTACTCACATGCCTCTTGCGAGGCATGACAATATCAATATTCTGCTCTTTATCGGTACGCTGTATTTCTACTCACATGCCTCTTGCGAGGCATGACAGCTACATATTGTGTTATGTAGTCATCCTCCTCACTAAATATATGAGGCAGACATTATATTATATGTTTTTTATCGTTATATTAATATATTTGCAGTTTATTTGAGGGCGAACCTATCCTGTTTCTTGTGTCACCTGCGCTTCGCCTGCTTTTCAGATAATAATGACACCTTCGGGATTATATGTCTTCTTTGCGCCAATATGTTCCACTCGACGTTCCCAGTTATTACCTAAATAGTAAAACCGCAAACTGTCCTGTTCCTGATCAATTAATTTGAGCAACCGATCTTTTAGTTTCAAGAATGTTGAATAGTCCAGGTTTGCCTCAAATACAGAATTTTGCACACGCTGAGCATGATTTTGGCATTCTTTTGCCACTTTTCTGAGCCTTGTCCTCCCAGCTGAATCAATTGTACTTACATCATAACTGATTAATACCATCATTAGCAGCACCTATTTCACTAAAAAAGGGGGATATTCTTCTATATCTTCACGTATAAACTTTGCTAACAGATTACTTTGCACATAGGGAAGAAGCCCCAACGGAATCTTCTGGTTCAAATAAGGGTGATTCATTTCCGTACGCTTCTTTTCTTGCCATTTCGTCAGCACTTTTCTTCTTCCCCCATCGTTCAACCAAACAGCTCCCGATATTTGTTTTTCAAAATCATCTTCTCCGACAATTTGCAGGTTTATAAGGGTTAGCACAAAGCGTTCCACAATGCATCTGGTTTCTTCAACCAAATCACATGCCAGTGAACTTCTTCCGCTCCTCAAAGTGTGACAAAAACCAATGTAACTATCAAGCCCCACTGTCTCCAAAGCAGCTGCAAACTCATTTGTTGCCAAAGTGTATACAAAGGACAACATTGCGTTAACGGGATCCAAAGGAGGACGTTTAGTTCGGGTGGAAAAGGATAAGTGTACTCTCTCGTTTGTAATTAACTTATCAAACACTGAGAAATAATTCTTCGCACAGTTCCCTTCGATTCCCATAATTTCTTCATGACTCTGC
This sequence comes from Lachnospiraceae bacterium, assembly GCA_017622575.1. Taxonomy (GTDB): domain Bacteria; phylum Bacillota; class Clostridia; order Lachnospirales; family Lachnospiraceae; genus Suilimivivens. Next base: position 2,481 of record JAGAQU010000090.1, read on the forward strand.
GCTTCAAATACTTTATTTGTTCCTTCCGAAAGCACAGCCAATACAGATTGTATTTCTTCATCTTCCCGCAACTTTGCATTATCATGCAGCGTTCTGCGAATAAGCTGTCTTGTATTACTGAATTTTGCCGCCATAGTGTTTTTTGCCAATTCCAGTCCCTTATCTCTAAAGCAGTCAATCTGAAATACACGTAAGAATACATTGCCTTTTGTTTCGCCACATACTTTGGCAAGGAATCTTCCTTGTGGAGAAATGAAACTAATGGGAATCAGCTTCTCAACGCACTTCCCCATCAACGCCGGAGAGCACCCCGGATAGTTAAAGCAAACGACACTTTCAATATTGTCAAATGGAATTCTCAATTTTTCTTTTCCATCAATCTGGCAGATGAAATTTTCTCCATCAAGAGAAAGATATGATAATTCATTCGTGATATAAAGTGTATTCAAAAGTTTTCTCATTTCTGCATATCCCCTTTTCACAACTCTGCTCTGGAAATCTCTTCAACAGAATCTCGAAATGATTTATGCACTTTCAATGAAGGCATACATAAATCTTTCATAGAACATCCATTACACTTTTGCTTTACCTTCACTGCAGGTATCACACCTCTCTCCAGATAATCTCTCATTTCTGTCAATATGGTTTTAAGCCTTTTACTATAAAACGCAAAGTTTTCTCTTAACGGCAATGAAACACGTTTTTTCACATCTGCATAATAAATAGCAGCATCGCAGTCACAGCCAAACACATAATCAACACTGATCTTTTGCGCAAATACCTGCATAAGATCATCTTCATTGTATTCCTTATCCTTTGGCTTTGTAGGTTTATACTCTACAATACATATCTTATATTTCTCTGAACTGTCGTTTACAGATACGCCTTTAGCATCCTCCGTCAGTTCCATACAATCTGTGATTCCATACAGATTGTACTCAGGCAGGTCATTAAATACCGGCACCGAAGTAAAAACTTGCTTTCCTCTGGCAGAATAGCTTTTCTTAGAATCATGCACACGACTGTGAAGTAGATTAGCTTTTGTAACAAATGCATTTTCAGCCCATGCGCGATCAATTTCCAACAATCCCCAGCGGCGAGGACAATACAGATAATGCTGTATAGAGCGGATAGAAATTTCTAAAGTGTTCATAACTTTTCAATCAATTCGACGCCATTAGGCATACTTTTGTCCACAGAAATTGCATAATCTGAGAAAGTACGAGGAGGCTTATCCTCTTTCAGTTTTACTTCTATCTTTTCAAACAGCACATGGGAAGGTGCATTTCCCAGGACAGAGCTATGTTTAAAGACATATAACTTACGCATACACATTTTTCCACGTGCTGCACTGTGATCGTTTTCAAACATATTGATAATGGCTGTCCACAGAAGTTCAATATCCGCATCTGACAATCCTGTCATCTTATTTGCCAGTGCTGCAGACACATAGCCCTCTGCACGGTAAAGTGCATAAGGGATTACACTCTTCTTACCCATTTCTGTATCACCGATTTCCTTACGTTCTTCCGTTGTTTTGGCCTGACGAGTAATGGTAACATCCTGAGGGTTGATGGGTGACAGACTTCTGGCAAAATTGATTTGAACCGGTCCTCTGACAATACCACAGGGATCATCACCAGTTGACATAACTGCCCCAAAGGCACGAACATCATAATAATTTTTGCACATATAGTCCCTGGCTTTTTTCACATCATCCGGGTTTTTGATCTTTTCTTTACTATGCGGAATTCCTTCTGCATCATATGCTGCTGTAAATTTCGCGTTCAAAGACTTGTCCGGCTTGATCAAAATATTATATCCCTGTTCCCCTTCCTTACACAATTCCACATAATTGCGGATTTTACGTTTGAGACAAACATCCGTGATATAACCGAAACCTGTTTCCGCATCAATACGCGGTGCATTACCGGCATCCGGATCCCCATTAGGGTTACCATTCTCTACATCAAAAAGCATTACAAAATCATATCTGTTTTCCAGTGCCATATTAATTATCCTCCCTTTCGACTTGTTCCTCATCTCTATTTGTTTTTTCAAAAAAGCTCTGGTGCTGCTGATAATAACCTATATCAAATCTCCCTTGATCCTGAAGAGACAGCGTTCCAGGAGGAAATTCATCCTGCAATTTCTCCATGATCTCCCCTATTAACCTGCTAAAAAACACGGGGCGTTTCACCTTATTAATGTGATTCTGTGCCAGCTTGATCAACTTTGGAAATACCAATTCCGGTGTCGATGCTGCTGATGCAAAATAAGCATCTTTTATTGTTCTGTTTACATTTCCCATAGCTTCCTGCTGCAGTTTCTCCAAAACTGCAAAAAGTCTACCGCACAAATACGCCTGATTGTCATTTTCCATATTTAATGCCATTGTGATTTCCTCCTTTTTAGCATAATTTCTATTTATACAGGCTTTTATAATACCTGCACGTATCGGACTCATTTTTCTGTCTGTATCCGTTTTAATGCGTCTTAACACTGTTTCCAGCAATGCTGTCGGATATGGAGTTCCATACAAGATTGACTCAATCAATTTGGCAATCAGCGCCGGATTGACACTTTCGTTTTTACCCTTCGGTGAAAGTAATTCCCGCTTTATTGCATAAAGTGGTATAGAGCGCGTATTCTCTGTGATATGTATTTCCCTTTGATACCTTGCAATATGATGCAAAATTTCCCCAAATTTTCTCCGGTAAATGAATTTCAAGGCCAATCGCGAGGAATTCGGTTTCAACCCCACCATATAGAAATCAACATCAGGATCAATATCTTCAAAAGAAGCAAAACCTTTTTCCGTAAGCTTTCCCTGCTGTGCTTCTGACAGCAGAGTTCGTAGCATCTGCTCTGTCTGCTCCGCAAACAAGGTATCCTGATCTTCGCCAAATATCATGGCATTCACTAAATCTTCACTATTTTCTTTATCATTCATTGCCCAAAAGAGCACTGTCGTATCATCCAGAAGGATCTTATGCTTTCTACTCCCCAAAAGATAATTCAACGCCTCTGTATATTTGTTCATTACCTTTTCAGAGATATTACTGTTATAGGCTTGTTCTAATCCATATGAGCATTCAGAAGGATTATTATATCCTATCAATACGGATCCCGTGGCTAATCCCCCATAAACTCCTTTGATCTTACTATGTGTTCGTGCAATTGGTTCTATATTTCCGCTGATTGCACATTGTGCTGTATACTCTTGCCCTGTTGCTTCCTGTTTTCTGGTTGCTTCCCATCTTTCCCATTTTTCTTTTAGAAGAGGATCCTCGTGAAGCAATTCATCCGGTCTACCCGATAGGCAAAATACGTATCCGGATTTATCATAATTTTTCCCAAGGTCTAATAATTTTTCATTGTCTCTTTCAGCTTCCGGTTCCCAGTTCTGAAGGAACGCTCGATATGCATTAATTACCGGTGTATCTAATCCCTCCAGGAACTTCAAGTTGCTTTTCACTAATGCTTCATGCGATTTCTTGGCTTTATCCGTCCTATCTTCTGCTGTGAAAACACCTTCAATATAGTTCAAACCAAATAGATACTGAGGACGATGCTCTATGATATTTGCTTCAATACCCGACTTTTCTGTTCTTTTTGGCATTATCGCCTCTCGGGGAACCCATTTTTGTTTTATCTGTCCTTTTCCACTCGGAACCTCTATCATTTCCTGATACTTTATAAAGCAATCTATCTGTCCACTTGCTGTCAAGCATACTTTATAATGCACCTTTACTTTACTATATCCATCCGGGAGCACATTACACGCTTTTGCAAGTATATCGTAATAATCATTGAGTGCCTGAATCAGCATGTTATCCCCTCCCTATACTTTGCAACATCAATAATTCCATTTATCATATGCGGTCTATAGTATATTGTAGATGCCCTGTCTGAAAATTGCGGATTGTCCCAGTCTCCGTTCTTGGGTACTCCTTTGTCTGCAAAATCTACTCGATAATTCATAAATCCAAGATCAACATCTCCCATTTTCAAAATAGCGCTGCTGATCATATTCTCATCAAATGCATCCACCAGTTCCATTCGCTTGACTGGAAATTCACTGCATCCCAGGCAAGGTGTACGAAAATATTGCCCATTCTCCAGTCTTCTTTTTATAATATTATAATGCTTATTCTCACCATCCTCTTCTCTGTCACTTTGCAATCCGGTAAGCTCAAAATGAAACTCCACACCGTATTTCACATTTTTCAGTACCATGGAAGCCCTCTGGCTTCTGGTTTCAGCAGTATAGATACATGGATCTCCCTCCCCACCATACATCTGACTTTTCATTACACTGTACAATACTTTATTTTTCACCTCATTCCGCCGAATATTTGCAAAATCAATGGGCTGAAATACAATAATCTTATCAATCACATAACGGATAGCAGGTTTCCAATACACACTTTTAAGCAGTCCTTCCAAAGCTCCCGGCGTGGGCACGTCATAGCTGACTCTTTCTACTTTAAGCTCGGGACGTGAAAAACAGGCATAATCCCCTTCTATCATTATTTTAAAACCATATCCCATCTTCCTCACTCCTCCTTAAATGATATAATCTTTTGCTTCAAATAAAATGCCAATATCTCTATCATAATAATCAAGATTAGTCAAACACCAGATTCCCGTTCCATAATCTGCCAGCACATGTTGTTTCAACAAATCTTCAAATTCCTTCCAGCTTATTGAGCAGGCATACTTCTGTAGCTGTCTTGCATTTCCTTTTCCCATCTGCCGTATTTCATCCAGCCATTTTTTACTGTTATCATCCTGTTCCACAACAACAGACACTGTTCGGGAATCAATCATTGCAAATTCTTCTGCATATTGTTTGAAAGGGATACTGTTAATATCCAAGCAAGACCTGTCTTTACAATACTGATGCATGGTATATTTCTGTATCTCCGTTTCCCTCATAAAATACAGTCTGTCATAATACTCCTTAATACACTCCGGGCAGAAAATATCAGGATATTTCTCCAACAAACCCTTAGTAAGATTAGCACGTTCATCCTCTGATGCCTGTGAAATCATCTCTTCGTTTTCAAAAATAATCACTTCTGCATCGTCCCTTTTCCCTTCACGATTACATCTTCCGCCAGCCTGTAAAATACTGTCTAAACCGGAAATTTCTCTGCACACCATGTGAAAATCCAGATCCACACCAGCCTCTATCAGAGAAGTGGAAATAACTGTTATACGCCGATTCTCGGGCACAAAATCGGGACTTGGAAATTCATTTTCCAGTGCTACCAACTCCTCTTTGATCGATTCAATCACCCTGTTTCGATCATAGGCAGTCATATAAGTAGACAGATGATATTTCTTTCCTGACGCTTCCCGATATAATTGCCGGGCTGTTTCCTTTCGATTTACAATAATGAGCGCAGAAGGACTTCTCTGTGCTATAAACATCACAGATTCCAAGCTCATGGCTCCAAGATACTTATATTTACATTTTTGAAATTGGGAAAACAAAGACTTATCCGTAATCAAATTACATATATTGCTGTCTGGCAGCGCATACTGCTTTATCAGCCTCTCAAAATCAGGCATGGTAGCAGTCAGAAACAGTGCTTCACTGTTCAGATATTTTGTGATATAAGCAATTGCCTGCAGGCATGGCTGCAGATATTTCGACGGCATGGTATGCACCTCGTCAAAGACCAGTATACTGTCCGCCATATTATGCATTTTTCTAAGCTTTCCACGCTTATTTGCATAAATAGTTTCAAAAAACTGCACCGCCGTGGTAACAATAAACGGCGCATCCCAATTCTCTGTTGCATTCTTCGCTGCGTCACGGTAATCCTCTTCCTTATCCTCTGCGTCCTCATAAGAAAAAGTGGACTGATGGCGCAAAATCTCAACAGTCGTCCCAAAAAGATCTTCCAATGTCTTCACGGTCTGATCTATTATACCATTAAAGGGAATGATGTAGATGATACGTTTCTTTTCTTCCCGTAAAGCTCTTTCCAATGCAAAGCGAACACTGCAGAGAGTCTTTCCACTTCCTGTCGGCATGTTCATCAAGTATATATCCGCCTGTTGCTCCTTTTTCTGAAATACCTGCTCCTGTATGACAGCTCTGCTCTTTTGCAAAGCCGTAACACAATAAAAGCTATCCAGCTTTGCAGAAACAAGAGATAATGCTTTCTGGAAATCTGCATGAAGATGTCTTGGCATATTTACCCTGCAAAATTCCGCAGTATCCAGAGAATCCGCATCAACCAAGCAAGAATATGCGTACCTTGTCCAAAAAGCAAACTGATCAATAATACTATCTAGCTGCATTTCACAGCCGCTGATCAGATAATTGATACTCTTTGCATCATCAAGACTCGGCAGACATAACTCCTGTTTATATTCATCATAGTCTTCTGTGGTTCTCTTCAATCTGCCCCACAAAGTCGGCATTTCTTCCGAGTCCCCTTTACTTCCGCCATCCGGCAGACCACTGTGATGCCCGGCAATGCAATATGCCATCAAAAGTCCCAGTGCATTTTTATGCAACTTCTGTACTTCCCTTGCCCCGCAGATAGAATGTTCTATCTTAACATTATCACCATCTATTCTTCTTTGAAAAGTATGTTGGAATTTACCCACATCGTGAGTCAGACCAATAGTATATAGAATTTCTCTCAGATCCGGCACCGCAAAGCTCCTGCAAAGTTCAGCCGTATTTTCACTATGTTCCTTGATTGTCTGCACTTCTCCCGTTGTTTCACAGACATGCGCTTTGTATATCATTATTTTCCCCTTTTACACATCTAACAAAAAGCACGAATCTATTTGCTACATAATTATATATATCACTTTTCTTTTCCTTTTTCAAGTATTTTCTTTATTGTTTTAAATGTTATATGTTATTCTATATAAGAAGAATGGTTGCTTTTCCCTAAAGAAAAAGCAACCATTCTTCACCTTCATAACATTTAAATCAATAATTTCTACTCACGCCATATAGACGACTATCTTTAGTTTAACCAAATTTCTTCATATCAGCAACCCTAAAAAATAGTAGTCTGTTGATTAACAGAAAGACCACCTTTTACAGCACCTAATTTTTATACTTTCTTATTCCCCAAAGCCAGATTGCCATGGATATTTTCTGCGGCATCAGTTTGGTAAAAACATGCTCATTTTTCACATAAAGTGAGCAGACAGACATATCTTTTCCTCTTTTTGCATCCTTCAATGCCTTTTTTGCAACTTTTCCTGCAGACACCAACCCCGGGTAGCTCACCTTCTTTCCGTTTATCTTTTTCCACAAAAGTTCAGTGTCAACCCACCCCGGGCAGACAGCCGTCACCGTAATTTTCTTACTCTTAAGCTCTGCATGCAACGCTCTCGAATAGCTTCTCACAAACGCTTTCGAAGCCGCATACAGATTGAGATAAGGAAGAGGCTGGAAGGAAGAAGCGGAAGAGATATTCAAAATTCTGCTTCCCGCTTGCATAAAGGGAATGCAAACTGCGCACAGTGTGGCAACAGCACTGCAATTCACAGAAATAATCTCTTCAATCTCCTTTGTTGTAAACTCGCTATAGGAACCCATCCTGGCAACTCCTGCATTGTTGATGAGATATGCCACCACCGGTTTTTCCTCTATCAGCATATTTTCTATAGAACGCGCTGCTTCCGGATCTGACAGATCCTTAGAAATAGCAATTATCCTGTCTCCAAGCTCTTTTTTCAGCGCCACAAGCTTCGTCTGATTCCTTGCGATTGCCCAGATCTCATCCACATTTTCCCTGACCATCAATCTTGTAAATTCTCTGCCGATACCGCCGCTTGCACCTGTAATAATTGCTATCCTCTTTTTCACTTCCATACCTCTCCTTATCCTTTATACTCTCATCCCTTCTTTACGGGGATCCAAAGCTCACAAAACAGACCTTCCTCTCCTTTTTCAAAATAGGTCTCAAAATCCGTATCGTCTGTCTGTATATATCCTGTTTGCGGAACAAATTCTTTAAAAAATTTATTCCATGTCTCACTGATACAATCGCCATCCGTTCCGAAGCATTTAAAAACAGCATAATCCATAGGTTTTGTTTCCCAGACAGAATAACCGTTTTTCAGAATATCGTCCCATCTTGAAATATCGGTTTCTTCATCAACGATTACGCCGATTCCATAATTAAAGTGTGTTTCGCTTTTTACCGTTGGGCTGCACAATCCGTATAGATCTTTTTTCCCCTCCGGACGAAGCGCTCTTAACGGTTCTATCAGATTTTTTTCATAGCATTCTCCCCAGAAATCCGGAATACTGTGATCCTTTTCATCGTTGATGATCTCATTCGGGAATGCCCTCACCATGGCAACAAATTTTTGACCTGCTCTGCTTTCCATTCGATAATTCATAATACTTCCGCCTTCCATTGTTATTTTGATTACAAGGGGATTAAATAGATGCAGTTCCGTTCCTTTATGCCTGGCCTGTTTGGGCGTTACACCATGAAAACGTGAGAATGCTTTCGAGAAGCTTTCCGGGGTATCATAACCATATTTATAAGCAGCATCCAGCACTGATATACCGGTTGACTGAAGTTCCTGACCCGCTAACGACAGGCGCCTGTTTCTGATATATTCGTTAGCGGTCATTCCTGCCATAAAGCTGAAAGTCCGATGGAAATTATAGCTTGACATATAAGCATTTCTGGCAACGTCCTCATAATTGATATCTTCAAGAAGATGCTCCTCCATATAGCATATGGCCTGTTGCAAAAGCTGAACTGACTTCATATTATAACCTCCTTCGCTTTTACATCATACTGAATTCCGAATAAAAAATCCTGTCGCCGTTTGCTCAAATCTGTCTGATCAATTATCTTTTTATCAGGATATCTGTTCTTTATCGCTGTCATGTGCGATTCATGGGCAAAAAAGCTTATTTTTTCGTTCCTGTACCCTCGTCTTTCAGTAGTTTACAGCTTCCGAGGGTATTTCAGCCGCTTTCCTTTTCATATACCCTCGTAAGCGCGTGACTCGGTATAGATGTGTTTCATAAACGCTTTTCGCCGCGGGTTATAGCTTTCGGTAAGGGTATATACAACCTGTTATGCACTCGCATACCCTTGTCATGTTCTCGACAATTTCTCCCGAGGGTACAAATGATCATTTTCTGCTTTATGTACCCTAAGCGCGTCTTCTTGTCCTGTATGATATCGCTCCTCGGTACAAAATCAGCACAAAATCTTCTGACCTTCCGGATCTGCGGATCTTGCATGCTGATTTCTACGGTTATTATTCTTCAAATATAACTAATGCTCGCCAGGAAGTCAACTTTGATAATAAACATGAGATAATGTGTAAGGCAATATATACCTGGCTGCAAAATCGAGTAGGAGGGGATTTTGATTAAATCCCCGACCTCTCACACCACCGTGCGTACGGTTCCGTACACGGCGGTTCAATCAACTTAACAAGTAACACACCTTTCGGTATAGTAATCTAACATTGAGACTAGTCCAAA
>JAGAQU010000091.1 GCA_017622575.1 Lachnospiraceae bacterium
CAAGCTTCAGAGTACCTATTCCCTGGTACAGCTGATCACCGCTGTGATCGGAAGCATATACGCTTACATCATCTGGATTCCTTTAAAAAAGCATGTAAAATAAAATCAAATGCCGGCACGTTCTGCGGAATGGCCGGCATTTGAAAACGGGGCGGCTTACTTTTGATAAACCGCCCCGCTCTCTATTTAAGATGATTACTTCATCTGTTCTTCCTGCTTCTTGATCATTCTACGAACCATCTCGCCGCCGATAGAACCAGCTTCCTTAGAAGTTAAGTCACCATTGTAACCTTCTTTTAAGTTAACACCAAGTTCAGACGCAACCTCAGTTTTGAAACGATCCATAGCTGCCTTAGCTTCAGGAACTTCTACTCTATTAGATTTGCTGCTTGCCATCTTCATTCACCTCCGTTATTATTTTTGACCCTCTGGGTCATCTATTCTTCAAGATAAGCTCTTTCGTCTGCTTATCCTGAAGAATCTTCATTCAAAGCATTCCGTCATCACTTATCTTGTTCATAGTATTTGCGCAGGTGAAAAAAATATGTTGGAAAGTTTTACCTCAAAAACTTCTCAATTTGTCATCCGCTTCGTCAGGATTTTTTTCAATTTCTTTTATAATAAGATAATATCCGTATCCGGCATTGACCTCCACGTAAACTCTGTCTCCCGCCTTATGACCCATAAGCGCTTTGCCGATGGGCGATTCCACACTCACCAGTCCTTCCAGGGAATTTCCTCTCATGGTCGTGACGATTTTATAGGTTTCAACAGAGCCGTCCTCCTCAAACTGTACCGTCACCTTTGTGTTCATGCCGATCTCATCCTCTTTGGAATCATTGGGTATGATCTGGGCGGTTTTTATCATTTTTTCAAGAAAACGAATGCGGCTTTCATTTTTATTTTTCTCTCTTTTCGCCGCATAATACTCAAAATTCTCACTTAAATCGCCCTGAGCTCTGGCTTCCTTTACCGCTTCTAAGAGCTTTGGTCTGATCACAAGCTTGCGCTCCTCTATCTCTGCCTCCATGGCATCAATATCCTTCTGTGTCAGCTGATTAAACATTTCCCCTCATCTCCATTTCTCTATTCTGCGAACCGATCATACATGGCTCTTCTAACTGCTCTTGATGCTCATGCCGCCGGCTTCCAGCTGAACCGTCACCAGTTTCTTGCATAAATACTGGATCAGATCTTTTCTAGTAATAATGCCGATAAACCGCTTTCTGTCATCAATGACCGGCACAAAGTTCTGGTTCATGGCTTTATTCACCAGATCCTCCATATTGACATCCACATCCACCGGTTCATTATCCCACTTACGCTTCACATCCATAATGGAAATATCTTCTGCCTCACGTAAGGAAAGATCATTTCTATCCTTAATATTCCAAAGAAGATCACCTTCCGTTAATGTTCCTATGTAATGACCGTCTTTCTTACTGATGATCGGTACTGCCGAGTAGCTGTGATGCTCCATCTTTTCCAGTGCCTGCCGCAAAGAATCCGTGTCGTAAATATAAGCCACTTCACTTTTGGGCTTCAAAAAAAATAAAATATTCATGTATCTTTTCTCCAGTTTATCCCCAATATTATATATGCTTAAGCCTGCCTCTACTGTCTGAACACGACTTTCTTCGCCAGTGCCTGTGCCGTTTCCTTCCCTTTCAGATGCTCTACAATGGCAAGTCCGAAATCTACGGCGCAGCCCATACCTCTGCCGGTGATGATCTCACCGTCTGTAACTGCGGGCTCATAAACGATTTCTGCCCCTGCAAGTTCTTTTTCAAACCCGGGATAGGCGATGGCTCTCTTTCCGTTCAAATGTCCTCTGTGTCCCAAAATGGAAGGTGCCGCACAGATCGCACATACGGTCTTTCCTGCTGCCACAAATGCATCCACCTGCTCCATCAAAGGTGCACAAGCCTCCAGATTCTTTGTTCCGACGCCGCCTCCCGGAAGTACGATCACATCCGTGCTTTCAAAATCGACCTCGCCAAGCACCTTATCCATCTCAATTCTGATCCCGTGAGAGCCTTCCACAGTTCTTTCATCCGTAATGGAAACCATATCGGTGTCAATGCTCTCTCTGCGCAGTAAATCCACTACTGCGAGGGCTTCTATCTCTTCAAATCCTGTTCCGAAAAACACACATACCTTACTCATAAAATCCTGCCTTTCCGTCCTGTTGCCGTTTTCTTTTTTATCTCACACAGACAAATATATTTTACCATTAATGGGGTTGATTTCCAATAAACGAATTGTAAAGTTTTCTAAAACATTTATGAATTCTATTTGCACAATCAGGGAATATGTTTTACCATGGAAATGGAATAAGTAAAAGCAGTAACGTAAAAAACAGAACAGAATTTAAAGGAGTGCTTTTCATGGAAATCGAACGCAAATTTACAATAATCGGGCTTCCCGATGATTTGGAGCAGCACACCTGTCTTATCATTGAGCAGGCTTATCTGAATACCGATCCCGTGCTCCGCATTCGCAGGCAGAATGATGACTATTATCTTACTTACAAAGGAAAAGGGCTTCTTGCCAGAGAAGAGTACAATCTTCCCCTGAACAAAGAAGCCTATGAACATCTGCGCACAAAGGCAGACGGCAATATTATTTCCAAAAAGCGCTATCTGTTTCCCATTTCTTCTCCCCGGTTCAGGGACGGTTATCTTCCTCCCAAAGAGATGCCGGAGCTCACCATTGAACTTGACGTGTTCGAGCCGCCTTTTGCTCCGCTTGTCATTGCCGAGGTCGAATTCCCCGATGAGGAGATGGCAAATGCCTTTCTTCCCCCTGACTGGTTCCTTAAGGATGTGACTTATGATAAGAGATATCACAATTCCTTCTTATCAAGATCCTCCTGAACCTTCTCAAGATCCCTGCGGATCTGCAGCTTCTGCGGACAAAGCTTCTCGCATTTTCCGCATTTGATGCAGTTCTTTGCCTGGTGCTCCGGCCCCATCTCATGCTCCCAGTCCCAGTTTACCGCGTAGTAATTCTGGTACATGTGATAGGTATTCCATACGCTGAAGCACCCGGGAATATCCACGCCTGCCGGACACGGCATACAGTATCTGCAGCCGGTACAGCCGTTCTGCACCCGGCTTCTTAAGATCCGGACCACCCTGTCAATAGCCTTTTCTTCCTCTTCTGATAAGGGTTTAAAGCTGTCGAAGGTTTTTAAGTTATCCTCCACCTGTTCCATGGTGGACATACCGCTTAAGATTACCTTGACACCCGGTCTGCTTCCCACCCAGCGGAGGGCGTAAGAAGCTGCGGACGCTTCCCTGTCAAACTGCCTAAAATGCTCCATAATATCATCTGAAAAAGCTGCAAGAGAACCGCCCTTTACAGGCTCCATGATTACCAGCGGAATCTTCTTATCTGTGGCCAACTGATACCCTTTAAGACCTGCCTGTTCCTCTGTATCCATATAATTTAACTGAATCTGGCAGAAATCCCAATTCCTGCTGCAGAGGATCTCCTCGAATACCTCATAGCTGTCATGGAAGGAAAAGCCGAGATACTTAATTTTACCTTCCGCTTTCAGTTCCTCCAGCCTCTTCACGCAGCCGATCTGCTTCATCTTTTCCCAGCGTTCCTTATTCATTGCATGCATGAGATAAAAATCTATGTATTCCACCTGAAGCTTCTTTAACTGCTCTTCAAAATATCTGTCCACATCCTCCACCGTATTTACCAGCCAGACCGGAAGCTTGGTGGCAAGATAGAAGGAGCTTCTCTCATATTTTTTCAGTATTTTGCCTACCACAGCTTCACTTAGCCCGTCATGATAAGGATAGGCTGTGTCAATGTAATTCACACCTTTTGATATCGCTGTATCCAGCATTCTTTCGGCTTGTGCCTCGTCGATTTTTCCGTCAGCCGTCACAGGGAAACGCATACAGCCAAATCCCAAAAGGGAAATTTCAATTCCCAAGTTCTCCATTTTTCTTTTTTCCATAATCTATCAATCTCCTTTCAGATCACCTTTGTTCCACGAACTGCTTATTACCTTTGTTTGTTATCTTCACCTTTGAAATGCTTTGAATATATTTTGACAATTTCGAATATCCCAGATCTTTATACTTGAAATTGGGGTATTTATCATGTAACTCTTTTCCCAAAGAAGCCAATTCAGCCCGGCTCTTTGCCCTTTCGATAATAAAGTTTTCAATGCTGTCAGTACCGTCCTGCTTCTTATCCTGATTTCTTCTTGTTATATATGCTCTGCTGCCGACTTTCCCGACCACAAACTTCGTATCTTCCTCGATAAATTTTCTAAACAGCGAATAACCGTAATTTCTTTCGTCGAAATCGGCAAATTCACGCTGCAGCTGACTCTTGGCAGCACCGAGCTCAAGCATTTCTCCCCGGCTCTCCGCCTGTTGGATCATATAGTTGATCGCATTCTTGATTTCGCCAAGTGGCGTAACCGCACTGCTCTCCATGCCGCTGTCGGCTTCAAAACTATCATTTTCTTCCTCACTGATTTTATCCAGAAACTTATACTCGTTGCACGCAGTGATAAACGATTTGGAGGCATCACTTTTTCCCATTCCGATTACTTTCCTGCCACCCTCCCGCAGCCTACTTGCCAGTCTTGTAAAGTCACTGTCCGAAGACACAATACAGAAAATATCTGCCGAACCCTGAAAAAGAATATCCATGGCGTCAATCACAAGCATAATATCGGATGCATTTTTACTGGCCGTATACCTTGCCTGGTGAATTGGCACTATGGCATATTCCAGCCCTTTTTTAGACCATTCCGACATCACCGGGTTTGAAAAGTCTCCATACATTCTCTGAACGGAGATATCACCGTACTGTTTTAACTCCTTTAAAACAACCTCAATATACTTTACGCTTGTATTCTCTGCGTCTATCAATACCGCAATCCTGTCCATCACAATCCCTTTCTGCATATCCTTCAAACTTTAATACAATCATATCACAATTCAGTTTCTGACAAAACACCAAACTTTTTCATTCCTGCAAAATATTATATTCCTTTTTATACTGCATAAAAAATATAAGAAGATATAAAAAAGTGGGCAGGATATTCACTATCCTGCCCGCCTTTTATTTCTGTACTCTTCCGTACATCTTACACATCTTTCGAATCTTTTCCGCAAGCTCATCGTCAAGCTGGCCCTTCACCATTCTCCATTTCCAGTTGTCTCCGAGGGTGGA
>JAGAQU010000092.1 GCA_017622575.1 Lachnospiraceae bacterium
TTTGGACTAGTCTCAATGTTAGATTACTATACCGAAAGGTGTGTTACTTGTTAAGTTGATTGAACCGCCGTGTACGGAACCGTACGCACGGTGGTGTGAGAGGTCGGGGATTTAATCAAAATCCCCTCCTACTCGATTTTGGGAGGATGTATGGAAAAGAAAAAAATGCTTTTTATTTACAACCCAAAAGCAGGAAAAGCACAGATACGAAGCAATCTGCTTGACCTGATAGATATTTTTGTGAAAGCCGGCTATGAAGTGACCGCTTATCCCACCCAGTCAGCAGGCGATGGGATAAAAGCTGTCACGCAAAGAAGACTTGGATATTATGATATCATTGCATGCAGCGGAGGAGACGGTACTCTTGATGAGGTTGTGACGGGAATGATGCAGTGTGAAAAAAGACTGCCTATCGGCTATGTCCCGGCAGGAACGACCAATGATTTTGCAGGGAGTCTTTGTATTCCTAAGAATATGTCACAGGCTGCAAGAGTAATTGTGGAAGGACAGAACTTCGGCTGCGACATAGGTGGATTTAATGATGATATATTTGTATATTGTGCAGCATTTGGTCTATTTGCTGACGTTTCCTACGAAACGAGACAGAATATGAAAAATATACTTGGCCATATGGCCTATGTTCTGGAAGGAATGAGACGTCTTTCCAGTATCAGATCGTATCCGTTGGAGATTCAGTATGATGATCAGACTCTTCAGGGGGATTTCATTTTCGGGATGATCACCAATTCACTTTCTGTTGGCGGGTTTAAGAGAATCACGGGAAAATATGTAAAGCTGGATGACGGGGAATTTGAAGTGACACTGATCAGAAGACCGGCCAATCCGGTGGAACTGAATATGATCATGGCAGCACTTTTAAACAGAAATATCAATACTGACCTGATGTACTGTTTTAAAACTTCTTCTCTGCATATCAAATCAGAAGAGGAAATTGCATGGACTTTGGATGGCGAATATGGCGGAAATCATAAGGAGGTCTCCATCAAAGTTCACAAACAGGCGCTCCAGATTCGTGTGCCTAAGTAAAAAAATTCTTTTGAAAACATCTTTTTCGAGAATATATTTGCGAAAGGACAAGCTTTGGGGTATAATAGGAGCGTTAGTGAATATCCGGTTTTGACCGGTCAAAATAATATCAATAAGAAAGGTGGTAAAAATAATGCCATTAGTTACAACAACCGAAATGTTTAAGAAGGCATACGATGGCGGATATGCAATCGGTGCATTCAACGTAAACAACATGGAGATCGTTCAGGGTATTACTGAGGCAGCAGGCGAACTTAACAGCCCTGTTATTCTTCAGGTTTCCAAGGGAGCGCGTGCTTATGCTAACCATACCTATCTGGTTAAGTTAGTAGAGGCAGCAGTAATAGAGAATCCTCAGATTCCCATCGCTCTTCACTTAGACCACGGTGACAGCTTTGAACTGTGCAAATCCTGTATTGACGGCGGATTTACTTCCGTCATGATCGATGCATCTTCCAAGTCTTTTGAGGACAATATTGCACTCACCAAGCAGGTTGTAGAATATGCACATGCACATGGTGTAGTTGTTGAGGCAGAACTCGGAACATTAGCCGGTGTTGAGGATGAAGTAGTTGTAGAATCCGGTAAGGAAATGTACACCCGTCCCGAAGAGGTTGAAGAGTTTGTTGACAGAACAGGATGTGACTCTCTTGCAATTGCTATCGGTACTTCTCATGGTGCTTACAAGTTTACAGCAGCTCAGTGTACCAGAAATGCGGAAGGTATTTTAGTTCCCCCTCCGCTTCGTTTTGACGTATTGGAGGAGTGCATTAAGCGTCTTCCCGGCTTCCCTATCGTTCTTCATGGTTCTTCTTCTGTTCCTCAGGAATTTGTAAAGATGGTGAACCAGTATGGCGGTAATATGCCTGATGCAGTAGGTATTCCGGAAGAGCAGCTCCGTAAGGCAGCACAGCTTGCAGTATGTAAGATCAATATCGACTCCGATATTCGTCTTGCAATGACTGGTAATATCCGTAAGTACTTTGCAGAGCATCCGGATCACTTTGATCCTCGTCAGTACTTGAAGCCCGCTCGTCAGGCTGTTAAGGACATGGTTGCTCACAAGATCGTGAACGTACTTGGTTCTGACGGTAAGGCCTAAATAGAAAATAAAAGACAAAAAAGCGGTGCCCAAAGCGCCGCTTTTTTACTCTTTTAAAGGTACGTTGTCGAGCGAACCTTTTTTGCCCTAAAAAGGGAGGATGCCAAGTAAGCTTGCTTACTTGGCATTTATTATGAAAAAGTTATTTAAAAATCAATTACTTGTAATTATCTGTTTCATTTCTGTATCTTATGATAACAGTATATAAGGCAGAAATGTCTAAAGAATGATTTGTTATTGAAATTTTTTTAAATTAAATGTTAACAAAATATGAACGATATAGTACCTTTGTCCCTTTTTCATAGCCTTAAAAAAGGTTATTAATACTTTTCGGGTTCCGGATATTCTACGCCGAATGTTTCAACGGTTATGGATTTTATTCTCTGATCTTCCAGAGGGCGGTCGGAATAATCGGTAGGTGTCTCTGCGATTTTGTTTACATTTTCCATTCCTTCAATCACTTTACCGAAAGCTGCATAGGAACCGTCCAGATGGGGAGCGTCCTTATGCATAATAAAGAACTGAGAGCCTGCGGAGTTTGGCATCATGCTTCTTGCCATGGAGAGAACGCCCTCCGTATGTTTCAAATTATTTTCTATGCCGTTTGCGGCAAATTCGCCTTTAATACTGTAGCCGGGACCACCCATTCCTGTGCCTTCCGGATCCCCTCCCTGGATCATGAAGCCGCGGATCACGCGGTGGAAGATCAGACCGTCATAGAAATTTTTGTTGATGAGACTGATGAAATTATTGACGGAAATGGGAGCAATATCGGGATAAAGCTCAGCCTTGATCACGTCCCCGTTTTCCATGGTAAATGTTACGATAGGATTCTGTGCCATTGTATTTACTTCCCTTCTTTTCAAATTTTTGCAACTATATTATAATCATAACATATCTATTGTATCCAAACCGAAGGGACATTGCAATGTTAAAATGCGTTGTGTTTGTGGTAACAGAATATGGCTTTCGCTATCTTGAAAAACATCGGAAAAGCATCGATGAAACTTTAAATGGGGCAGGAGTGAAGACGGTTTTTCTTGCCTATGAGGAAACGGATGCTTTTGCTGAAAAAGAAGTGCTTTATATCACAGATAACAGTAAGACTTTAAAGAATCTTCTGAAGAAGAATTTATATGCCATAGCCCTGTACCATGACAAAAACAGAGATGTTTCTTTTGCGGATGCACTTTATGCGGTAGAGAATGTGGAAGAACTTACATATAAAGCATATGATGAGGTTTACAGACGCCTTGCCGGAATCCCCTGGGATATTCTCGAAACACAGCGTCTTAAGGTGCGGGAAAGCACTGTGGGAGATGTTAAGGAATTTTACAGGATATACAGGGAACCATCCATTACTTATTACATGGAAGACCTCTTTCAGGATCCTGATGAGGAAAATGCCTATATGGAGGCATATATCAGGCAGATTTACGGCTTTTACGGCTTTGGTATGTGGACAGTTCTTTTGAAAAATACAGGTCAGGTGATAGGAAGAGCTGGACTTAGCATCAGAGAAGGCTATGAGCTTCCGGAGCTTGGTTTTGTGATTGACGTATCTCACCAGGGCAGAGGATATGCTCTGGAGGCTTGCAGGGCGATCTTAACCTATGCGAAAGAGGAACTTTGTTTTGAACAGGTGCAGGCTCTGGTACGGCAGGAAAATGAAGCATCCATAAATCTCTTGAAGAAACTGGAATTTCAATATGAGAGAAATGTGGTGGAAAGAGGGCAGGAATATCTGCTTTTGATCAAAAGCCTGCAATGATCTGGCAGAGAAATAATGGTAAGGGTAAATGAGAATTTGACAACAGTATTCCTTTGTGATAGGCTAATGCTATAATTATCAAGTAAACGCAATGACGAAGAGAGTAGGTACAGGTAAGCTTTACAGAGAAAGTTCCCGCAGGTGACTGCAGGCTGGGAGGAACTAAGCGGCAATGGACCGAAGATGGCTTCCGAGCAGTGCACCGACCCGTTTCAATGTAAGCGGTTAGATTGCAACAGGATCCGCCTGTTACAGCGGAAGGGTATATTTTTTACTGTACCCCATGAGATTTCTTTCGTGAGAAAGAGATGAAAAGAAGTGGTACCACGGTTTAACAGCTGTCTTCTGTCGTTATGGATAGAAGATGGCTTTTTTCATTTCGCAGGAAATGGACTTTTATGATCAGGAAAGGAGATTTACAGAACATGAATAAGGGAAAGTATTACATTACAACAGCGATTGCTTATACATCCGGCAAACCCCATATTGGTAACAGTTATGAGATCGTGCTGGCAGACAGCATCGCCCGTTTTAAGAGAAAGGACGGCTATGATGTCTACTTCCAGACCGGAACCGATGAGCATGGGCAGAAAATCGAATTAAAAGCACAGGAGGCAGGCATTACGCCCAAAGAATTTGTGGATAATGTGGCGGGAACGATCAAGAATCTGTGGGATCTGATGGATACCTCCTATGATCATTTTATCCGAACCACAGATGATTATCATGAAAAGCAGGTACAGAAGATCTTCAAGAAACTGTATGATCAGGGAGATATTTACAAGGGATCTTATGAAGGACTTTACTGTACTCCCTGTGAATCTTTCTGGACGGAATCCCAGCTTGTGGACGGCAAGTGCCCGGATTGTGGACGAGAAGTAAAGCCTGCCAAAGAGGAGGCATATTTCTTCAGAATGAGCAAATATGCGGACAAATTGATTGCGCATATCAACACTCATCCGGAATTTATTCAGCCGGTATCGCGTAAGAATGAAATGATGAACAACTTCCTCCTGCCGGGACTGCAGGACTTATGCGTGTCCAGAACTTCATTTAAATGGGGAATTCCGGTAGACTTTGATGACAAGCACGTAGTCTATGTGTGGTTGGATGCACTGACAAACTACATTACGGGAATCGGATATGACTGTGACGGCAACAGCAGCGAGCAGTACAAGAAACTCTGGCCGGCAGATCTTCATCTGATCGGCAAGGATATCATCAGATTCCATACCATTTACTGGCCTATCTTCCTGATGGCTCTGGGTGAGCCCCTTCCGAAGCAGGTATTTGGTCATCCCTGGCTGCTACAGGGTGACGGCAAAATGAGCAAATCCAAGGGAAATGTGATTTATGCGGATGATCTGGTAGACTTCTTTGGCGTGGATGCGGTTCGTTATTTTGTGCTTCATGAAATGCCTTATGACAATGACGGAACCATTTCCTGGGAACTGCTTGTGGAGAGGATTAATTCCGATCTGGCAAATACCTTAGGTAATCTGGTAAACAGAACCATATCCATGAGCAACAAATATTTTGGAGGAGAAATTTCTGACAAGGGTGTCAGTGAAGCGGTGGATGAGGAACTGAAAGCTGTTGCTACCGGCACTTATGCAAAAGTCAGTGCAAAGATGGATGAGCTTCGAGTGGCAGATGCCCTGACGGAAATTTTTGCATTGTTTAAGCGCTGCAATAAATATATTGATGAGACAGAACCCTGGGTGCTTGCAAAGGATGAGGCAAAGAAAGACAGACTTGCGACTGTTCTGTACAATCTGGTAGAAAGCATTGTGATCGGTGCTTCTCTCCTTGAACCCTATATGCCTTCCACTGCAAAGAAGATTGCAGCTCAGTTAAACACCTCTCTTCGTGGATTTGAGGAACTTACCGCATTTGGCAAGTATCCTTCCGGCAATCATGTGACGGATAAACCCGAGATCCTTTTTGCAAGACTGGATGCCAGGGAAGTAGTGGAAAAAGCAGAGGCCATGTTTGCAGAAAGAAAAGCAGCACAGGAACCTGCCAAAGAAGAGACACAGGATAATGTAATTGATATAGAATCCAAGGAAGAGATCGGTTATGATGATTTTGCCAAAATGCAGTTCCAGGTAGGTGAGATCATTGCCTGTGAGGAAGTACCAAAGTCAAAGAAGCTTCTCTGCTCACAGGTGCGCATCGGAAATCAGGTGAAACAGATCGTTTCCGGCATCAAACAGCATTACAGTCCGCAGGAGATGGTTGGCAAGAAGGTGATGGTTCTGGTGAACTTAAAGCCTGCAAAACTGGCCGAAGTGCTTTCAGAAGGAATGCTGCTTTGCGCTGAAGATGAGGAAGGCAACTATGCACTTATGGTGCCTGAAAAGGAAATGCCTGCGGGTGCTGAAATCTGTTAACAGAGTGAATGATAAGTGTCGGAAACGGGGCCGGCATGGAAAGAGGGTTACGTATGGTAAATAAAGAAGAATTTACATTTGATTCAAGAGACGGTCAGAGTAAAATACATGCTGTGCGCTGGATCCCGGAGGGAAAGGTGATCTGCATTCTCCAGATCATCCACGGTATGGCGGAGTATATTGAAAGATATGAGGAAGTGGCACAATATTTCGCTCAGAAAGGCATTCTGGTAACAGGAGAGGATCATCTGGGTCATGGAAAGAGCGTGACTGAAAACGGAACGTACGGATATTTCTGCAATCAGGATCCTGCCACAGTGGTAGTACGGGATGTGCACAGGCTCAAAAAGATGACCCAGGAAGATTATCCGGGTATTCCTTATGTGATCTTAGGTCACAGTATGGGGTCTTTTATTCTTAGAAATTATCTGTTTCGCTACGGTACGGGAATCCAGGGGGCTATCATCTGCGGTACAGGATCACAGCCCACAGCGCTGATCAAATGCAGTAAAGCGCTGGCAGCAATTCAGGGAGCCTTATTTTCGCAAAAGCATGTAGCGAAAATGTTGGATAAAATGGCATTCGGAAATTATAATCAGAAAATTACAGACAGGAGAACAGATTTTGACTGGCTTTGCAGGGATGAAAAGGTAGTGGATGCGTATAGTGAGGATTCTCTCTGCGGATTTACTTTTACCGTGAACGGATTCAAAACATTATTTACCCTGATCGATCGCCTGAACAAAGCGGAAAATATTCAGAGTATGCCGAAAAGTCTTCCCGTATTTTTTATAGCCGGTGAAAAAGATCCGGTTGGAAATTACGGGGAAGGCGTCAGAAAAGCATATGAGAGTTTTCAGAAAGCCGGAATGGAGAAAGTTTCCCTGAAATTATATCCGGAGGATCGCCATGAACTCTTAAATGAACTTGATAAATATCAGGTTTATGAAGATCTGTATCCCTGGATCGTGGACAGAGTGAGGGAATATCAGCTATAAAAAGAACAGGTGGTAAATATGAAAAAAATTTTTCTGTGGATGATGACGCTGTTTCTTTCAGTCAGCATTATTATCAATGTGCCTTATTTGCCGGTACGTGCATCGCAAGAGAGCAGCGTCGATATTGATGAATTGCTTGGAGATGTGAGAGAGAAGCTTTCAAATGCCCTTTCCGGGATGGACGATGAGACTGCCGGAGAAATTTTTGAATTTGTAAAGGAAAAGGTACAGGATGGGAGTCTTAAATCGGAGGATGGCATAAAAAAGGCTATCTCTGAGGGAGAAGAAAAATTTGGCGTGGATATCAGCGAAGCTGATGCAAAAAGGATTGTGGAAACCATGGAGAAGCTGGAAGATTTGGGCTTTTCGGGAGAGTATGTCATAGACAAGGCACAGGAACTTTACAATCAGTACGGGGCGGATTTCCTGGATCATGCGGACGAAGTGATCAAAGGAGCCGTACAGAATTCCGTTACCAGTGCTGCGGACAACTTTTTTCACAATTTGTGGGAGTCTGCAAAAAATTTCTTTAAAAATTTATTCAGCGGGTTATAAATGCCTCTTTTTTGCGGATACTGAATAGTATCATTGCAGAAAAGAGGTCAGGATTTATGAAAATCGCGTTTTACAGTACCAAACCTTATGACAGAATATGGTTTGAACCATTAGGTAAAGAATATGGCTTTGATATTCATTTTATAGAGGCAGCCTGCAATCAGGAGACAGTATTCATGGCCAGGGGCTATGATGCAATCTGCATTTTTGTGAATGATCATGTAAATGCAGACATGATTGAGGAACTTTATGAGATGAAGGTCAAAGCCATTTTGCTTAGAAGTGCCGGCTTTAATCATGTGGATGTAAAAGCGTCGGAGAATAAGATAACGATTTTGCGAGTGCCCAGCTATTCGCCGGAGGCAGTGGCGGAATTTGCCATGACCATGCTGCTTACCATAAACAGGATGACTCATAAGGCATACAATAGGACAAGGGAATTCAACATGAGTCTGAATGGTCTGATGGGAACAAATCTTTATGAAAAAACTGCGGGCGTGGTAGGCACCGGCAAGATTGGACAGGCCATGATAAAAATTTTAAACGGTTTTCAAATGCGGGTTCTCTGTTATGATCCATATCCGGCAAAAGGACTGGAAGCGGAATACGTATCACTTAATGAACTGCTGAAACAGTCTGATGTGATTTCCCTGCATTGCCCGCTGACATCGGAGACAAAGTATATGATCAATAAAGACTCTATTCGAAATATGAAAGAAGGCGTTTATCTTGTAAACACCTCGCGGGGCGGTCTGATCAATACAGATGATCTGATAGATGCCATGATGCTAAAAAAATTCGGAGGAGTGGGTCTTGACGTATATGAGGAGGAAGAGGGACTTTTTTACGAAGACCGTTCGGGGGAGATCATTACCGACGATAACCTGGCAAGACTGATGACGATACCGAATGTTCTGCTGACTTCTCATATGGGGTTCTTTACGGAGGAAGCTATGGAGGCAATTGCCAGAACAACTCTGGAAAATGCATACGCGCTTGAAAATGGTCTGCCGCTTAAGAATCAGGTTGGCAAGGAAATGGCATTGTAAAATTGTAAATGTTTTGTTATAATTATTCATTGATAATGCATCAGAGGATAAATGAATGAGCGAAGAAATGCCACTTGAAATACGATTTGTAACAAGCGATGAATGGGAAGATGCCATTGGGCTGGTGTGGAAAACATTTCTGGAGTTTGAGGGAGATGTTTATCCGCCGGAAGGGGTGCGCAATTTCGAGGATTTTATTACGGATTCGGCGCTCAAGAGAATGTTTGTTATGGGATCCTATCAGATGATGGGAGCATATCTTGGCAATAAGATTGTGGGGATAATCAGTCTTCGGAATAAGACCCATATTTCTTTGCTGTTTGTGGACAAGTATTATCATAAAAGAGGGATAGGGAGAGCTCTGATCGTATCACTTTCCAAATATGTGAAAGCAGAAATAGGGCAAAACAGAATTACGGTGAACGCATCTCCGTACGGAGTGGACTTCTATCATCGTCTTGGCTTTCAGGATATTGAACCTGAAAAGCAGCAGGACGGAATCATTTTTACACCGATGTTTTTGAACATTGAAGGTGAATAAACGTACAGGGAGAACTGAAAGAATGGGAAAAGTATTTGCACTGGACAGTCCATTGATGAATGGACTTAGCAAGCTGGCAGATTTGATCTGGCTTAATATTCTGGCAACAATCTGCTGCATTCCGATTATTACCATTGGAGCATCACTTACGGCACTGCATTATGTTGTGCTCAAAATGGTGAAAGACGAAGAAGGATATATTACGAGATCTTTCTTTAAATCATTTAGAGAGAACTTTAAGCAAGCCACACTTATGTGGCTCATGTTACTGGTTGTATTTATACTTCTGGTGGCGGATTTCATGATCTTCCGTTTTTCAGGAATTGTATTTCCAGGATGGTGTCAGATCGCTCTGATTGCAATTGCAGTTCTTATTATGTTTGCAACCATGCATTTATTCCCGTTGCTTTCAAGATATGAGAACAGCATCAGAGCTACATATAAAAATTCCTTATTTATGGGAATCCTTCATTTGCCAAAGACCATTCTCATGATGCTTTGCTGGATCGTTCCCATAGTAATTACCATATATGTTGAAAGCTTTTTTCCCATTGTATTCTTTTTGGGAATTTCAGGTCCTGCTTTTTTAAATGCTCTTTTATACAAAAAGAGTTTTCAGCAACTGGAGCCGGAAACCGAAATAAAATCGGATGCGGACTGGACAGTGCAAGCGGTGTCTGAAGAAGAAACAGAGGAAGAAACAGGGGAAAAACCATAGAAACCGTTGACTGATCTTTGCCTGGGAGCGAAGCATGGGAGAAAAAAGAAAAAAGCAGATACAATGGGTTATTTTCTTTATCAGTATCTTTGTTGTAATGGGTATTCTGATGTGGGATTCCCTTGCGAGAATTAAACGTGAAGGAACATATTACTACAAGGAGAACATGATAACCCTTGTACAGGATCATGCCGAAAAAATAAATATTGAGCTACAAAAGTTGGAAACATCCGGAAAGACAGCGGCAAATATATTGGCTGCGACGGAAAACCCGGGGGAAAAGGAAATTGAGAGGGTGATGCTTTCCGTGTTATCAAGCACGGATGCTTTCAGGGTTATCTATCATGAGGGTGATGGTGTCGGATGGAAATGGGACGGCAACGCACTGAAAGAGACAGATCTGACACAGTATCACTATTACGGCACACTTCAGAATGCGGTTGGAGTAACTTATACATATTCCGCAAATGGCAGTAGAGATGATGCTGTGATTATTGTGATTCCCATAAGCGGCGAGGTAAAAAGAGGTTTGCTGGTGTATTACCCTATGGAAAAGATGCATGATTTCCTGCGGGTATCCTCAGAGTTTGACGCCAAATCCTTTGCCATATTGCTGGATGAATACGGAACGATTATCACCAGAAGCAATTATGAAAGCAGCTTTCTTGCGGATTCTGCTTTATGGAACAATGTGTCAAGAGAATTTCAGGATGAAGTGACAAGAGCCAAAATACAGATGGTTAATCAGACGTATGGCAGCTTTAAAGCTGTTTCTTCAGACAACAAAGAAACAAAGACGCTTGTTTATGTCCCGATTGGGGAAAAGGGATGGTTTCTTATTGCCGGTGTGAACCAGAATCTTGTTAACCGAAAAGAAACAAATTATTGGAAAAACAGTGCTGCAATGGCATACCGGGTATTAGGTGTGCTTGCCTTTTTTACCGTAGTATTCTTTGTCTTTAATTATCTCCGCAGAAAGAAAAGGGATGAAGCTGACAGAATGCTTCGTGAAAAAGCTGACACCGATCTTCTCACAGGACTTAATAATAAGCTTGCAACGGAGCGGAAAATTAAAGATTACATAGAGCAGTATCCTGACTCCATGGCCATGATGTTTGTGCTTGATATAGATAATTTTAAGAAGATCAATGATACTATGGGACATGCTTTTGGAGATGAAGTGTTAAAGACTTTGGGACGTACGATCAGTCCTATTTTTCGGGTAACTGATATTATCGGGCGAACCGGAGGCGATGAGTTTACCATATTTTTGAAGTTCCTGAAAACAGATGAAAATACCTTGAAAGAAGCGCAGAAGCTGGTAAATTTCTTTAATGGATTTACAGCCGGAGAGTATGTAAAATATTCTGCAACCGCCAGTATCGGAACAGCAGTATTTCCTGCTGACGGAAAGGATTTTGAAACTCTCTACAAAGCAGCGGACAAAGCCCTGTACAAGGCAAAGCAGAGAGGGAAGAATCAGCTGGCATTCTATGATGACAGAGACAGAACAGAAAAGGATGAAATATAAAGCAGGAGCAGCCGAGGAGGCTGCTCTTTGTACAATCTGTACAGGAAAATAAAAAATCATTGGACATTCTGTCAGATGGAATGAAATTAAAAAAAGATTGTAAGCATTTTTTACAATGTTATTTAAAATCTTTGTGGAATAGTGGTATAGCTAATTTCGAGAAAGTTCGCTATACTTAACATAGACTTGATTTTGAATCAAATTATTTAAGGAGGCAAATAGAAAAATGGCAAGTTTATCATTAAAAAATATCTGCAAAGTATATCCTAACGGATTTGAAGCAGTAAAAGATTTCAATCTTGAAATCGCTGATCAGGAATTTATTATTTTCGTAGGACCTTCAGGTTGTGGTAAGTCTACAACACTTCGTATGATCGCAGGTCTTGAAGATATTTCCTCAGGTGAATTGAAAATCGGAGACAGAGTTGTAAATGACGTAGAGCCTAAGGACAGAGATATCGCAATGGTATTCCAGAACTACGCTCTGTATCCTCATATGTCCGTATATGACAATATGGCATTCGGACTTAAGTTAAGAAAGGTTCCTAAGGATGAAATCGACAAGATGGTTAAGGAAGCAGCTAAGATCCTTGACTTGACAGCACTTCTTGATCGTAAGCCCAAGGCTTTGTCCGGTGGTCAGAGACAGCGTGTTGCTATGGGACGTGCAATTGTTCGTAATCCTAAGGTATTCCTTATGGATGAGCCTCTTTCAAACCTGGATGCAAAACTTCGTGTACAGATGCGTATTGAGATCGCTAAATTACATCAGAGATTAGGTACTACCATCATCTATGTAACACATGACCAGACAGAGGCTATGACTCTGGGTGATAGAATCGTAGTTATGAAGGATGGCGTTATTCAGCAGGTTGATACACCTCAGAATCTGTATGAGAAGCCGGCTAACTTATTCGTAGCAGGATTCATGGGATCACCTCAGATGAACTTCCTTGATGCAGTTGTAGAGGTTCAGGGTGATGCAGCATCCTTGAAGGTTGCAGGAAAGAGCATTCCGCTTCCTCCCGCAAAGGCTAAGAAGGTTATCGAAGGCGGCTATGACGGAAAGACAGTTACATTCGGTATTCGTCCTGAGGATGTATATGATTCAGAGATGTTCATTGAGACAGCTAAGTGTGTATTTGAATCCACCATCAAAGTTTATGAATTACTTGGTGCAGAAGTTTACTTATACTTTGATCTGGCTGAGTTCCCTCTTACCGCAAGAGTTGATTCCAGAACAACAGCAAGACCTGGTGATACAGTTAAGTTTGCATTTGATGTTGAGAAGATTCATATCTTCGATAAAGAAACAGAGCAGACTATTACAAACTAGGAATAATTTCAGAGAGGGATGCAGAAACTGCATCCCTCTTTTACTTCCTGAGAAAAATAAGAGTAAAATGGTTCGACGGCAGCAGACAAGGAGATGAGAAGAGATGATATCGGCACAGGTGATAACGACAAGCATTGAAGAATTACGTGCAATAACCAGAGTGGATTTGTGTGTATTTGATCCCGATGGTGCGGTGGTTGCTTCTACCTTCGACAACAATGATATTGGACCCGAACTGATTAAGAATTTTGTGGATTCTCCTGCAGACAGTCAGGTCATCGGGCTAAATCATCTTTTAAAGATAACGGACGAAGGAGAACTGGTATATGTACTTGTTGCCAGAGGAAGCAGCGAGGACACCTATATCATCGGCAAGATTGCTGTCAGTCAGATTCAGCAATTAATGGTGGCTTATAAGGAGCGTTTTGACAGAAACAATTTCTTCCAAAATTTGATACTGGACAATATGCTGTTGGTAGATATTTACAACAGGGCTAAAAAGCTCCACATTGATGTTTTAGTCCCCCGTGTTGTTCTGATTGTGGAGACCGGAAAAGAGAAAGATAATACAGCAATGGAGCTCCTCGGAAGTATGTATTCACCACAGTCCGGGGATTTCATAACTGCTGTGGATGAGAGCAATGTCATTGTGATCAAGTCATTGGATCCGGGAGAAGGCTATGAAGCGGTTGAGCAGACAGCAAACACAATCGTGGATATGATGAATACGGAAGCTATGATGAATGTGCGCGTGGCATACGGAACCATTGTACAGGAATTGAAAGATGTTTCAAAATCCTATAAGGAAGCTTCCATGGCACTTGATGTAGGCAAAATTTTTTATGTAGAAAAAAAAGTGAATGCCTATGGAAGACTGGGAATCGGAAGATTGATTTATCAGTTGCCGCTAAATCTTTGTAAGATTTATATTGATGAGATATTTGGGGAAAATGATCCCTCAGATTTCGATGAGGAAACAATTACTACCGTAAATAAATTTTTTGAAAATAATCTGAATGTATCTGAGACATCGAGACAGCTATTTGTGCACAGAAATACATTGGTATACCGGCTTGAAAAATTGCAGAAGAGTACCGGACTTGATGTCAGAACTTTTGATGATGCGCTTACATTTAAAATAGCCATGATGGTAGTAAATTATATGAAATATTTGGATTCTTTAAACTATTAAGCAGTAATGAACAACCTTGCTTACCACATATAATATCTTATTGAATACAGTAAGTTCAATAGGTCATTATATGGAGGGATGTAAGGTTGGTTTTGTATGAAAAAAGAATAGCATATCTATCATTATATGAAGCAGGAGAAAAAGTGTGTTCTGCAGGTTTTGTAAGTCTTTCCCTGGAAAAAGAAGAAATATGTGTTATAATGCAGATAAGAAATGTAAATAGAGAGAAAAACCAAAGCTATCCTGTGCTCCTCTTGACAGAAAGTCAAAGGATAGATGTTGGAACCATTTTCATAGAGGCGGGACGAGGAAATTGTGAGAGAAAATTTTACTTTCATGAGGGAAGAGCATCTGTCAATAATTTGAAGATAAAACCGGATGAGATATGTGCGATTGAAATTAAACTTTTTGAAAATAGAACGATAGAAGGGTGGTGGAGAATTACCGGAAAAGAGTCTTCGAAACAGTTGATACAGGACGAGACTCCGGAGGAACCGGAATTAAAAGCCGTATCTATAGCTTCTGACAAGTGGGAACAGCTCAAAAATCAATTTAAAATTATGCATCCTTTTGGGGATGAACGTGAATTTGTCTCCATTGAGATAAAAGATTTTACCGTGCTCAGGGAAGCCTATCAGAAACTTGTAAATAATAGTTTTTTGCTTCATGGATTTTACAATTACCGACATTTAATACTTGGAAAGGATTGCAGAATCGGGACGAGCAATGAAGTTTGCTTTTATCTGGGTGTTCCCGGAGTTTTCTTTGAGAGAGAAAAGATGGTTGCGGTAATGTTCGGATTCGAGGGATTTGAGAGTGCGGGTCCTGTGGAAATAGGAAAGTTTGGATATTATCTGAGAAGGGTAGAAATATAGAAAGATTAGTGATATATTATTATATATAGTACTAAAGGACTGGTGTGATTATGAAAATAGCTGTACTTGTGGGTGGGCTGCGTTTTGACAGTCAGCGCCGGATCATGAATGGAATACTGGAAAA
>JAGAQU010000093.1 GCA_017622575.1 Lachnospiraceae bacterium
GCAGGTCCATAGGTGTCAAGAACTTCATGCAATCTGTAAAGAACAGGATCGGTATTTCCTTTATAAGGATGCTCGCTTAAAACGAGAGTTATCTTGGAATCAATACCAAGAACCTCAGCCAGCTTTAAGCAGTACTCTTCAGGAACGTATTGTTGTCCTTTAATAGCACTTGTAAGCCAGACTTTGTTTACGCCAATCTTTTCAGCAAGCTGCTCATAGGTCATCCCACTGGCTTTTTTTGCAGATTCTATTTCTGCAAGTTCCTCTGAAAATTTAACTCTTTCGAGATAATCAAAGTTGTTCATAGGTGTCATACTCATAATAGTGTCCTCCTCGATATTGGCTAATTTATCTTTTGTTCTGCAGAAACAAAAAAGCAACGGATGCCCATTCGCTCCGTTGCTTTATATAAAACTAGCATTTCAGTTATGAGATGTCAAGAAGAATTTTACAAAAGTTTTCACAAAATTTTTTTAAGTTTACAGAAAAAACACGATGAAAGAAAAAACATGATTGACAAATAAATATGAAATTGTTATTATTTCCGTAATGTAGAGCAAGGGTGCGTGAAAGCGCCTTTGCTTTTTTACATTTCTGTGGGAAATAAACTGCAACTGAAAAATAAACCGGCTCCTTTGAAGGAGATGGCGATGGAAAGCAGACTCGGCAGTATTGAGATTGGAGACGGAATGATTCATGAAAAAGGCGTTATTTTACGGATTGCTGGCATCCGCATTTTTCGCATTTACTTTCATATTTAACAGGAGTATGAACCTGGATGGAGGCTATTTCCTTTGGAGTGCCGTTTTGCGGTATCTGTTTATGCTGCCTGTGCTTTGGGGAATTGTACGGGTAAAAGGTGAAGTAAAGACGGTTATCACGTCAATCGGAAAGCAGCCGGCTTCCTGGTTACTTTGGAGTACAGTGGGGTTTGGACTCTTTTACATGCCGCTTTCCATGGCCTCCATATACGGAGAATCGTGGTTTGTAGCGGCAACCTGGCAGATCACAATCGTTGCCGGCGTTCTCTTGACACCACTGTTTGGAAAGAAAATTCCTGTTAAAAATTTACTTTGCTCTGTTATGATTCTTTTCGGAATCTTTCTTTTGCAGCTTTCGCATGTACAGAGCATGAAAACGGAAGGCATGCTTACCGCGTTGATACTGATTATTATCGCAGGCTTTTCCTATCCTTTGGGAAACCGCAAAATGCTTCAGCATTTGCCGGCTGATTTTACAACTCTGCAGCGTGTTTTCGGGATGACGCTCTGCAGTATGCCGTTTTGGCTTATCTGTGGTGGATATGCTTTGGCAACGCATGATCTTCCTGGCCTGGGCCAGATTGTACAGTCAGCTGTTGTGGCCGTTTTTGCGGGAGTGATTGCGACGCTTTTGTTTTTTGAGGCTACAAATCTGGTAAAAAGTAATCCGAGGCAGCTCGCTGTTGTGGAGGCAACACAATCGGGAGAAGTGTTGTTTACGCTGATTGGCGGGATTTTGTTCCTTGGCGATTCCATACCGTCGGTGACAGGATTTGTGGGAATATTTATCATTGTTCTGGGGATGATCGTAAACAGTTTGTCAGGATAACTTGACAAAACATAGTTTTTTGGATATATTATCAGAAAGAACGAAGATGTTTGTATATTTTCGTTCTTTTTTTGCTTTTTTATTACCAAACAGATTTCTATGTGTCATGAATGCAGAAACAAATGATTATGAGGTGATCACTTTGATGCAAAAGGAACAGAAGCAGTGTGCTGAACCGGTATTACCTGGTGTGAAAAGAGAATTTGCCCTTGCCGAACAGGCAGGAATTTCTCTTTGTCCATATTTTGAAGCAGGGTATGATAGCGATCAGCTGGACGGAATACGATATGCATTGGAAATAGGTATAAAGATTCAGCCATATTTAAACCTGCAATATCGGGGAGCCTGTATTAAGGAGATTGCAATTGGGCTAAAGGAAGGATTGGACGTAAGTAATTATATGGATCTGAGATATACCTGGCGGAAAATGAGAGAAATCCGTTTAGGAATGGAACAGAATCTGGATATTAGCAGATATCAGGATCCATTGTATTCTTATTGGCAGATGAGAGAAATCCGACTTGGACTAAAGGCTGGGCTTGATGTTTCTTTTTATGACAATTTTATGTATACCGCAAAGGAGATGCGAAAACGTCGTCTCATATTAAATAATCGAAAGAATTCACCGGATTTGTCTGGAAATTGGACGATACTAAGTGAGAAAGAGTATGACTTGTGTATCAGTCCGGATGGATTGAAGGCTTATCTGAATTGGCACAGTGGAAAGATAGAAAAAACTGTAGATGAACTGGAAGTAATTCTCAGAAATAATGGGATTGTTTATGGAATTGATCATAAGGCATTAGAGGATTTGGTAAAGAGGCAAAAGAAAACCTTTATGCTATCGGAAGAGGACTGCAATACATTGGTAGCAAGAGGTAAGAAACCGAAGCATGGAAAAGACGGTTATTACGAATGGAAGTTCCATGCCGGGAGGAAGCGGACACCTGATCTTAAAGAGGATGGAACAATTGATTTTGATTCGATGAAGTGGTTTGATTTTGTGAAAAAAGGACAGATACTGGCGGTATATCACTTCGTAGAACCATCTGTTGACGGAATGAGTGTCTTTGGGGAGATAATCAGGGCCAAAACAGGAAAAGAAAAACCGGTACTGTGCGGAAGGGGATTTGAGATTCTGCCGGATTTCAAAACTTATGTGGCAAGTGCAGACGGACATGTCAGCTTGAAAAATAAAGAACTGATAGTAGAGGAATTATTATTACTGGATGAAGTGCAAAATATGTCCCAGCCTCTTTGTTATGATGGAGATGTTTATATCAGAGGCAATATTGAAGGTCCGATTGCCCTGGAGGTGAATGGTGATCTCGTTGTGGATGGCTTCGTTCAAGGTGCCCGAATAAAATGTAAGGGAAATCTGATTCTAAAAGGCGGGATTAACAATGTTGCAGGGCAGGAGAAGGTATATGCAGGAGGCCGTGTTATCAGCCGCTTTTTCGAATATGTGACGTTGCACGCCGAAGGCAATGTTTATTTTGGGACCAGTTTAAATTCCGATCTTTCTACTTATGGAGAAATGGTTTCCTATGGTGAAAAAGGATGCATCGTTGGAGGAAATTCTTATTCCGAAAAAGGATTTTGCCTGTCAAATATCGGGAATTCGGCCGGGATTCCAACTGCTTTAAATCTTGGAAGCAATGAAGCTATCCGTTCAGTCTATGCAGATCTGGAAAGAGAGATAATGGAAATCAAAGAAGCAATGACAAAGCTGGTCAGTGCCCGAAATCAAATTATTTTTAATAGAAAAATTGAGAAAAACAAAATGGAGGAGATGATTCTTCAAATTAATAGTATGATTGAAAAAAAAGAAAGAGAGCTTATAGATGCAAATCAAAGAATGGAGAATGTAAGAAAACGTGATAAGCGGGCATGTCAGTCAAGGATAATTGTAGAACAGAAAGTATATGAAAATGTCCAGGTTTATTATCTGAATCAAAAGATAACCGCAATACCATCCAGTCATATAGAAATTCGAATTGATAATAAAAATCTGGTTATGGAAAAACGATATTGGCCCCGGGAGCAGACTGCATGAAAATAACGGTATCTAAGGATGATTGCAGGAGGAAAATATATGGAAAACAGAATTATTATTGTGGATGAAAATGATTTATGCAGAGATACATTCACACATATCCTTGATAATGAATACATAATCGAGCAGGCAACTGACGATAAGCAGGCAATGGACATACTGATGAAGAATCAAAGCGATGTTGTTGTTTTGTTAATTGATATGCTGGGAGCGACCAATATAGGGTACGCACTTTTGGATGCACTTGCCGATACTCAGTTACATGGTAAAATACCGGTTATTGTGGTGTGCAATCCGGCTTCTGCAGAGATGGAAGAAAAATTATTTTCTTATGGAATTTCAGAATGTATCCGCCAGCCTTTTAATGAATCACTAATTCGGCTTAAGGTTAGAAATGTGGTTAAGCTCTTCAGATATCAGAATGAATTGGAAGCAAAAATCAGGCATCAGACAAAACGACTTGAAATGCAGAATACAATGCTGAAAACAGAGGCGGAATTCCTTCAAAAGAGTAATATTCAGATTATAGAGCTGCTTGGAGCAATGGCGGAGTATCGTAATCTGGAGAGTGGGGAACATATCAGGCGAATTAAAGAGTACACCAAAATTGTAGCTGATGAGGTTATGAGAAGCTATCCGGAAAAAGGATTGACTCCTGAACTGATTAATATCATTGTTTCGGCAAGCCCGCTTCATGATATCGGCAAGATAGCAATTTCTGATACCATTTTGCTGAAACCCGGAAAATTGACAGACAAAGAGTTTGATTATATGAAATCGCACACAATCTGTGGATGCGAAATCCTGGAAAATTTAAAGGATGCGTGGAGTAAGGAATATGGAAGGGTGAGCGTGGATATCTGTAGATTTCATCATGAACGTTATGATGGTAAGGGGTATCCGGAGGGCCTTAAAGGAGATGAAATTCCCTTGTCAGCGCAGATTGTTGCAGTGGCGGATGTCTATGATGCACTTGTACATGAACGCGTATATAAGGCAGCAATTCCCAAGGAGCAGGCCTTTGAAATGATTATAAATGGTGAATGTGGTTTGTTTTCACCTGAATTAATGTTGTGCTTTAAAAAATGTAAGGATAAGATGGAGGCACTAAATTAATGGACAAAAGCAATCCTCAATATACCTATTTTGTGGAAGTACTGAAAGAAGAACTGAAACCGGCTATGGGATGCACCGAACCGATTGCGGTGGCTTACTGCGGGGCAAAGGCGCGGGAAGTACTTGGAAAGATGCCGGAAAAAGTAGAGATATCGGTAAGCGGAAATATCATCAAAAATGTTAAAAGTGTGATCGTTCCAAACACAGGAGGAATGAAAGGAATCGCAGCTGCAGCCGCAGCCGGAATCATTGCAGGAGATGCAAGGAGGGAGCTTGAGGTCATCTCAGTGGTGTCTGGGGAGCAAAAGAAGCAGATAGCAGATTTCTTAGAAAATACAGAAATACATATTGTACCGATCGAGCAGGGAGATCTTCTTGATATCATCATTTCTGTGTACAGTCAAAATGACAGCGCTGTCGTCCGCATTGCACATACCCATACCAATATTGTCAGGATCGAGAAAAATGGAGCTATCCTGTTTGACAAGCCCCTAATAAAAGAAGAGACCAGTGAAAACAAACTTAAGGAAGAAAGCCTTACGGTGGAAGCAATTTATGATTTTGCAAACAAAGTGGAGCTCTCTGACGTGGAGGAGGTCATCGGACGACAGATTGCCTATAATCAGGCGATCGCCGAGGAGGGCATTCGAAACAACTGGGGCGCCAATATCGGTAAGGTTTTGCTGGAAGGACACGAACAGGATGTACGCCAGCGCGCAAAGGCAATGGCGGCAGCAGGCTCAGATGCCAGGATGAGTGGCTGTGAGCTCCCGGTTGTGGTAAATTCCGGTAGCGGGAATCAGGGGATTACGGTAAGCGTACCGCT
Source organism: Lachnospiraceae bacterium (assembly GCA_017622575.1). Lineage (GTDB taxonomy): Bacteria > Bacillota > Clostridia > Lachnospirales > Lachnospiraceae > Suilimivivens. Next base: position 5,589 of record JAGAQU010000093.1, read on the forward strand.
CATCGTATATGCAAAAGAGAAAAAGTGCAGCCGTGATCAATTATACAGAGCGCTGGTACTCAGCAATCTGATTGCCATTCACCAGAAACGCGGCATCGGATGTCTGTCTGCTTACTGCGGAGCGGTGAGCGCAGGAACCGCAGCGGGGTGCGGCATTGCCTATCTGTGCGGTGGGGATCTGAAAACTGTTACGCATACCCTTGTAAACGCCATTGCCATTGCTTCGGGAATGGTATGTGATGGGGCAAAACCCTCCTGCGCTGCCAAAATAGCTGTGGCGCTAGAGGCAGGTATCATGGGGTATGAGATGTACTGTCATGGTCAGCAGTTCCGGGGTGGTGATGGAATTGTATCGAAAGGCGTTGAGAATACCATTCACAATATCGGGCGACTTGGCGCAGACGGCATGCGTGAAACGGATAAGGAGATCATTCGGATTATGACAGAGGTATGAATTTTTAAGGCCGTATCTTTAAAATATCCCATCGGGAGGACACATTCATTTTATTAAAGATATTCTGCAGATGCTTTTGTATGGTGTGTTCTGTAATATTTAGTCTTTCTGCCATCTCATTTATGGTGTTGTATTCATAAATCAGGGAAAGAAGTTCTGTCTCTCTGGCGGTAAGGTGATACTTAAGCTTTAATGCTTCAAGCTCAGCTTTGGTTATGGCAGATAAAGATCTCTGGGCATTTATCATGGTATCGATACGAAGATTCAGATGCATGCCGCAGGAACGGAGATAGAACATATCTTCATCTGAAAAAGTGCCATCAATTTTAGTTCTGAAAAGTGTTATCACACCGAGAATTTTCCCTTCGTAGGTGATACTGTATTGAAGGGTGTCATAGATATTGTATTTGGAATAGCAGCGTTGATAGAGAAAGGAATTGACTCTTTTTTCCTCATCAATCAGATCACTTTCTCTGATCAGAGTTGATTCCTGACTGTGCATAAGCCAGAGAAGAGTATCTTTGTCCGAATATTTAATATACTCATTTTCTGCCTTTGCAAAAAAATCCGGATAACAGACCGGTGTATGGAGAAAGACATTGGATGATTTTTCATCTGTTTTACAAAGCAGGATACTTGCATAACTAAACGGGATGAGCATCCTAAGCTTTGGAAAAAACAGCTGTTGTAAGTCACTAAACTCGTGACATTTGTTTAAACTGTAGATGATTTCGTTATAGATAAGAAATTCATTTTTTCCTGGCATTTGGTGAAATCCTTTCAGGGAAGCTGGTTCTTTAATCAATTTACCACAGAATATACTTGATTTCAAGTATATCTTGTTATAATCAAGTATAAATTGCTTATTAATTATTATTTAAAAGTATTAGTAATCATGATAGTATAATGATAAGAAAGATGCAAAGAGGCATACAGATGCAGAAAGCTGTATGTCTTTTTTGTTTTTTGTCGGAAGAAATTTATATATACGAGGAGAAAAAACATGGGAAATAAAAAGGAACAGGTTATAAAGGATTTGGACAGAGTTGTGAGACTGATTAAAACAGACAGCAAGGATATTTCACCGGAAGAGAAGAAGCAGATGGTGGCAGATACTTTGGATCAGTTTGACAATTATGTAAGTCCCGGATGGTTAAAGTACCGTAAGTCAGTCTCTTCGGATTCCGAGGCAGGTGCGGTTCTCGAGTGGGAGGATGAAGGCGCATACTGTTATGGATTAAATGGGGAGAAATTTATCGACTGTCTTGGCGGATTTGGTATCTATACCTGTGGACACAGAAATCCGGAGATACTTGATGTAGTAAAAGCACAGCTTGATCATCAGGCACTTCACTCACAGGAACTTCTTGATCCTTTGCGTGGATATCTCGCAAAGGCGATGGCAAATATTACACCCGGAGATCTGAAGTACTGCTTTTTCACAAACGGTGGTGCTGAGGCAGTTGAAATGGCTCTGAAGCTTGCACGTATTGCAACAGGCGGGCGTTATTATATTTCTACTGTCGGTGCTTTCCACGGAAAATCAATGGGTGCGATCTCCATGGGCGGTAAAGGAACTTACCGGGTGCCTTATGCGCCTATGGTTCAGCAGGTACAGCATGTGGAATACGGAAATGCGGAGGATATGAGAAAGGCAATCAGAAATCTGCAGGCAGTAGGTGAGAAGGTTGCAGCTGTTATCCTGGAGCCGATTCAGGGTGAAGCAGGTGTCATTATTCCTCCAAAGGGATATTTAAAGGAAGTTCGTGAAATTTGTGATGAATATGGGGTAGCTTTAATCTTTGACGAGATTCAGACAGGTATGGGACGTACCGGTACCATGTGGAGATGTGAAGCAGAAGATGTGACTCCTGATATTATGACATACGGAAAGGCATTTGGCGGCGGTATCATGCCAATCACAGGCATTATCTGCAAACCAAAGATGTGGACCCAGCAGCTTATTGATAATCCGTGGTTACTTGGCTCTCCTACTTTCGGTGGCAATCCGCTTGCATGTGCTGCTGCAATTGCAACGATTAAGTATATGCTGGAAAATGATATTCCGGGTGTATGTGCGAAGAAGGGTGAAATTTTAAAAGCCGGACTTGAGAAAGTGGCGGCAAAATATCCACAGGTGATTGAGGAAGTCCGCGGGACAGGTCTTATGCTCGCCATTGAGTTCCATACATGTGATATTGGATATGAAACTTCAAAAGGCTTGTTTGCAAGAAAGGTTATGACAGCCGGAACACTGGTAAATGCAAAGACAATCCGTTTTGAGCCGACAGCCGTTATTTCAGAACAGGATATTAAGGATGTCATAGAGAGACTGGATGAAGCTTGTGCAGATACCGTAAAAATTATGAATTTATAACATGCTCTCGTTTATCTGATTCAAAAGAAATTCGGTGAGATTTCTGTAAAATGATTTTGAAAGCTTGAAGGTTTGGTAAAAGTTTGATGAAGGTTTCGACAGGATTTGAAAAAATATTTGACATTTTCATTGTATTCATGTATACTCTCTTCTTGTAAAATAGTAGTAATTTAATGCTGGGAAACAAAAGCGTTTCTATTGATGGATATCAATAAGAAGCGCTTTTTATATTTCATAGAAAATTTCTGCTTATGAAATATATCATATTAAGGAGGAGATATTGAAATGGAAGCGGTTGGATATTATAACGGAACCTTTGGTTTGCCGGAGGAGATCAAAGCACCTATTTTGGATAGGGCATTTTATTTTGGTGACGGATGTTATGATGCTACCTATCTGGTAAACAACAAAATTTTATTTTTGGAGGATCATCTGGACAGGTTTTATAACAGTATGAGACTTCTTAGAATCAATCCTCCCTGTGACAGACAGAAGATAGCGGAAATCCTTTATCAGGTGGCAGACATGTATGATGGAGATACGGGATTTCTCTACATGCAGTGTTCCAGAGGAACCGGCAGAAGAAATCATGCGTTCACACCTGACATGAAATCCAACCTGATGATTTTTCTTGAGCCGGCAAGCCTGACACCGCCAGAGAAGACCTTTAAGGTGGTGACAGCGGAGGACAAGCGCTTTTTGTACTGCAATATTAAGACCTTAAATTTATTGCCCAATGTACTTGAGGTGACAAAGGCTCAGGAAGCCGGAGCAGATGAACTGATCTTCCACAGAGGAAATATTGTGACAGAGATGGGGCACAGCAATGTGTCCATGATCGTCGGTGATCAATATGTGATCCATCCCTTTGATGACAAGATTCTTCCGGGTGTTGCAGCCAAGAGGCATCTGTGCGTGTTAGCTGAAAGCGCAGGGCTTACTGCTGTTGAGAGAGAATTTTCCGTGACAGAGCTGATGAACGCAGATGAAGTGATCATTTCCAGTTCGGGAACGCTCTGCAACAGGATCGTATCGGTGGATGGTATTCCTGTTGGCGGCAAGGCGGATCAGGCCTTCAAAGCACTGCAGAAGGCCGCATGGGATGAGTTAAAAATGTATTGTGGTATGAATGAATAGAAAATGAGATTGTGAAGTTGCAATAACGAAGGCGTTATGTCCCGGGAGGACGTGACGCCTTTATTTGCGAAAGAGGTGAGCACTAAGGGAAAGCCCACAGAAACACAGGAGGAATGAAATGACACGAGAAGAACTTGCTATGTGGAATGTAGGAACCAATCTGGATCAGCTGATGAATCTGGATCCCAGAGGTTATGGCGTGTGCAGAATCCTATACGATGGATCAAGAGCTTATGCGGGAGAACCGGTTGCCATGCACAGTGCAAAAGCACTTACGAAGCTTTTATGTTCCGGAGATATTGTTTATATTATGACAGGCTTTATCTTAAGACCTCATAAATGTCCGGAGACAGACGGTATTGTGGGAGCAATTCTGCTGGCAAGAGCTTTGATCAAAGCCTTTGATGTAAAACCGATTATTGTTTGTCCGGAAGAAAATAAAGTGGCGGTGAAAAACTGTGCGCCCCTTGTGGGAATGCACCTTTATGAGGAGATTCCTATGGCACTTGAGATGCCACAGTCCATTGGTGTTTTCCCGTTCACAAAGAATTCCGCTGAGGTAAGAGGACTGGTCAAAGAACTCTTTTCCTATGGAGAACCTAAAGTGCTGATCTCGACGGAAGCACCCGGTGCAAACGAAAAGGGAGAGTATCACAATGCCACGGGTCTCAATATGACGGAGCTGGAAGCAAAAATGGACGGACTTTTTGATGCGGTTAAGGAAAAGAAGATTCCTACTTTTGCAATCGGTGATCTTGGCAATGAGATTGGCATGGGTGCGATCGGACCTCATATTATCAGGTACATTCCTTATGCAGGAAAGGGAAAATGCAATTGTGAGTGTAAAGGCGGAATTCTGGCAAGAACATCGGCTGACTATCTGATCACGGCAACCGTTTCCGACTGGGGTGTATATGCACTGATCTGCGCCATCGCCTATCTGAAAAAGGATATCGGTATCATGCATGATGAGGATATGGAAGAGCGGGTTTTGCGGGAGTGCGCAAGAAGCGGCATGGTGGATATGACAGGATCGCTTCTTCCCGGAATCGATGGCTTTGATGTGAGCATGAATTGCCGGATCGTGTCCATGATGAGGGAGACTACAGTCTATGCCATAGGTTATGATGTGCAGAAGTGGTTTGATGTCACGCTGGAAAAGGGTTTTTTTGAGGAGCGTGAAAAGGAGGTAGCAGTGTGGAAGAAATCAGCATCCTGACAGCGGGAGACAGCGCTGTAACGATTGAGTTTGCAGATAAGATCAGCCCGGATATCAACAGAAAGGTGGCGGCATTTGCCAAGGCTCTTGTGAGGGAAAACATCAGAGGCGTTTTGGAGTATGTTCCTACCTTTCGTTCTGTTACGGTTTTTTATGATCCGCTTATCGTTTCTTATGGCAAGCTTTGCAGGTCTTTGCAGAGAATCATGGAAAATCTGGAGGTTACTTCTGCGGAAAAGAAACGTATCTATACGATTCCTGTCTGTTATGAGGAGCCTTTCGCCCCTGATATGCATACAGTCATGGCGCATACGGGACTTGACAGAGAAAGCATTATTAAATTACACAGCGGAAGAGATTACTTGATTTATATGCTCGGGTTTTTGCCGGGCTTTCCTTATTTAGGAGGAATGGATGAAAGGCTGGAAACGCCGCGACTTGCCTCGCCGCGTACTAAAATTGAGGCCGGCAGTGTGGGGATCGGAGGAAGCCAGACCGGTATTTATCCACTGGATTCACCCGGAGGCTGGCAGCTCATCGGAAAGACACCTGTCAGGATCTATGATGAGCGGCGAAAGGATCCGATCTTCTACCGGGCAGGAGACTATATCCGCTTTGTACCCATAGGGGAAGAGAAATACCGGGAAATCCGGAAACAATGCGACACCGGCACTTACCGATGTGAAGTGACAGAAAGCTGACGGAGGAAATGCAGGATGGATGGAATAAAGATCAAAAACGGAGGTGCCCTGACGACCATACAGGACAAGGGAAGATATGGTGCCCAGCAGACAGGTTTTGGTCCCTGTGGTGTGATGGATGAGAAATCCTTCCATATTGCCAATGCGCTTCTCGGAAATAAAGAAAATGAGGCAATGCTGGAGGCAACACTTCTTGGTCCGGAAGTGGAGTTTACGGGGGAAAATAATTTTGTGATCACGGGAGCCGATATGGGGGCGATGCTGGATGGTGTACCGATTGAAGGCTACCGGGTCTGGAAAGCGGAAAAGGGAAGTGTCCTTAAGCTGAGATTTGCCAAGAACGGTGTGAGAGCATACCTTGCTTTTGCCGGAGGACTTGACGTGCCGGAGGTGATGGGAAGCAAATCCACAGGGTTAAAGATCAAAATGGGAGGCCTTAACGGAAGAAAGCTGGAAGCAGGTGATGAGATTGCTTTTGTCAGGCCGGCACTAAAGCTTTCTCATTTGGAGAGAAGAAGGATGACGCCCTTTGATTATCAGAAAAAGGAATGGAACATAAGAGTGGTTCTCGGCTTCCAGAAGGACTATTTTACAGGGGAGGGAATCAATGCCTTTTTTACTACTCCCTATACAATTTTGCAGGATTCGGACAGAATGGGCTATCGTCTGGAGGGAGAACCCGTCACCTGCAGGAAAACAGTGGATATCATATCGGATGCAACCGTTCCGGGAGCCATTCAGATACCGGCAAACGGTAAGCCGATCATCCTGATGGCAGACAGGCAGACCACCGGAGGCTATGCAAAGCTTGGTGCGGTGATCAGCGCAGATCTGCCGCTTCTTGCTCAGGCAGGGCCCGGGAATAAAATCCGGTTTGAGCAGGTATCTGTAGAAGAAGCCCAGAGTGCACTGCGGATAGAGAGAAAAGAACTTAAGAAGCTGGAAAGGAGAATTAACAGATGGCTATAAATATGGAGACGGGAAAAAGCATTACGGCACAGGAATTGTCGGAGCAGGGCATCCTTAAGCCGAAGGAAGTACGGCAGCTGATCAGTGAAGAGAAGATTACCTGTCCCACTTCAGGCATGTGTCCGGGTTATGCCCAGGCAAATCTTGTAGTACTCCCTAAGGAGTATGCCTATGATTTCCTTCTGTTTACACAGAGAAATCCCAAGTCCTGCCCGGTTCTTGAGGTGACGGAAGAAGGAGACCGCTTCCTTCGAAAGATAGCACCGGGAGCAGATATTGCCTCGGAGATCCCGAAATACCGCATTTACGAAAACGGCGTGATGACGGGAGAATACACCAATGTGGAACGTTTCTGGCGAGGGGATCTTGTGAGTTTTCTGATCGGATGCAGTTTCTCTTTTGAATCGGAATTGATCGATGCCGGAATCGAAGTACGACATATCACGGAAGGATGCAATGTTCCCATGTATATCACCAATATCGAATGTGAACCCGCCGGAGTTTTCAGTGGCAAGATGGTGGTCAGTATGAGACCTGTTCCTTATCACCAGCTGGTGAAAGCAGTGACGGTGACAGAGCAGATGCCGAGGGTACATGGAACGCCGATCCATATCGGAGACCCTTCCGTGATCGGAATTAAAGACATTGCAAAGCCGGACTTTGGAGATGCGGTTCCTGTGAATCCGGGAGAGGTCCCGGTGTTCTGGTGCTGCGGTGTGACACCCCAGTCTGTGGTCATGAATGTGAAATCTTCTTTTTGTATCACGCATGCACCGGGGCACATGCTGATCACGGATGTAAAGAATACAGAATTGAAAAATTGAAAATGCGGAGTGAAACAAAAAAGAGTTTGAAAGTCGGGAGGAAACAGATATGTATCAGGTGGATTTGAACTGTGATCTGGGAGAGAGCTTTGGCGCCTATAAGATTGGAATGGATGAGAAGATCATACCGCTGATTTCGTCTGCCAATATTGCCTGCGGGTTCCATGCATCGGATCCGCTGGTGATGGAAAAAACCACCGCTCTTGCCACAGCAAACGGGATCGGGATGGGAGCCCATCCGGGATTCCCTGATCTGCAGGGTTTCGGAAGAAGAGAGATGAAGCTCTCATCTGCCGAAGTAAAGGCACTGATCATTTATCAGATCGGTGCACTGTCTGCTTTTGTGAAGGCAAAGGGGAAAACGTTGCAGCATGTAAAGCCCCATGGAGCACTTTACAATATGGCGGGAAAAGATGAAAAGCTTGCCATGGCGATCTGCGAGGGGATCAGGGCGGTAGATGAAAAGCTGATCGTGCTCGGACAATCCGGCAGCAGGATGGAGGAGGCAGCGAATAGCCTTGGGCTTCCGTTTGCCAGAGAGGTGTTTGCGGACAGGGCCTATGAGGAGGACGGTTCTCTCGTGGCAAGAAGTAAAGAGGGGGCCATGATCGAGGATGAGGAGGAAGCGGTAAGCCGCGTCATACGGATGATCAAGGAAGGAAAGGTAAAAGCCGTCACCGGAAAAGATATTCCCATAAAGGCGGACAGCGTGTGTGTCCATGGAGACGGGGAAAAAGCTTTAAAGTTTGTGGAAAAAATAAGAGAAGCCATGATAAAAGAGGGAATTGAAATTAAACCACTTAGTGAAATGCGAAAAGCCTAGTATTTACACCTAGTATTTACTGGGCTTTTTTGTTATAATAAAAAACAGGAAGCAACTGAGCAGTAAAAATAGTGGAGATACATTATGGGAAATTTGATGAAAATACTGACGGGTATTTTGGGTGTTCTGGCGGTGATTGCCTGTCTTACCACTATAGGTGTGATCGGATATACTTTATCCGGCGCAGGGGGAAGAAACACACAGACGGCCATCACAAAAGAAGAAACGAAAGAGGAGCCGGAGGAAGCGCCGGTGTCTTCTGCAACACCGGAATCTGATGATCCGGATGAAGAGAAACCAACCTCAGAGCCTGCAGATCTGGCAGGCCATACCCATGACTATAAAGAATCCGTGGAAAAGAAGGCAACCTGCTATCAGGCAGGGCGTCTTAAATATACCTGTGAGGAATGCGGGGATACATACTATGTGGATGTGCTTTCCACCGGTCATGTGGCGGACGAGGAGTGGGAAGTGGTAAGAGAAGCCACAGCTGACAGAGACGGACTTAGAGTAAAGCGCTGTATCTACTGTGATGAGATCATAGCACAGGAGGTAATTCCTTATCAGTCGGAAGCGACAAAGGAACCGCCCCATACGCATGAATATGTGGCCAGTACGGAGAGAGAACCTACCTGTATTCTTGCGGGTCTTCGCAAGTATACCTGCAGTTGTGGCAGCTTTTATACGGAGCAGATTCCGGCACCGGGGCATGTGGCTACAGACTGGACAGTGGCAGAGGAGGCAACGGAAAAGAAGCTTGGACGGGAACAGAGAATCTGCAGTGTTTGTGGCGTGGTGCTGGATTCAAGGCCCATACCGGTAAAGGCGGCGAGCCCTTCCCCGTCTGCGTCAGGCGCATCATCCACAGCAACACCGTCATCCACAGCGACTCCGTCTGCAACCGCATCATCGGCGACGGCATCACCCGGACAGAGCGCATCTCCTACGGCAACGCCGCACAGCCATGAGTATGTTTCCTATGTGATCAAGGAAGCAAACTGTACCGAAAAGGGAATTCGTTCCTTTGTGTGCAGTTGCGGCAGCAGCTATGCGGAGTCTATCGAGCTTGATTTGAATCGACATGATTATGTGGCAACCGTAGTACCGGCGACCACCTCGTCCCCGGGCTACACGTTGTACCGCTGCAAGAGATGCAACGCCACCTATATGGATAACTATACGCCGGCACTTGCAAGTGAATAAAAATCGGAATACATAATCCCTCCCGGACACGCATATAAATTTTATGGGTACAGGAGGGATTTATTATGTATACAGATAAGAGCATGCCGGAGATGGAAAAGCTTCTTGCTACAAGGGAAAGCAGTGGTCTGTCTGAGGAGGAAGCAGGCAGACGGAAAGAAAAATATGGGGAGAACTGTCTGAAAAACCAAAAAAAGAAAAGCGTGGCAGCACTTTTTTTGGAGCAGCTTTGCGATCCTCTGATCTATATTCTGATGGTGGCAATTGCGGTATCCCTGTTTTTGAAGGAAGCCGGAGACGCGTTCATCATAGGAGCAGTGATCCTGCTAAATGCGACTGTGGGCGTGATACAGGAAGGAAAAGCCAGAAAAGCGATTGAGGCGCTTCAGAAGCTTTCAAGTCCCAGAGCCCTGGTGAAGAGAGAGGGAAAGGAAAAGGAGATAGAAAGCCATCTGCTGGTTCCGGGAGACGTGGTTTTTCTGGAGGCGGGGCGACAGGTGCCGGCTGATATCCGTCTTGTAAAGACAGTGAATTTGAAAATAGAGGAATCAGCCCTTACCGGAGAATCGCTTCCGGTGGAAAAAACAGGAGAGCCATTAAGCGGAGCGGAAAAAAGTCTGGGTGACCGTGTCAATATGGCATATATGACAACCGCGGTAACCTATGGAAGAGGAGAAGGTATTGTCACCGCCACCGGTATGAACACGGAAATCGGAAAGATCGCAAACCTGATTGATGAAGGAGAAAAGGAACTTACCCCTCTGCAGAAGCGTCTCGCCGATCTGGGGAAGGTGCTCAGTGCTGCGGCAGTTCTGATCTGCCTGCTGTTATTCATTGTGGCGGTATTTCAGAAAAGGGATATAGGGGACATGCTCCTCACTGCAATATCTCTGGCAGTTGCAGCGGTTCCGGAAGGTCTTCCGGCTATTGTAACGATTGTGCTGGCCTTAAGCGTGTCAAGAATGGTGAAGGCAAATGCCATTGTCAGAAAACTGCCCTCGGTGGAGACTCTTGGGGCAGTCAATGTGGTCTGCTCGGACAAAACCGGAACGCTGACCCAAAATAAGATGACGGTGCAGAAATATTATGCAGATGGCAGGATGATAGAAAAGGGAATGCTGGATAAAAGTAAGCATGCTCTCTTTCTGGAGGCATGTACGCTCTGCAATGATGCCGTGATCAAAGGGGAAAGGATCGGGGATCCTACAGAATTGGCTCTTCTTGATATGGCATGCTTTTATGGGTATGAAAAGGATAAGCTTGAAGAGAAATATCCACGTATTGATGAGCGGGCTTTTGATTCGGAGAGAAAACGCATGACCACGGTACACAGAAGAGAAGGAAGGGAATTTTCCTATAGTAAGGGCGCTGCGGATGAAATGACAGGCTTGTGCTCTCATGTATGGATGTTCGGAAAAGAAGTGCCTTTTACCTCTAAGGCAAAAAAGGAAGTGCTGGATGCTGTGGACAAAATGGCGGGGGAAGCACTCCGTGTGCTGGCAGTGGCAATGAAAACAAAGGGAAATCTGACAGACGAGGACCATATGACATTTTTGGGACTCGTAGGCATGATCGATCCGCCAAGGGAGGAAGCGAAGAAAGCAGTTGAAAGCTTCAAAAACGCTCATGTGGATACCGTAATGATTACGGGAGATCATGTGGACACTGCATTTGCCATTGCAAAGGAACTGGGCATTACGGATAACAGGCAGTGCTGTCTCACCGGAGTCTCGTTGGATGCACTCACAGAGGAAGAGTTTGCCAAAAAAGCGGACGATATACGGGTGTATGCAAGGGTTTCTCCGGAACATAAGGTGAGGATTGTCAATGCGCTGAAGAAAAAGGGGAAAGTAGTTGCCATGACAGGGGACGGCATCAATGACGCTCCTTCCTTAAAAGCGGCAGATGTGGGAATTGCCATGGGAAAGGAGGGAACCGATGTAGCCAGGAATGCAGCGGATATGGTGCTAACCGATGATAATTTTGCATCGATTGAAAAGGCCATGAGAGAGGGAAGGGGAATCTATGAGAATATCAGGAAGACGATTCTGTTTCTCTTATCCTCCAACTTCGGAGAGATCATTACCATGCTTGCAGCGGTACTTGCAGGATTCCCGGCACCCTTAAAGGCAAGCCATATCCTGTGGGTAAATCTGATCACGGATTCCCTTCCCGCACTTGCTCTGGGAGTGGATCAAAATGACACAGATGCCCTGATGAAGGAACCGCCAAGAAAGAGCAAGGACAGCCTTTTTTCTCACGGAGGCTTAAGCTGTATGCTGTGCTATGGTGCGGTAATCGGAATCATCAGTCTGCTTGCTTTTTTAACAGTTCCCTACGGAGAGCTTTTAAGGAGAAATCTGCCGGTAAATCTTATGAATCTGAATAAGATTCTTCAGGTTACTTCTATCCTTAATAAAGCCCAGACCCATGCTTTTACGGTGCTTGGCATGAGTCAGCTGGTACATGCCATCGGCATGAGAGATGTAAATAAATCCGTACTCCGGATGAAGCATCTGAATAATCCTTATATGCTGATTGCGTGGGGAATTGGCGTGTTTTTGCAGGTGCTTGTGACGGAAATACCCTATTTTGTAACGCTTTTCGGAACCAGCAGATTATCGTTCAAGGAGTGGGAGATGCTTTTTGCGCTTTCCGGCATGCCTCTGATCATACATGAGCTTTTGATCCTTTCGGAAAAAATCATGAAAATAGGGGAAAGCAATTTAAAAGAGCCGGGAGATGGCGAGAAGGAAAAGCAGGAGGGCAGGAAGGAAAGAAAGATTGCATGATAGTTTACCTGACAGTCTTCTGCCGGCAAAGGTACCGAACAGAATGGAGAGAAAATGAATGACGGATGAAAAAAGAAAGACGACGGCGGGTGAAAGCGGGGAGTTTCCCTGACTGACACCCGCTGTTATGCTGTCAATGGAAAGAACAAAGGAAAGAGCAGCAGCTTCGTAAGGGGAGAGATACTCCGGCTCTTTTTTGTTTACATGGCTGGAAAAGGAAACGGTGGTGAAGGAAATGGAAGGATGAAAACGTTCGGGAAGCGCATCATACAGTTTATAAAGTGATAGTATGAGCAGAATCAGAAAGGAAAGAAGGGTGGATGCATTCGGTGGAATCCATGCGGTTAATTTTTCTCCCACCGACAGGGAAAGGGTGAAAGTAAAGCCTGAGACAAGAGAGAGAATGCACATGGAGCTTATGGGAACACGGACTTTTGAAGCGCTGTAGGACAGTCCGGCAGCAAAGGTATCCGCAGAAAGAGCAATACAAAGAACCAGAAAAGAACAGTAGGAAATTAACATGGGAAGCCTTCCAAATCGTTTGCTATATTATATTCAGATATGGTATACTTTGTTATATGAAATCAGTAGGAGGTAATGGGGATGAAGCTTATATTTATCGGTGCCGACCATGAGGTTACGGGAAGCTGTCATTACTTGAATGCCTGTGGAAAGCATATTCTCGTGGATTATGGTATGGAGCAGGGGGTCAATGCATTTGAAAACTGTGATCTCCCGGTGGCAGAATCCATGATTGATTATGTACTTTTGACACATGCTCACGTGGATCACTCAGGTATGCTGCCTCTGCTTTCGGCAAGGGGCTTTCGTGGGCAGATCCTGACCACAGAGGCAACTGCTGATCTTTGCAGTATTATGCTCAGAGACTGTGCACACATTCAGATGCAGGAGGCAGAGTGGAAGAACCGGAAAGCGAAAAGAAGCTCAGGTGTGGAACCCCATGAACCGGTTTATACCATGGAGGATGCGGAAAATGCCATAAAGCGGATTGTTCCCTGTCCCTATGATACAAAAATAGATTTATGTGACGGAATACAGATACGGTTTACGGATGTGGGACATCTGCTTGGCTCTTCCAGTATAGAGGTGTGGGCTACGGAAGAGGGACAGATGCGCAAGATCGTATTTTCCGGTGATATCGGGAATAAAAACCAGCCTCTGATCAAGGATCCGGCAAAGACGGAGGAAGCAGATTATGTGGTCATGGAATCTACCTATGGTGACCGTCTTCATCCTACAGACAGGCCGGACTATGTAAGGGAACTTGCCCGGATTTTGCAGGAGACCTTTGAACGCGGCGGAAATGTGGTGATTCCCTCTTTTGCAGTGGGAAGAACCCAGGAGATCCTGTATTTTATCCGTAAAATCAAGGAAGATAAGTTGGTGCAGGGTCACGGAAATTTCCCGGTCTATGTGGACAGCCCTCTGGCAGTGGAAGCTACCGGCATTTTTCACAAGAATGAGATCAGCTGTTTTGATGAGGAGGCCATGAGCCTTGTAAAGCAGGGAATCAATCCCATTGCTTTCCCCAATCTCAGACTTTCCATCACAAGTGATGAATCCAAGGCAATCAACTTTGAAAATACGCCCAAGGTAATCATCTCCGCATCGGGTATGTGTGAAGCAGGACGTATCAGACATCACCTGAAACATAATCTCTGGCGGCCGGAATGTACCATTCTTTTTGTGGGCTATCAGGCGGTAGGAACGCTGGGAAGAATGCTGATAGAGGGAACGGATGAAGTCAAGCTTTTCGGTGAGCCCATTGAAGTGCGTGCCCAGATAAAGACGATGGCAGGTCTGTCCGGTCATGCGGATAAGGACGGACTGATCGAATGGGTAGAAGGCTTTAAAGAAAAACCCAGAAAAGTCTTTGTCGTACATGGAGAGGACAGTGTCTGCAAGGCCTTTGCGGAATGTTTGCAGGTAGAACACGGCATCAAGGCATATGCACCCTACAGCGGAACAGAGTTTAACCTTCTTTCCGGTAAGCTGGAATATGAGGCAGCACCGATCCCGGTAGCCAAGAAGGCAAAGACTGTTTCGGATGTATTTACAAGACTTATGGCAGCAGGTCAGAGACTTCTTGCCGTGATCCGTAAAAATGAAGGCGGAGCCAATAAGGATCTGGCAAAATTTGCGGATCAGATCAACTCCCTCTGTGATAAGTGGGAACCATAAGAAGGATTGCCCGGACAATTTTTCCATGGAAAAACAGAAATAGAAATGTGAGGAAACATCAGATATGAGTATGGCAGATCAGATATTTGTGAATATGTGCAGGGATATTCTTGAGAATGGCACCAGCACGGAGGGAGAGAAGGTGCGGCCCCACTGGCCGGACGGTACGCCGGCTTACACCATCAAGAAATTCGGTGTGGTGAACCGGTATGACCTGTCAAAGGAATTCCCGATTATGACCTTAAGGAGGACGGCCCTTAAGAGTGCGACGGATGAAATGCTCTGGATCTGGCAGCAGAAATCCAACAATATTCATGATCTGCACAGTCACATCTGGGATGAATGGGCAGATGAGGATGGCTCCATCGGCAAGGCCTACGGCTATCAGCTTTCCGTGAAGCATCAGTACAAAGAGGGAATGATGGATCAGGTGGATCGTGTGATCTATGACCTTAAGAACAATCCCTTCAGCAGACGGATACTGACCAATATTTATGTGCACCAGGATCTTCATGAGATGAATCTCTACCCTTGCGCCTACAGTATGACCTTTAATGTCACCCAGAAAAAGGGGGAGGACAGGCTTACCCTCAATGCAATTTTGAACCAGCGCTCCCAGGATGTGCTGGCAGCCAATAACTGGAATGTGGTACAGTATGCGGTGCTTGTGCACATGCTTGCCCAGGTATGTGATATGAATGTGGGAGAATTGGTACATGTAATCGCAGATGCCCATATCTATGACAGACATATCCCGATCATCAGGGAGCTGATAGGCAGGAAGCAGTATGAGGCACCCACCTTCCGGCTGAATCCGGATGTGAAAGATTTCTATCAGTTTACAAGAAATGATGTGTCGCTGGAAAATTATGTGACCGGTGAGCAGATCACAGACATTCCCATCGCCATCTAAGCGATCGGAAGGAAAACAAGCGCGAGCGAAGCGAGCATTTGTTTTCACCCGATCGCTTAACGAGAAAATCGGTAAGCAGCGCAGCTGCGCATGTGCGAAGTACATGGATTTTCGAGTGAAACAGGAAGGAAAACAAGCGCGAGCGAATTACTGGAAAGAGGTATTATCATGAATTTAATTGTAGCAGTAGATGAAAACTGGGCCATCGGAAATAAGAATGAACTGCTGGTAAGCATTCCGGCAGACCATAAATTTTTCAGGCAGGAAACCACTGGCAAAGTGGTGGTTCTCGGCAGAAAGACACTGGAAACATTTCCCCAGGGACTTCCCTTAAAAAACAGGACCAACATTATTCTGTCCTCAAATCTGAATTTCAAAGTGAAGGATGCCATTGTGGTACACAGCACGGAAGAATTGTTAGAGGAACTGAAAAAATACAATGAGGAAGATATTTATATCATCGGAGGGGAAAGCGTTTACAGACAGATGCTACCCTACTGTGATGTGGCCCATGTGACGAAGATTGACCGCGCTTATGAGGCGGATGCGTATTTCCCCAATTTGGATGAGATGCCGGAGTGGCAGATTACTGCAGACAGCGATGAACAGGTTTATTTTGATATCACTTATCATTTCCTGAAATACGAAAAAACAGGGAAGAAATATTGACTTTTTAGGGGAAAAGGATAATAATGATAAAAAATCAATATTGAGAAAGTACAACATAAGAGAGGAAGTGCGAGAATCATGGAAAAGAAAAATATTGATTGGGCCAATCTTGGATTCGGCTATATTCAGACTGATTACAGATATGTATCCAACTATAAGAATGGCGCCTGGGATGACGGTGTTCTGACAGAGGATGCCAATGTGGTCATTAATGAATGTGCAGGCGTTTTACAATATGCGCAGACAGTTTTTGAGGGATTGAAGGCTTATACAACATCAGACGGACGTATTGTTACCTTCCGTCCCGACTTAAATGCTGAGAGACTTGAGCAGAGTGCATCCCGTCTTGAAATGCCTGTTTTCCCCAAGGATAGATTTGTGGAGGCTGTTAAGAAGGTAGTAAAGGCGAACGAGGCTTATGTACCTCCTTTCGGAAGCGGTGCAACTCTTTACATACGTCCTTACATATTCGGAAGCAACCCGGTTATCGGAGTAAAGCCTGCCGATGAATACCAGTTCAGAATCCTGACCACACCGGTAGGACCTTATTTCAAGGGCGGCGCAAAGCCCCTCACCATTCGTGTCAGCGACTTTGACCGTGCGGCACCGCATGGAACCGGACACATCAAGGCCGGACTTAATTATGCAATGAGCTTGCATGCAATTGTGGATGCTCACAAGCAGGGTTATGATGAGAATATGTATCTTGATGCAGCTACCAGAACCAAGGTAGAGGAAACGGGCGGAGCAAACTTCCTGTTTGTTACCAAGGATGGCAAGGTAGTAACTCCCAAGTCAAGCAGTATTCTTCCTTCTATAACAAGACGTTCTTTGATTTATGTTGCAAAGGAATATCTGGGACTGGAAGCAGAGGAGAGAGAAATTTATCTCGATGAGCTTAAGGATTTCGCAGAGTGCGGTCTTTGCGGTACGGCAGCAGTTATCTCTCCTGTTGGCAAGATTGTTGATCATGGCAAGGAAATCTGTTTCCCCAGCGGCATGAACGAGATGGGACCTGTTACTAAGAAGCTGTATGAGACGCTTACCGGTATTCAGATGGGAACCATCAAGGCACCCGAGGGATGGATCGTTGAGATTTAAATGAAAAGCGGGATAAAATAGCCTGGAAAAGGTATCCGGATTTTGAATATTTGGATGCCTTTTTCTTTTCGGATGAAAGAATTTACGGTATAATAAAATCATCTATATATGGGAATTTGTATAGCGATTTTGGGAGGGAGACTATGAAAAGGGAAAAGAACAAAACAAAAAAGCAGGGAAGAAATACGGTAAAGAAAGTGGCTTTCGAAAAGAATCCGGTGGCTTTTTTCAGAAGGATAAGCTTCAAATTGAGTGTAGCCTTTCTTGTGCCGGTTATCTTTATCATTATTTTGGGAGTTACATCTTATACGAAAGCATCAAAACAGATCATTGAGAGCTATGAAAGCGCTACACTGCAGACTATGGATATGATGAATACATATCTTGCACTCTCTGTCGATATGGTGCAGACAGATTATAAGGATTATATGAATGATGATACCCTTCAGAAATTTTATAAGGGTCTTCTTGATAAGGATCCTACTTATGCCTATATTCCGAGACAGTATCAGACTGATTTTAACCATGATGTGATCATCAATGATCTGATTTCCAATGTTTATTTTCTCTCGGATAACCATGCATCCATCACAACGACACAGACAAAAGAAAAAACATTATACTCTGATTTCCTGAATACACCTCAGGGTAAAATGGTAAATGAGGATAAGTTTTCCTATTTCCTTTTTGGCAATCAATGTGATATTGATGATAAGCTGATGGTCGACAGCAGCAGCTATGGTGCAAGACTGGTGAAGTATTTTAACAATGAGCAGTCAGTTATGATGGTGGATATCAGCAAGGATGTGATAGAGACAACGCTTGCCTCTCTTGATGGAGGAGAAGGCAGTATGGTAGGTCTGGTTACCTGTGACGGCGTGGAATATCTCTCTAAGCTTTCTGCAGTACCTGAGCAGGGAAGTGCTTTTACAGAAAAGGACTATCTGAATAAGGCGAATGAAAGCGAGGAGAGGTATGGCAGCTTCTATGTGGAGAACCAGAAGTATCTGTTCCTGTATTCGAAGCTTGAGGGAAGGGATGCGATGATCTGTGCACTGATTCCCAGAGAGACAATTATGGGTCAGACAAGCGATATTAAGAATCTTTCTATCATATTGGTTCTTGTTGCAAGTCTGGTTGCCGTTCTTTTGGGAATGTTGCTTGCAGGAAGCTATGCCGGTGCCATCAGGGAAATAATCAGGAAACTGAAAAAGGTGTCGGAAGGTGACCTGACTGTAGAAGTGAGCACGAAGAGAAAAGATGAGTTCTGCCTTCTTGCTGATGGTGTTAACGATATGACAGCTCATATGAAGAAGCTGGTGACAGGCCTTAAGGATGTGAATGAAGAACTCACAAAAGCGGCGGCGGGAATGGCCTCTGCTTCCGATAACTTTCTGCAGACATCCCATGCCATTCGGTCGGAAATCATGGAAATAGATCAGGGTGTGGAGAATCTTGACAGAGAATCAGGAGAATGCCTGCACCGGATGGATGCGTTGTCTGAGAGTATCAGTGAGGTTTCCAATAATTCCGGACACATCAATACCCTTGCCGGGGATGTTGACCAGGTGATTGGGACAGGAAAGGGCTCTGTGATGCAGCTAAAGGAGAGTGCTGATTCCACAACGAAAATCACGGAAATGATTATTAGCACGATTGAAAACCTTGCTGAAAAATCGAAGTCAATTGCTACCATTATTGAAGCAATCAATGAGATCGCCGAGCAGACCAACCTGCTTTCACTAAATGCCTCCATTGAGGCAGCCAGGGCAGGCGAGGCAGGTAAAGGATTTGCAGTGGTGGCGCAGGAAATCAGAAAGCTGGCAGATGAATCCATCCGCTCTGCAGAAGAAATTGCACAGATCGTTCAGGAGATAGAAGGAAATACGAAAGAAGCCACTGATGTGGCGCGAAAGGCTGAGAATATCGTAGGTGACCAGCAGAAAGCAGTGGCACTGACAACAGAATCCTTTGACAGTATCGGCAAACAGGTTTCGGGACTTCTTGAAGCGCTTGAAATCATAAATAAAAATGTAATCAGCATGGAAGAAGACAGAAATACGACGCTGTCCTCCATTTCTGCTATCACGGCCATCTCGGCCCAGACGGCAGCAGGTGCTTCCAATGTGAATGATACGGTAAAGAAGCAGGCTGTCTCTATTGAAGATCTTGATCAGGCGGCAGATGTTCTGGAAGGAAGGGCAAAGGAGCTTTCAGAGATTCTTTCGGGATTCAGAGTGTGATGATTGTTTCTCTGGGTCCTGCGATTGATGCGGTGGATAAGCTGCTTCATCCGCAAAAGTATGTGGTAAAGCCGGAACAATAAATATATAATTCTAAATTATATCATATATAATAAATATTGATTTTACTTATGATTAAAACTGGTGTATAATCACTAAGTAAAGAGTTACGAAGGAAAGGCAGATCTTTACAGACCTGCCTTTCCTGATGCACTTAATTAGGAGGAAAGAAAAATATGGTAAAAGCAGTAGTGGGCGCTAACTGGGGCGACGAGGGAAAAGGTAAAATCACAGATATGCTTGCGCAGCAGGCAGATATTATCATCCGCTTTCAGGGTGGTGCCAATGCAGGACATACGATTGTAAATGATTACGGTAAGTTTGCACTTCATACCCTACCTTCCGGCGTGTTCTACGGACATACCACCAGTATCATCGGAAACGGCGTGGCACTGAATATTCCCGTATTATTTAAGGAGATCAAATCTATTACAGATAGAAATGTTCCCACGCCGAAGATTCTTGTCTCGGACAGAGCACAGATGGTAATGCCTTACCATATTTTATTTGACCAGTATGAGGAGGAAAGACTTGGCGGTAAGTCCTTTGGATCTACCAAATCCGGCATTGCTCCTTTCTATTCCGATAAATATGCTAAGATCGGTTTCCAGGTAAGCGAACTTTTTGACGAAGATCTTTTGAAGGAAAAGGTTGTGAGAGTATGTGAGCAGAAAAATGTGATTTTAGAGCATCTGTATCACAAACCGGCACTGAATCCCGATGAACTTCTTGAAACCCTTCATGAATATAAAGAGATGGTTGCACCTTATGTGTGTGACGTATCTGCTTATCTTGACAAAGCATTGAAGGAAAACAAGACAATTCTGTTGGAGGGTCAGCTTGGTACCTTGAAGGATCCAGATCACGGTATTTATCCCATGGTTACTTCATCCTCCACCCTGGCAGCCTACGGTGCCATCGGAGCAGGAATCCCTCCTTATGAGATCAAGCAGATTATTACCGTCTGCAAGGCATATTCCTCTGCAGTAGGAGCCGGCGCTTTTGTTTCCGAAATCTTCGGTGACGAGGCCGATGAGCTGAGAAGAAGAGGCGGTGACGGCGGTGAATTCGGTGCTACCACGGGACGTCCCAGACGTATGGGATGGTTTGACTGTGTTGCTTCCAAGTACGGCTGCAGACTCCAGGGAACTACCGATGTTGCCTTTACCGTACTTGATGTGCTTGGTTATCTGGATGAAATCCCGGTATGTGTAGGCTATGAGATCGACGGAGAAGTGACCACAGATTTCCCTGTTACCTATAAGCTTGAGAAGGCAAAGCCTGTCTTAAAAACACTTCCCGGATGGAAATGCGATATCCGCGGCATCAAAAAGTATGAGGAGCTTCCCGAGAACTGCAGAAAATATGTAGAGTTTATCGAGGAGCAGATCGGTTATCCCATCACCATGGTGAGCAACGGTCCCGGAAGAGGCGATATCATTTACAGAGAAAGTCCTTTGAAAAAATAAACCGCTTAAAAGTACATCACAGGCAGGTTGACAAGACCCTTGCCCGTGATGTACTTTTTTATTATGCAAAATAGAAATTATTCCAAAGAACTTGATAAAATCCTTGCTGATCCTTCAAACAGAGGAAAGCATCTGTTTCTCCACAGCTGCTGTGCACCCTGCAGCAGTTATGTACTTGAGTATCTGCGCACTTTTTTCCGGATAACGGTTTTTTATTATAATCCCAATATTACGGTGGATGCGGAATACAGTAAGCGGGTGGAAGAGCAGAAAAGACTGATCGGAGAATTCAATCAAAAGAAGGATGATGCTTTCCCGATTGAGATCGTGGAAGGAGACTATGATGTTCAGCGCTTTTTTGACTGTGTCAAGGGTCTTGAAAAGTGCCCGGAAGGGGGAGAGCGGTGCTTTGCATGTTTTGCCTTAAGACTTTCGGAAACTGCAAGGCAGGCGAAAGAGAGAAAAGCTGATTACTTTACGACCACACTGACCATCAGTCCTTTAAAAAATGCGGCAAAGATCAATGAGATCGGCGAACAGCTTTCGGCAAAATGGGGAGTTGCTTTTCTGCCATCGGATTTTAAGAAGAGAGACGGATACAAAAGATCCATTGAACTCTCTAAGGAGTATGGGCTATATCGGCAGGATTACTGCGGATGCATCTACTCAAAACTGGAGAGAGAAGAGCAAAAAAGGCAGGTTTTTGAGGAGAAGAAAACAGAATTACAGTGAGACAAATCTTGCGAAAAATGTTCTGAGATGATAGGATGGATTCATTGAGGTTACGAAAGATGCTTAAAACCATGAGGAAGGGAGAAGAAACATGAAGAAGTTTCTTGATTTGATTTCAGAGGAAATGAAACAGGCCTTTGAGGCGGCAGGCTATGACAGAGAACTTGGAAAGGTGACACTTTCAAACCGCCCCGACCTTTGTGAATATCAGTGTAACGGAGCCATGGCAGGTGCCAAACTGTATAAGAAAGCACCCATCATGATCGCGAATGAAGTTGCGGAAAAATGTGAGGGCAGTGATGTGTTCTCGGAGGTTAGTGCAGTGGCACCGGGTTTTCTTAATCTGAAGGTGAAGGAAGCCTTTGTCACCAAATACTTAAATGAGATGGCAGTGAGCGAGAAATTCGGACTGGACGCGCCGGAACATCCCAAGAAGATCATTATCGATTACGGCGGTCCCAACGTGGCAAAGCCTCTCCATGTAGGGCATCTGCGCTCTGCCATTATCGGAGAGAGTATCAAGAGAATTGCAAGATACGCAGGCCATAAGGTGATCGGGGATATCCATCTTGGTGACTGGGGGCTTCAGATGGGACTGATCATACAGGAGCTTAAGGAGAGACAGCCCTCCCTTGTCTATTTTGACGAGACCTATGCGGGAGAATATCCTGCTGAGCCTCCCTTTACTATTTCCGAGCTTGAGGAGATCTATCCTACGGCAAGCGGTAAGTCCAAGGAAGACCCTGCTTATAAAGAAAAAGCGATGGCGGCAACCTTTAAGCTGCAGAGCGGTGTGAGAGGATATCGCGCTCTTTGGGATCAGATCATGAAGGTATCTGTTGCGGATCTGAAGAGAAATTATGAAAATCTGAACGTGGAATTCGACCTCTGGAAGGGAGAGTCCGATGTCCATGATGAGATTCCCGCCATGGTGGATTATATGAAGAAGGAAGGCTACGCCTATATCAGTGACGGAGCTCTTGTGGTGGATGTGAAGGAGGAGACGGATACCAAGGAGATTCCGCCCTGCATGATCCTTAAGTCAGACGGCGCTTCCCTTTACAATACCACAGATCTTGCCACCATTCTGGTACGTATGAGAGACTATCATCCGGACAAGCTCATTTACCTCACTGATAAGCGCCAGGAGCTGTATTTTGAACAGGTATTCCGCTGTGCAAGAAAGACAAAGCTGGTGAAGCCACAGACAGAGCTTTTGCATATCGGCTTCGGCACCATGAACGGCAAGGACGGCAAGCCTTTTAAGACCCGTGAGGGCGGGGTGATGCGTCTTGAATACCTGATCAAAGAGATCAATGAGGAAATGTACCGCAAGATCACGGACAATCGTGAGGTGGCGGAAGAGGAAGCAAGAAGCACCGCTAAGATCGTGGCGCTTTCCGCAATCAAATACGGGGACCTTTCCAATCAGGCTTCCAAGGATTATATTTTTGATATTGATAAATTTACTTCCTTTGAGGGAGATACCGGCCCTTACATCCTTTATACCATTGTGCGTATCAAGTCCATTCTGAACAAGTATAAGGAACAGGGCGGCAGTCTTCAAAATTTGAACATCTGCGATGCGGGCAGCGAGTCGGAAAAATCCCTGATGATGGAGATCGCAAAGTTTAATGCCATGATGGAAGGCGCCTGTGAAGAGTCGGCACCCCATAAGGTATGTGCCTATATCTATGATCTGGCAAATGCGTTCAATCACTTCTATCATGAGACGAAGATCCTGACGGAAGAAAATGCCGATAAAAAGGCAGGTTATATCGCACTTCTTGTGCTCACAAGGGATATCCTTGAAACTTGTATCGATGTGCTTGGTTTTTCTGCTCCGGAGAGAATGTAACAAAAATATAATTTGACAACATTTGAAGCATTTTTTTATAGTTTGGAAGGATGGTATGTGCTATAAAGTAGCTAGCAGTATTAAGAGGAGACTTTTATTATGAAAAGCTATGTAAAGGACATGACGGAGGGAAATCCTACCGAATTATTATTGACATTTATGCTTCCCATGGTTGTGGGCAACATTTTTCAGCAGTTGTATAACATGGTGGATTCCATGATCGTAGGAAAATATGTTGGTGCGGATGCGCTTGCAGCGGTAGGGGCCACAGGTTCCCTGAACTTTCTGATCTTTTCCCTGTGCGGCGGTATGGCCAATGGTGTGGGCATCATCATTTCCCAGTATTTCGGAGCGGGAAACGACAGCGGTGTAAAAAAGGCGATTGCCAATGCCGTTTACATCATGACAGCATCGGCACTTCTCATGGGTGTGATCGGACTTTTGCTTTCCAGAAACCTGCTTGCTTTTCTGAATACCCCGGAGAATATTCTGGATGATTCTACGCTGTATATGCGTATCATGTGTGCGGGTATTCTTGCCGTAGGTCTCTATAACTGTATTGCAGCGATCCTACGTGCGGTGGGAGATTCCAAGACACCTCTGTATTTTCTGATTGTTGCCAGTATCCTGAATATTGTGCTTGACCTGTTTTTCGTAAAGACTTTGGATATGGGTGTGGCAGGAGCGGGAATTGCAACTATCATTTCCCAGCTGCTTGCGGGAATCGGCAGTCTTGCCTTTGCTTTTATCAAAAATCCTTATTTCAAAATCGGCAGAGAACAGATGAGGGCAGAGCGGACGATCATTGGGCAGTGTGTCAGGATGGGAATACCTCTGGCTTTCCAAAGTTCTCTGATTGCGATATCCTGCGTTGCATTGCAGAGTGTGGTAAACACCTTCGGCTCTGTGGTGGTGGCAGCGTTTACCGCAACCAGCAGAATCGAGCAGCTGGTACAGCAGCCTTACAATTCTCTGGGTATGGCAGTGTCTACCTATACCGGACAGAATATCGGTGCGGGTAAGATCGACAGGGTAAGAAAGGGCTTTCACAAAGGCATGATCATTATGGCAATCTTTACTTTTACGATGATACCCCTTGCGCAGTTTGGCGGAGAGTTTATTATGAAGCTGTTTGTCAATGAGCAGGATGTGATCGCCCTGGGCAGTCAGGCTCTTAAGATTACAAGTTGGTTTTATCTGTTCCTCGGTTCCATTTATGTGGCAAGAGGAATGTTGAACGGAGCAGGAGATGCAACCTTTGCGTTTATGAACGGAATCGTAGAAATGGCAGGACGTATCTGTTTTGCAAAGCCTCTTACCATGATTCCGGCAATCGGTGTCTGGGGAGTATGGCTTGCGACCGCATTTACCTGGTTTGTAGCAGGCGTTATCAGTGTGGGCCGTTACCTCCAGGGGAAATGGAAGATGCCTAAAAATGCGGCAGTATTGAAAAAACAGTAAAAAAGTGTGCGGAGGGAAGCATGGAAGACAAAAAGATCAAACTGAATGAACAGAATCTGGAGTACAGGAAAGGATTCAAGTGGATAGCGCTTTCCTATGAGGAGATCGAGAAAGCATATCTGCGCATTGAAGAGGTAAACGGAACTCTCTGCTGCGGCAGAGCGAATTTTGACATGTATTTTCTGATGCTTCAGTTAAAAGGAGGAGAACTTTTGAAGCTGGAATGCACTTCAAAGGAATCTGTTAAGAAAATGCTGGAACTGCTTAAGGAAAAGAATGATAAGATAGAGTTCGGATACAAGGCAAAATAGGTTTGAATGGGAGAGATTGTGCATTGCGCAATCGCTCCTTTTGTGTTATACTAAATGTCACGCAGATATAGTTCATTGGTAGAACATCAGCTTCCCAAGCTGAGGAGGCGGGTTCGATTCCCGTTATCTGCTGTCGGAGATGCTGTTAACCCGGCATCTTTTTTTGTGTCGCAATAATATAAATAGGAATCGCCAATTGTTTACCTTGAGAGAATATGGTATGATTAATTGTCGGGAGGATACAAATGGCAGAAAAGTATTATGCAGTAAAAAAAGGACTGAAAACGGGAATTTTCAGAACCTGGGAAGAATGCAACGCAAGTATAAACGGATATTCGGGTGCAGTTTTCAAGAGTTTTAAGACCGAAAAGGAGGCCAGAAGCTTCCTTGATGAAGCAGAGCAGGATATGGAAGGTTCCGATTGTGTCAAAATTTATGTGGATGGCAGTTACGATTCTGCAACGGGAGCATTCTCCTACGGAATGGTAGTTTTGCTTGACGGTCAGGTTCTTTCTTTTTGTGAGAAATATGAAGATGAGGAGCTGTCTTCCATGCACAATGTGGCGGGGGAGATCAAGGGGGCTGAGGCTGCCATGCAATATGCCATTGATCATGGAATCCCCAAGATAGCCATTTATCATGATTATGAGGGGATTGCCAAATGGTGCCTTGGTCTTTGGAAGACAAACAAAGAAGGGACAAGGGCATATAAGGCTTTCTATGAGGAAGCAAAGAAGAAGACTGCTATCAGATTTGTGAAGGTGACAGGGCACTCCGGTGACACCTACAATGAAATGGCGGACAGGCTTGCCAGGGAAGCGCTTGGATTAGTATAGAGAAAGAGAGAAGATCAGGATGAAGGTTTTATTAATTAACGGAAGCCCCAGAGTAAAGGGATGTACTTTTACAGCTTTGTCAGAGGTGGCGAAGACCTTGGAAGAATGCGGAATTGAGACAGAGATTGCCCAGATCGGCAATAAGGCCATCAGAGGCTGCATCGGCTGCGGCGGATGTGCGGGCAAGGGACACTGCGTGTTTGATGATGATGTGACCAATGAGATGATCGCAAAAATAAAAGAGGCAGACGGAGTTGTGATTGGTTCTCCCGTATATTATTCTTCGCCAAACGGCAATCTGATCAGTATGCTTGACAGACTTTTTTATGCGGGAGGCGATTTCCTTGTTCATAAGCCGGCTGCTGCTGTGGCTTCGGCGAGAAGAGCGGGAACCTCTGCTACTCTTGATGATCTGCAGAAATATTTTACGATTAAACAGATGCCCATTGTTTCCTCAACTTACTGGAATATGGTTCACGGAAGCTGTCCGGAGGATGTCTTAAAGGATGAAGAAGGGCTTCAGACCATGAGAAATCTCGGAAGAAATATGGCCTGGCTGCTTAAATGTATTGAGAATGGCAAGAATAATGATATCCTTCCACCGGAAGCGGAAACCGGAAGCAAGACGAATTTTATCAGATAGACAAGTAGGAGGAGACAGCAGTGATTCAATATCTGTTGGGGGAAAGCAATCCCCTTGTGGCGGCGCTTGGTCTTTTGACTGCTTTTGCGGCCACCTGTTTTTTGTTGACTAAGCTAAGCAAATATCTTCCCAAGGATGCGGGAAGAGAATTTGCCCATGACGGGAAATTATCGGCAGGAAAGCCGCGGGGAGCCGGTATCATCTTTGTTCTTGTGTTTACAGCATCAGCCATTGTTTTTGCGCCAATGAATCGCGAGCTGTGCATTTATCTTATTCTTGTGGCAGCAGAAATGCTGACGGGATATATGGACGATGCATCCGAGCATCCATGGAATGAGTATAAAAAAGGGTTCCTCGATCTGATCGTGGCGATTGTGCTGGCTGTGACTTATCTGAACTATAATTCCAGCACCATTAATATCGCAACACTTGGCATCAATGTCACGCTTCCGCCGGTTTTATTCGGAGTCCTGACGGTAATTCTGGTATGGACCTCCATCAATGTGACCAACTGCGCCGACGGGGTGGACGGTCTTTCGGGGACGCTTGCACTGATCACGCTGATGACGATTTATATTATTGACAGTATCAGAGAAACAGCGGGTCCCTTCCCTTACCTGATCCTTTTGTTTGGCATCTGTATTCTGGGATATCTTTGGTACAATGCAACGCCGAGCCGTCTGATGATGGGAGATGCCGGATCACGTGCCATGGGGATATTTATCAGCATTGCGGTATTGAAAACAGGAAGTCCCCTGCTCTATATGCCGGTGGCTATCGTGCTGATCTTAGATGGCGGTCTTGGACTTGTCAAAGTGGCGCTGCTCCGGTTTTTGAAGATTCATATTCTGAAAAATACAAGGACCCCTCTCCATGATCATGTGCGCAAGATCATGGGCTGGTCCAATACACAGACTGTTTTCCGTTTTGCCATTATACAGATTGTGGTATCCTTTGTCACGGTGTATTTGCTGCTGGCAAGACAGTGACCGATCAAAAAGAAAAGTGCTTGTGAAAACGGAAGAATTGGAGGAGACATATCCATGAGAGAGAGAAGAGATAAGGTGAATTATTATCTGGATCTGGCGGAAAGTGTATCCCATAGGGGGACCTGCCTTCGCCGGAATTACGGAGCTGTTATTGTGAAGAATGATGAGGTTATTTCCACCGGCTATGTGGGAGCACCGAGAGGACGAAAAAACTGCAGTGATATCGGGAAGTGTATCCGCGAGGAGATGAAGATCCCCAGGGGAGAGCGATATGAGCTTTGCAGAAGCGTCCATGCGGAGGCAAATGCCATTATCAGCGCTTCCCGGGACAAGATGATAGGAAGCAGCATTTATCTGGCAGGTACGGACGCAAAGACAGGCGAGTATATTGCCAATTCCAACAGCTGCTCCATGTGTAAGAGAATGATCATCAATGCGGGAATTGAGAAAGTATATGTCCGGGATGACAAGGATCATTATCGTGAAATAAAGGTGCAGGACTGGATCGACAACGATGAGTCCTTAGAAGGTGTTATGGGATATTGATTTTACTGTAAGAGAGAAAGGATGGTTGATTTATGGGATCAGAACTTACCATGCTGTTTGAGGGTGGAAAACGAAAGGCTTTGACCTTCAGCTATGATGACGGAACGATTTATGACAAAAAACTGGTTTCGCTTTTAAAAAAGTATGACATGAAGGCAACCTTTAATTTAAATTCGGGATTGCTGGGACAGAAAGAACACAGAATGATAAATGGGATTGATACCGATTTCTCGCAGCTGGAGCCTGGGGAAGTGAAGACAGTATATGCAGATCAGGAGGTGTCTTCCCATACAGTAAATCATTCATCTATCGTTGGCCTTTCTCAAAATATGGGTGCAGCCGAAGTGCTGAAGAACAAACAGAGACTGGAAGAGTTGACGGGCAGGCCGGTGAGAGGCTTTGCTTATCCTTATGGATCATATAATGAACTGGCAGAGGAAATTTTGAGTGCCTGCGGGATAGAATATGCGA
The DNA here is from genome assembly GCA_017622575.1 of Lachnospiraceae bacterium. GTDB lineage: Bacteria > Bacillota > Clostridia > Lachnospirales > Lachnospiraceae > Suilimivivens. Next base: position 34,592 of record JAGAQU010000093.1, read on the forward strand.
GGACAGCAGACAGCTCTAATGATTTTGACATTCCACAGGATTTTCTGGAATGGCATCCGACATGCCATCATGACGCCCCAGAATTATTAAAACTTGCAGAAAAATTTTGTAATGATGACTCTCTTCAGCCGCAGCTCTTTTGCATCTGGGGACGAAGCTATGAATTTGCGCAGAAGGATAACTGGCAGGTTCTGGAAGAGTTTATGAAATATGTTTCCGATTACCGGGAAAAGATCTGGTTTGCCACCAGTATTGAAATTGTAGATTATGTGAAAGCCTTCAGAGAATTGAGATGTTCCTCTGACGGAAGAATCCTTCAAAATCCTACCGAAATGACGCTCTGGTTCGAAATGGACAGGGAGATACACTGTATTCATGGAAATGAAAAATTTGAGTCTTTATGAAAAAGCGCTGCCCCTTGCAACGAAGATCATTCAGTTCGCAAGGGACAGTATTCTTGTAAACATGCGTTTTCTTGATATCGCTATGTCGGCACTTTCACCGGAACCGGTGAAGGAGCTTGGCGGGGTAGCCTGTGACGGAAAGCATCTTTATTATGATCCGGTTTTTCTTCTGAAAAGATATCAGGAAGAACCGGCAGTTGCCGTGAGGCTTTATCTGCATGTACTCTTCCATATGATTTTTTACCACAGTTTCCGGTATGAAAAGGTGGACCGTGAAAAATGGGATGTTGCGGCGGATATTGCGGTGGAGAATACGATTCTGGAGCTTCAGATTCCGGGGAATCAACTGAAAAAGGATGAAGGTGCTGCAAGGAAGCTTAAGGTTTTGCGGGAGGATATCAGTTCTCTCACCGCAGAAAAAATATATCGATATCTGAAAAATAATTCTGTCAGCGACAATGAGATGGCGGAATATGCAAAATTTTTTGCCATGGATATGCACATCTACTGGGAGCCTCAGGAATCGGAGGAGATGGTGATCACCTTAGAGCAGTGGAAAAAGCTAAGCGAGAGAGTACAGGCTGATCTAAAATCCTTTTCCCAGGGCAAAAATAATTCTGAGAGCCTTGAAAAGAATCTGGAGCAGGCTCTGAAGGACAGATATGATTACGGTCAGCTCCTTCGCCGTTTTACGGTGATGAGCGAGGACATGCAGATCAATGACGATGAATTTGACTATATTTACTATACTTACGGACTGGATCATTACGGTAATATGCCGCTTGTGGAACCGCTGGAATATAAGGACAGCAAGAAGATTAGGGAATTTGTGATAGCCATCGATACCTCGGCTTCCTGCAGAGGGCCTGTTGTACAGGCATTTCTGAAAAAGACATATTCGATCCTGAAAGGGGAAGAAAACTTTTTTAAGAAAATGAATGTGCATATCATCCAGTGTGACAGCGAGGTTCAGAAGGACACCAGGATAACGTCCCAGGAGGATTTTGATTTCTTCCTGGCAAATGAAAAGCTGACAGGCTTCGGATCTACCGATTTCAGACCTGTCTTTTCCCATGTGGATGAGCTGCTTCGAAAGAGAGAGTTTGAGAATCTGAAGGGACTGATTTATTTCACTGACGGATACGGCATTTATCCTACAGCCATGCCGCCCTATGATGTGATGTTTGTCTTTCTTGACAACGGTGATGAGGGTCCTGAGGTACCACCCTGGGCAATTAAAGTACTGCTTGATTATGATGAGCTGGAGGAATAATGCAGAATGAATATTAAACAGGCAAAGGACTATATCGAAAATACAGTCAGGCTATACCTGAAAAAGGATGAGTTCGGCGAATACCGCATTCCTGTTGTGAGGCAAAGACCTATCTTTCTTTTGGGCGCACCCGGAATCGGAAAGACGGCGGTGATGGAGCAGATCGCCCAGGATCTTTCCGTCGCACTGGTGTCTTATTCCATGACACATCACACCAGACAGTCGGCGCTGGGACTTCCCTTTATTTCCCATCGGGAATATGAAGGAATGCAATACGATGTATCAGAATACACCATGAGCGAGATTATCGCTTCCATCTATGATGTGATGAAAGAGAGCGGTGTCAGGGAAGGAATCCTGTTTCTGGATGAGATCAACTGTGTCTCGGAAACGCTGGCTCCCTCCATGCTGCAGTTTTTACAGTACAAGGTATTCGGGCGACACAAGGTTCCGGACGGATGGGTCATCGTAACGGCCGGAAATCCGCCGGAGTACAACAAATCGGTCCGGGAATTTGATGTGGTTACCATGGACCGTCTCAAAGTTCTTTCGGTGGAAGCGGATTACAGAGTGTGGAAGGAATACGCACAGGAGCGCGGACTTCATACGGCAATCCTGAATTTTCTGGAACTGAAAAAGGAGTATTTCTATAAGATAGAGACCACCGTAAACGGCAGAAGCTATGTGACGGCAAGAGGCTGGGAAGATCTCTCCGAAATCCTGACTCTCTATGAGGAGGAGGGAATGAAGGTGGACGAGACACTGGTGGAGCAGTATCTTCGCAATGATAAGATCGTCAGGGAATTCACGGCATATTATGATCTGTTTAATAAGTATAAGAAAGAATACCAGACAGAAGAAATCTTAAATGGAACAAGATCCGAGCAGACGGTAGAGCGTGCGAGGATCGCAGCCTTTGATGAAAGACTCTCTCTTCTTGGCATGCTGGTTGACAAGATGATGAGCGAGATCAGGGAAAATATGGAAACCTCCGATTATCTGTCGGATCTGTTTACCGGACTTAAGGCGATTAAAAGCGCAGCGGAAAAACAGACGGAGGGAGAAAAATCCGTCACAGTGGAGGAGATGCTGGAAAAGCAGGCAGACGCGCGGAAAAAACAGATGGAAGCAAGCCTTAAGGCAGGCAATCTCTCCGAGACGGAAAAAAGAAAGAACAACCGTATTGTCCGTTTCCTGGAGGAAGCAAAAAAAGAACTGTATCTGGATGGTCAAAAGGATGCCTTGGATGCCTTCGCAAAGGTAAAGGCGAAGTTTGAAAAAGAGCTTTCGGAAATGAAGACGGAGACCATGAAGATCAAGGCAAGACTTGAAAATCTTTTCTCCTTTGTGGAGGAGGCTTTTGCAGAGGGAAATGAAATGCTGATTCTTGTGACGGAGCTTACGGTCAATCATAACAGCGCAAGATTTATCAGCAGATTTGGCTGTGATGCTTATCAGAAACACAATGAAAATCTGATGCTGACTGAGAGACAGACTCTTCTTAAGGAAGAGATCGCAGCTCTCGATTTATAAGACATGAGGGGAAATCATATTTTTGGAGGAATGAATTTTGAAGATTGATTTATTTTCTATCGGACCCTTAACGGTTCACGGTTATGGACTGATGATCGGTATCGGTGTACTGTGCTGTATCTTTATGGGAATGAAACGGGCAAAGAAGAACGGACTTTCCGAGGATGCGGTGATCGACATTGCAATCTGGGGATTACTTGCCGGTTTCCTGGGGGCAAAGCTTCTCTACGTGATCGTGGAATGGAAGCGTTTTCTTGCGGATCCGTTAAGCGTTCTGGGTTCGGAAGGCTTTGTGGTTTACGGCGGGATTATTGCAGGTGTACTTGCGGCAATCATTTACTGCAAGCGTAAAAAGCTGGTCTTTTTGGAATATTTTGATCTCTGTTCGGCCTCGATTGCGCTGGCCCAGGGATTCGGAAGAATCGGATGCTTCCTGGCAGGGTGCTGTTACGGAAGAGAAACTACCTCTTCTCTCGGCGTTGTTTTCCCGGAGGGCAGTCTTGCTCCGGCAGGTGTGAAAGTACTTCCCACCCAGCTGTTTTCTTCGGCAGGAGATTTTGGCATTATGTTTGTCCTTTTGTGGCATTATCATCACAGGAAGAAAGTGGGAGATACAGGATTTCTGTATATGCTTCTTTACGGGATCGGGCGCTTTGGCATCGAATTTTTGAGAAATGATAACAGAGGAGAGGTTGGCATCTTCTCCACTTCACAGTTTATCTCCCTGTTTATTATCGCCGCTGCAATTCTGCTGTTTTTCTGGAGAAATCGAAATGAAGTGCACAAGTGAGCTTACGGTAAAGGGCGGAAGCCTTTCCTACCTGATCAAGGACGGAGAAGTGCAGGTAGATAACTGCCGCGCAGCGGAGACTGTTTTTGTGATTCCGGACAGGATAGAAGACCTTCCGGTAACTGTGATTTGCAAAAAAGCTTTTTTAGGAAATAAGCGTCTTTTGGAACTGGTCCTTCCGGATCCTTTGCGGGAAGTGGGGGACTGGGCTTTTGCCCATTGTGACGGCCTTAAAAAAGTGTATCTGAAAAAGAATCCCATCATTTTTGGCAAGGGTGCTTTTAAGGATTGCAGAAAGCTGTCACGGATTTACCTGAAAGAAGAACAGGACGAAAAGACAGCGGGCTTACTTGCCATGACGCCGGTGATGCTGGATGCGGAATATCTCCTTTCTCCCATGGAAGCGGGAGAGGATATCTGGCTTTCCAAGCTGGATGCAAGACTGCTTACTTTGCTTGAAAAGCCTGATGAGGAAGGGTACTTAAAACAGGTGTTATGTGGGGAAGAAGATCTCATGGCAAGCCTTGAGTATTATCTCATTGGCAGGAGAAGGGAGAAGGCACAGCTGTGTTTTTCACGTCTTTTAAACGATTTTGGACTAAAGCAGGAACTGCGGCAGTATCTTTTTACTTATCTGAAGCAAAATACGAAGGGCTGTGAATACGAAGCAGCCTGGGAAACTGTTTTGGAAGAACATGGACAGGAAAAGGAATACTATCGGATCTTTGCGGATGCCGGCTGTATCAGTGAGGAAAATTTTGACAGTCTCCTTCTGGATATGGGAGAGAATAACCCGGAGATGAAAGCATGGCTTCTTAGGTACAGGGAGGAAGAGATGCGGGGAGAGGACTTTTTTGCAGGACTTTCTCTGGATTAAAGCCATGATGGATGATAAGCAGCAAAAATATAAAAATGCGAGGGAACAGAAATGGAAAAAATGATTCTTGATTTCGATGGTTACATAAGGACTGCCAGGCAGGCGGTGGCAGAAGGGCAGGTGCTTCTTCTCAATGAAAATCAGGCGCTTCCTTTGAAAAAAAATACGCAGGTGGCATTGTTTGGAAGAATCCAGCTGCACTATTACAAAAGCGGAACCGGTTCGGGTGGTATGGTCAATGTAAATAAAGTGACGGGAATTCTGGAAGCTCTGGAGGAATCGGAGTTTGTTACAGTCAATGAGACTCTCCTTGCTACATACAGAGAATGGGAAAAGGATCACCCTTTTGATGAGGGTGTGGGCTGGGGAAATGAACCCTGGTCCCAGGAAGAGATGGAAATTCCGGAGCAGCTTGCGGAGCAGATCGCGAAGGAGACGGATACCGCCATTGTCATCATAGGAAGAACGGCAGGGGAAGATAAAGACAACAGGAACTGTCCGGGTGCCTATCTTCTCTCAGAAAAAGAAGAGCAGATGCTTCAGACCGTACGCCGTCATTTCGGCAGAATGATCGTAGTGCTCAATGTGGGCAATATTATCGATATGGGTTTTATCGACAGATATCATCCGGACGCTGTTTTATACGCATGGCAGGGCGGTATGGTCGGCGGTCTCGGAACTGTGGATGTGCTGACGGGAAAAGTGAACCCCGGCGGAAAGCTGACAGATACCATCGCTTACGCTGTCTCCGATTACCCTTCCGATGAAAATTTCGGCGACGGTGAGCAGGATCTGTATGAAGAGGACATCTATGTTGGCTATCGCTATTTTGAGACAGCAGCGAAGGAAAAGGTCCGTTTTCCTTTCGGCTTTGGACTCTCCTATACGGAATTTTTGAGAAAAATCACAGGCTTTGAGGTGAAAAAGGACGGGATCGAAGTCAGCGTTTCTGTCACCAATACCGGAAAATTCCAAGGCAAAGAAGTGGTGCAGGTTTATGTGAAGGCACCCCAGGGAGCTCTCGGAAAGCCGGTAATGAGTCTTGCAGGCTTTGCAAAGACAGAGGCGCTTAAGCCGGGAGAGAGCAAAGAGCTTGTGATCAATGTTCCCTTCGATGTAATGGCATCCTATGATGAAACCGGGGTAAGCGGATTTATTTCCAGTTACGTGCTGGAAAAGGGAGTTTACCGCATTTATGTGGGAGACAGTGTCCGTGATGTGGAGGAAGCAGGAAGCTTTACGATAAAAGAGACAAGACAGTTAGAAGCTTTGTCACAGGCACTTGCGCCGGTAACACCTTTTCAGAGGATGAAACCTGTGGAGAACAGTGACGGCAGTTTTTCCTTTGAAAAGGAGGAGGTGCCCTTACGGAAGATTTCTCCCGCCGAAAAGAGAGAGAAGAATCTTCCGGAAGAGATTCCTTATACAGGTGATAAAGGATATAAACTGGCAGATTTAAGGAACGGAAAAGTATCCATGGACGACTTCGTTGCACAGCTTGACGATGAGGATCTGTCCTGTATCATCAGAGGGGAAGGAATGGGCAGTCCCAAGGTGACACCGGGAACGGCGGCGGCCTTCGGCGGTGTTTCCGAGCCGCTGAAAAACTTTGGAATTCCCTGCGGATGCTGCTCGGATGGTCCTTCCGGTATGCGTCTTGACAGCGGAATGAAGGCTTTCAGCCTTCCCAGCGGAACCTTGCTTGCATGTTCTTTCAATGAACAATTGATGGAGGAGCTTTACAGCTATACCGGAATGGAAATGGTAAAAAATCAGGTGGACGCTCTGCTTGGTCCCGGTATGAATATTCACAGACATCCCTTAAACGGCAGGAATTTCGAGTATTTCTCTGAAGATCCGCTGGTAACCGGAAAGATGGCAGCTGCTATGATCAGGGGGCTTCAGAGAGCGGGCGTGACAGGAACGGCAAAGCATTTCTGCGGCAATAACCGGGAAACAAAACGTCATTATCTTGACAGTGTGGTATCAGAGCGCGCACTTCGTGAGATTTATCTGAAGGGCTTTGAGATTGCAGTGAAGGAAGGAAACGCCGACTCCATCATGACCACATATGGTGCGGTGAACGGACTCTGGACTGCCGGAAGCTATGATCTTAACACCACCATCCTGAGAAACGAATGGGGCTTTACGGGAATTGTGATGACTGACTGGTGGGCCAAGATCAACGAGGAAGGAAAAGAAGCGGTTACCAACAATTTTGCAGCCATGGCAAGATCCCAGAATGACCTTTACATGGTGTGTCCTGACGGGGCAGTGAACGGAACAGATGACAATACCCTGTCCGCCCTTAAAGAGGGCACGCTGACAAGAGGGGAGCTGCAGCGCAATGCCGCGAATATCTGCCGGTTCCTTTTACATACCCATGCCCTTGACCGGATGGAAGGCAGTAAAGCGGAAGTGGAAGTGGTCGGAGAAGAATCATCGGAGGCAGGCTTTGGCGGTGAAATGGTTTATTACAAGGTGGAAAATGAGATTACTATTGATATGAGCAATATCAGTACGGGAAAGGGTGCAGACTTTGTGTTTACCCTTGACCTCGAACATATCGGGGGCTACAGAATTGAGATGACAGGAAAGTCCGAACTTTCGGAGCTGGCACAGATTCCGGTCACCGTATTTTATCAGAGCGTTCCCATGGCAGTCTTTACCTTTAACGGCACAGGCGGACAGTGGCGGAGCATGGAGAAAAAGATTGTGCTTCACAATAAATATGCGGCGCTGCGTGTCTATTTTGCCCAGAACGGACTTGACGTGAAGGAGATCAAATTTATTTTTGACAAGCCGGTGGAAGAGATTCCTGATTTTGAAGCTTACGTGAGAGCGTAGCATTATTTTAAGAGGATAGATAAGGAATGAAATATTAGGTAGAAGAGAATCGGATGGTTTTCCCAACTCTGTCACACGCATAAAGAGTATAATTAAGAACCTTGCAAAGATGTAAGGTTCTTTTTTTGAATAGGGTTTGTGGAAAATATACAAAAACTGGAAATGAAAATCTGTAGTTTCTAACAAAGATGATGAGAAGCACATAAAATGTGTTGCAAAAAAATGAGTATGGTGCTATTCTCAGAATGTGATCGAAAACGTTACCGATAACGATACCGACAACGTTGCCGGAAGCGTTTCCAAAACAGAGACAAAACTAAAAGGAGAGGTAAATTATGAAAAAGAAACTTTTAAGCGCATTACTTTGTGCAACAATGATTTCTTCCATGCTGGTAGGCTGTGGCGGTTCTGAAGCAGCTACAGAAACTACAGAAACTACAGAAACTACAGAAACTACAGAGACAACAGAAGCAGCACAGACAACCGAAACTGCAGAGACAGAAGAAGCAACAGAAGAAACTGAAGCTTCCGCAGAGGGCGGTTCCGTTTACTATTTGAACTTCAAACCGGAAGTTGATGAGCAGTGGCAGGAAATTGCAGCAGCTTACACAGAAGAAACAGGAGTACCTGTTAAGGTTGTTACAGCAGCAAGCGGTACTTATGAAGAAGTACTGAAATCTGAAATCGCAGGATCTGATGCTCCTACCTTATTCCAGATCAACGGACCTGTTGGATACAATTCCTGGAAAGATTACTGCCTTGATCTGACAGATACAGATCTTTACAAGAGCCTGGCTGATCAGAGCCTTGCAATCAAAGGTGAAGACGGCGGCGTATACGGTGTTCCTTACACAGTAGAATCCTATGGTATCATTTACAATGACGCTATCATGCAGAAGTATTTCGCTATGGATGGCGCAGTAGCAACAAGTGTTGATGAGATTAACAACTTCGATACCTTAAAGGCAGTTGTTGAAGATATGCAGGCTAAGAAAGATGATCTTGGCATCGAGGGTGTATTTGCCTGTACATCACTTCTTCCCGGTGAAGACTGGAGATGGCAGACTCACCTCGCAAACATCCCTGTTTACTATGAATACAAGGATAAGAACGTAACAGACCTTGCAGAGCTTGAGTTTACATATGGTGACAACTTCAAGAATATCTTTGACCTTTACATCAACAATTCTACCTGTGCTCCTACATTACTTGGAAGCAAGGCAGTTACAGATTCCATGGCTGAGTTCGCACTTGGACAGTGCGCAATGGTGCAGAACGGCAACTGGGGCTGGGGCCAGATCGCAGGTGTTGACGGCAACGTTGTAGCAGAAACAGATGTTAAGTTTATGCCAATCTACACAGGTGTTGCAGGCGAAGAAAACCAGGGCTTATGTACAGGTACAGAAAACTTCTGGTGTGTAAACAGCCAGACATCCGAAGCAAACCAGAAAGCTACTTTGGACTTCATCAACTGGTTAATCTCTTCCGATGAAGGAAAAGACGCTATGGTTAACAAGTTAGGAAATGCAGCTCCTTTCACAACCTTTGGTGATGATGAGAAGCCTTCCGATCCTCTTGCAAAAGAAATGTACAGATACATGGAAAACGGAAAGACATCCGTAAGCTGGAACTTCACAACATTCCCCAGCCAGGATTTCAAGGATGATTTCGGTGCTGCATTACTTGAGTACTGCAACGGAAACATGACATGGGACGATGTAGCAAACACAGTTGTAACAAGATGGGCAGAAGAAAAGGCTGCAACAGCTAACTAATGCCGGGCAATCATTGAAAAACATTGTCGAATGATGTAACATTGTAATAGAAAAGCGCTTCGCGGTGCGAGCTGCGGAGCGCTTTTTCTAATAAAATAAAGGAGCATTAAACATATGGAAAAAACATTAAAAAAGTATTTTCTTGTTTTCACCTTACCTACGTTGATTGCATTTTCATTTGCATTCATCATTCCTTTTGTCCAGGGTATTTATTTATCTTTCTGTGAATTTACCACAGTCAAAAATGCTACATTTGTCGGACTGGAAAATTATAAGAAGGCATTTTCCAGTGAGCAGGGTTTTCTTTATTCACTGGGATTTACCACATTATTTACTTTACTCAGTGTCATTACGATCAATGTACTGGCATTTACACTGGCATTATTTTTAACAAGAAAAATTAAGGGAACAAATATTTTTAGAACTATTTTCTTTATGCCAAATCTGATTGGCGGTATCGTGCTAGGCTATACATGGCAGCAGATGATTAATGCTATTTTATATAAATATGAAACAACACTGGTAGCAAACGCAAAATATGGTTTCTTTGGTTTAGTCATACTGATGAACTGGCAGATGGTCGGCTATATGATGATCATTTATATTGCGGGTCTTCAGAATGTGCCTACCGATCTGATCGAGGCAGCTAAGATTGACGGAGCCACCTCATGGCAGACATTGATCAAAGTAAAGCTCCCTATGGTAATGTCCTCCGTAACAATCTGTATGTTCCTGACATTGTCCAACTGCTTTAAACTGTTCGATCAGAACAAGGCGTTGACAAACGGTGCACCTATGAATAAGACCAGAATGCTGGCACTTAATATTTATGATACATTTTACGGCAAGACCGGATATGAAGGAGTAGGTCAGGCGAAGGCGGTTATATTCTTCCTGATTGTGGCTGCAATTTCCCTGGCACAGCTTTCCGTGACCAGAAAGAAGGAGGTAGAACAATAATGATACAGACGAAATCAAAGAAAAAATCAGATGCAATCATTTTTGTGATCCTTTGTTTGGTAGCGGTTGCCATTTTATATCCGCTGCTGTTTATCCTGAATAACTCTTTTAAGGGGAAATTTTTTATCAGTAAGGATCCTTTTTCTTTACCCAATTCAGAAACCTTTGCCGGTCTCACCAACTATGTGAATGGTCTGACCAAGACAGGGCTTTTAAGCGCAATCGGCTGGTCATTTTTTATCACCATTGTGTCTGTTGCGTTGCTGATCCTGTTCACCTCCATGACAGCTTATTATGTGACCAGAGTAAAATCAAAGGTGACATCAATTTTATATTATATGTTTGTGTTTTCCATGATTGTGCCTTTCCAGATGGTTATGTTCACCATGTCCAGTCTGGCAGACACTTTCCACTTGAAGAACCCTCTTGGTATGTGTGTCCTGTATCTGGGATTCGGAGCAGGATTATCCATTTTCATGTTTGCAGGCTTTATCAAGTCGGTTCCTCTTGAAATCGAGGAAGCTGCTATGATTGACGGATGCAATCCCCTGCAGAACTTTTTCGGAGTGGTTTTCCCGATATTAAAGCCTACAGCGATTACTGTGGCAATCTTGAATGCTATGTGGATCTGGAACGACTTCCTGCTTCCTTATCTGGTAATCGGTATCAGCACCAAATATAAGACGATACCCGTTGTAGTCCAGATGCTGGTCGGCTCAAACGGCAATAAGGATATGGGTGCATTGATGGCAATGCTTGTTCTGTCTATCATTCCGATCATCATATTCTATCTGACCTGTCAGAAATACATCATTGAGGGTGTAGTGGCAGGAGCAGTAAAAGGCTAAAAGTAACGACAGAGGTGGGAAAAATGAGAAAGTGCGGAGTATTATTGCCAGTCTCCGGCATTCCTTCGAAATATGGAATCGGTTCTTTTTCAAAGGAAGCATATGCATTTGTTGATTTCTTAAAAAAGGCCGGTCAGAGTTACTGGCAGATTTTGCCGCTGGGACCGACAGGGTACGGAGATTCTCCTTACCAATCCTTTTCAACATTTGCAGGAAATCCTTATTACATTGATCTGGAGGAGTTGATCAGGAAGGGATACCTTACGAAGGAGGACTGTGAAAACAGTGATTTTGGTGATGATCCCCGATATGTGGATTATGAAAAAATCTATCAGTCCAGATTTGAATTATTGAAAAAAGCATATAAAAACAGCGATATTGAGAGGAATCCGTCATTTTTGGATTTTGTGCAAAAAAATGAATTTTGGATTCATGATTATGCCCTGTATATGGCTGTGAAGGGAGTTTTTGGCGGAAAGAGCTGGATCGAATGGGATGAGGATATCAGGACCAGGAAGCCGGAAGCTTTGGCAAGGTATCAGGAAAAGTATTGTGATGAAGTTAAGTTTTATCAGTTTGTACAGTATCTGTTTTCCGAGCAGTGGCAGTCACTGAAGTGCTATGCAAACAAAAACGGAGTACAGATCATTGGCGATATTCCTATCTATGTTGCCTTTGACAGTGCCGACACCTGGTCCCATACGGAGTTGTTCCAACTGGATGAAAAACGGGTTCCCACAGCAGTGGCAGGATGTCCACCGGATGCATTTTCAAAGACGGGACAGTTATGGGGAAATCCGCTTTACAAGTGGGAATATCACAAAATCACAGGTTATGAGTGGTGGATGAAACGTATCACATATTGTTATCAGTTGTATGATGTGGTGCGCATCGATCATTTCAGAGGCTTTGACGAGTATTATTCCATTCCCTACGGGGACAGCACGGCAGAGTTCGGACACTGGGAAAAAGGACCGGGATATGATATTTTCAGAGTGATGAAAGAAAAGCTGGGGGATAAGCCGGTAATTGCTGAGGATCTTGGCTTTTTGACGCAGAGCGTCATTGATCTGGTGAAAGAAACAGGGTATCCGGGTATGAAGATCTTACAGTTTGCATTCGATTCTAGAGAAGAAAGTGATTACTTCCCGCATAATTATACAAAAAATTGTGTGGTATATACAGGAACACATGACAATAACACAATTGTGGGATGGTTTGATGAACTGGACAGGCAGGATAAAAAACTGGCAAAGGAATATCTGGATATCCGTGATGAGGAGGATATTCCGTGGATCTTTATCAGAGCAGCACTTGCAAGTGTGGCAGATACTGCGGTTATTCCGATTCAGGATTATCTGGGAATTGGCACTGAGGGAAGAATTAATACGCCGTCCACTTTGGGCGACAACTGGAAGTGGCGTCTGAAAGAGGGAGAGTGTACGGACTGCCTGGCAGAAAAAATGAATAAATTGTCAAAATTGTATGGCAGAAAACAGTCATATTTGTTATAGTAAAAATAGTCAGAGAGAGCAGGAGGCAGTTGTATTATGCCCGAAATTACTATAAAAGATATTGCCAGACAATGTGGTGTAGGTGTCAGTACGGTATCGCGCGCAATCAACAATCATCCGGACATCAATCCGGAGACGAAAACAATGATTATGCAGGTCATCAATGAAAGCGGTTTTGTGCCTAACAACAGCGCCAGAAATTTAAAGAGAACGGATGCCAAATGTATTGCGGTCCTGGTAAAAGGTATTACCAATCCCTTTTTCAGCAATATGATCAAGATCATTGAAGAAGAGATCCGAAAAAAGAAATACACCATGGTTTTGCAGCATGTGGAATATTATGAGGATGAAGTGAATGTGGCACTTCAGCTTGAAAAGGAAAAGAGACTGCGCGGTGTTATCTTTCTCGGAGGTATTTTTGCCCACTCCAAGGAGAAACTGGGAAATCTTCATATTCCCTATATTTTTACAACCATAGGAAGTGCAGCCCCCAAATCGATCAGCAAAACATCTTATTCCAATATCGCAGTGGATGACCGTAAGGAAAGCTACCGCATGACGGAGTATCTGATTGGTCTGGGACACCGTGATATTGCGATTCTGACGGCAGAGAGCGAATTCCGCAGTATCGGACAGCTTCGTCTGGAAGGGTACAGGGAAGCGCTGAAGGATAAAAAGATTCCTGTGAAAGAGAACCTGATTCGTTCAGCGATAGAGGATATCGAGCACTATTCCATGGAAAACGGTTATCTCACCACAAAGAGGCTTTTGGAAGAAAAGATACCGTTCACTGCAATTTACGCCACATCAGACAGTTTGGCCGTGGGAGCCTGCAGGGCACTTAAGGAGGCAGGTTTAAAGATTCCGGAGGATGTCTCTGTGGCAGGCTTTGACGGAATTGATCTTGGAAAATACTATAATCCGAGCATCACCACAATGAAACAGCCGATGGAAGATATGGCCTATACAACGATCAGGCTTTTGTTCGATATTATTTCCGGCAAGAAAGCCCATGAACATATTGTATTTGAGGCTGAATTGATTGAGAGAGAATCTACAGCGTATATAGCAAAAGGAACCGCACACTGAGAAGTGCCGGGTTCCTTTTTGTGCATATAAAGTATAGAAAAAAGGAATATAAAAATGAAAACATTGGAAGAGCAATTTTATGAATTTGCAGTTGTCCCTGTGGTTGTGCTGAATGATGCGGATGATGCACTGCCGCTCGCAAAGGCGCTCATCGAGGGAGGCCTTCCCTGTGCGGAAGTGACCTTCCGCACCGATGCAGCGGAGGAATCAATCAGAAGAATGTGCAGTCAATATCCGGAGATGCTGGTTGGAGCGGGTACTGTACTTACGACAGATCAGGTAGACCGTGCGACAGCCGCAGGCGCAAAGTTTATTGTGAGTCCCGGATTTGATCCGGAGATCGTGGACTACTGCATTGCTAAGGATATTCCGATCTTTCCCGGTTGTATTACACCTTCCGAAGTTGCACAGGCTGTGAAGAGAGGCTTAAAGGTTGTTAAGTTTTTCCCGGCAGAACAGGCAGGAGGTGTTCCTATGCTGAAAGCAATGGCAGCGCCTTATCCGATGATCAGGTTTATGCCTACCGGTGGAATTGGTCCCAAGAACATTAAAGATTATCTCAGCTTTGAAAAAATTATTTGTTGTGGCGGAAGCTGGATGGTTAAGGGAGATATGATCCAAAACGGGGAATTTGATAAAATATGCAGAATGACAAAGGAAGCAGTGGAGCTTGCTTCATCCATTCGTGTATAATCGGAAATAGAAAAAACCTGATATTAAAGGTCATGAAAGAAATCGGAGGAAAACAGAATGGATCTGAAATTAAAACCGGAAAAAGATTGTGCATTTGACGCAGTGTCCCTGGGGGAAGTGATGCTGAGGCTGGATCCCGGTGAAGGGAGAATCCGCACAGCGCGCAGCTTCCGTGCATGGGAAGGCGGCGGAGAATACAATGTTGTGCGTGGATTAAGGCGTTGCTTCGGACTGAAAACTGCAGTGATCACGGCTTTTGCAGACAATGAAGTGGGTATGCTTATGGAGGATTTTATCCTGCAGGGCGGTGTGGACACCTCTCTTATTAAATGGATGAAAACAGACGGAATCGGAAGAATTTGCAGAAACGGTTTGAACTTTACGGAGAGAGGATTTGGCATTCGCGGAGCGGTAGGATGTTCTGACCGTGCGAATACGGCAATTTCCAAAGCGACACCGGAGGATTTTGACTTTGAATATATTTTCGGAGAGCTGGGTGTGCGCTGGCTGCACACGGGAGGTATTTATGCCGCTTTATCCGAGCAGTCCTGCGAAACAATTCTGGCAGCGATTAAGACGGCAAAAAAATATGGCACAGTCGTATCGTACGATCTGAATTATCGTCCATCCATGTGGAGCGCAATCGGAGGACTTCAAAAAGCGCAGGAGGTTAACCGGGAAATCGCCGGATATGTGGATGTCATGATAGGAAATGAGGAAGACTTTACAGCGTGTCTTGGCTTTGAAATTGAAGGAAATGATGAGAATCTGAAGGAACTGAATCTGGATGGTTATAAAAAAATGATCAATCACGCAGCAGAGGTATATCCTAATTTTAAGGCAGTGGCAACCACACTTCGGGAGGTAAAAACAGCTACTGTCAATGACTGGAGTGCCATTTGCTGGGCTGACGGAGAGATCTATCAGTCAAATCAGTATAAGGGTCTGGAGATCATGGATCGTGTAGGCGGAGGAGACTCCTTTGCATCCGGGCTGATTTACGGACTTATGACCACAGGTGATGCCCAGATTGCAGTGAATTACGGGGCTGCACATGGCGCCCTGGCAATGACCACACCCGGTGACACAACAATGGCAAGCAAGAAAGAAGTGGAAGCAATCATGAATGGTGCGGGTGCAAGAGTAAAGAGATAAAAAGGATGCATTGAAATAAAAGAAAGCGGAAATCTTGCATTTACAAGGTTTCCGCTTTTTAATAGTAGTGAGAGGGGGATTTGAAAAATCTCTTGCAATAAAAAAAGCCAGTAGAATCAAGCGTTTCAGAGGGCATGATATCTCAAAAGTCACACAAAGTCACAGTTTTTAGCTGTGACTTTCATTTTTTGTCGTAATCTGTCATTTTTGCGCCCCTCATTGGGAGAGTTGTTAAAGTAGTTAGCGCTGCTTTAGCGCCAGTCCAATCAGTCGATCAGCTTGATCAGCCATGAACAGAGGGATGTTCAATACATCATCATCCAGCTTCAGGTTTTCCAAGGAAAAGCGTATACGGAGTTTTACCTTGTCAGGAAACAGTTCTTTGAACTTCTTGAGGCTCTTGCTGGATGTGTTGGCTTCAGATTTAACCTCTACTGGGAAAATGTCATTTTCCCGCTGGATCAGGAAATCCACTTCATAGGGTGGATTATTCTGACTCCAATACCGTGGAACCACTTCAAACTGCGTGATCAACGTCTGAAGCACAAAGTTTTCGGTCAGTGCGCCTTTGAATTCGGTGAACAGGCGGTTGCCTTCCCCAAAGGCTGTAGGAGCCAGCTGTGCCAAACGACGAAGCAGACCCACGTCCACCAGATAAATTTTAAATGCTGACAGGTCATCGTAAGCAGCCACAGGCAGGCCGGGAGCAGTGCTGCGGTAGATCTTATGCACCAGTCTTGCATCCACCAGCCACTGTAGGGCATCCTCGTATTCACGGGCTCTTGCGCCTTCCTTGACAACCTTGTAAATGAACTTCTTGTTTTCCCTTGCAAGCTGAGAAGGAATCGATTTCCAGATCATCGAGATCTTCGGAAACTCACTGATGTTGGGATGCTTTGCAAAGTCACGTTCGTATGCACCAATAATTCCGGACAGGGCTTCTTGCATGGCTGCAACATCACGTGCCTCTGTCCACATCTTAACAGATTCGGGCATTCCACCGGTCACATAATACATCTTCAATTTTTCGTACAGAGGATTGAAGAAAGCATCAGGGATAGGCTCAATCGTGCTCATCGTTTCCAGATACTTAGTCAGGTTCTCATCACCATTAGCCAGCAGGAACTCTGTAAATGTCATAGGGTCAATTTGCATAAAGTTGACCTTTCCCACCGGGAAGGAAGAAGGCTTTGCCAGAGCAATGCCCAGCAGGGAACCGGCGCAGGCGATATGATACTGCGGGGCGTTCTCGCAAAAATACTTCATGGAGTTGATAACCTTTGGGCAGTCCTGCACTTCATCAAAGATAATGAGGGTCTTTTCAGGCATAATCTTTTGACCGCTGGCCAGCATCAGATTCTGAAGAATCCGGTCCACATCCTTGGTAGTTTCAAAGAACTGTCTGTATTCCTCGTTTTCATCGAAGTTAAAGTAGGCTGTATTTTCATAATAACGTTTACCGAATTCCTTGAGAATCCACGTTTTACCTACCTGACGTACACCTTTTAAGATCAGCGGCTTGCGATAAGGAGAATTCTTCCATTCTACAAGCTTGTTTAAAATCAATCGTTCCATATATGCACCTAATCACATTTTTATTAAAGTTTTTGTGTACAATAATCACATTTTTATTATATTCGAAACTTGTAAAAATTACAATTACTATCGCAAATTTATTTTGGTTTAGGTGGCTGCAGTCCTGGACCTTATAAAAAGGAAAAGGTTTGCTGCAGATAATCCTGCTTTTTGGTTAGCAGGGAAGGGGAGAGAAGGTGACTTTTTCTTTCGCAGGGCGCCTGAGACTAAAAAAGTAAACAAAAGTAAACAAATTACATAGACTTCTTAAATCAAAAAAATATCGGAAGTGCTGTATTTTCAGCATTTCCGACACTTTTGAAGTAGTAGCGAGAGGGGGATTTGAACCCTCGACACTACGGGTATGAACCGTATGCTCTAGCCAACTGAGCTATCTCGCCATATAAAATTGACCTGTTATACAGGAGTGGGACCTACAGGGCTCGAACCTGTGACCCTCTGCTTGTAAGGCAGATGCTCTCCCAGCTGAGCTAAGATCCCAAGTAGGTATCGGTTACCCGAACCACTTTGCTACTATACCATTTATAAAAAAGCTTGTCAAGGCGTTTGATTAAATTTTCCTAATTTTTCTAAAAATCTGAAAAGTGAAATAATTATCCTCCGCGAAGTGGCAATTTGTCCCTGTATAATCAAAAATTTTTGTTCAAAAGTGCCTTTGAAAATCCCATGAAAAGAATGATAAAATTATTAAATAGCGATGAATGGAAGACAACAAAGGGAGTGATTTGCATGTATGAGATCGGAGATTACGTTATCAAGGCAAATAACGGAGTCTGCAAGGTAGAGGATATCCTGCATCTTGATATGCCGGGCACGGATAAGAACAAACTGTATTATTTACTGATTCCGAGGGAGTGTCAGAGTGCCAAGGTATATGTACCGGTAGATTCCAAGAATACGAATATAAGGAAAGTACTGAGCGAGGACGAGGCTTGGGAGGTGATCCGAAGAATTCCGGAAACCGAGAGAGAATGGAGCTCCAATGATAAGCTTCGGGAACAGGAATACAAGGAAGCGATACAAAGCTGTAACCCTGCGGAACTGATCGGTATCATCAAGAATCTGTACCTGAGGAGAAAGGAAAGAAATGAACAGGGCAAGAAAAGCACAGTGATCGATGAAAGATACTTTAAACTTGCGGAGGATAATCTTTATTCGGAGCTGGCATTTGCAATCGGCAGGGATAAAAGTGAAATGAGGAAGATCATTGCCGATACCATCGAGGATAAATAGAGTACGGAGGAGACAGGCACCGGACATCCGGTGCTTTTTGTTTGTCTGCATTTTTTTGTTGCTTTGTAAATTGTTTCGGAACATAATAGAAAAAGACAGGCAGTTGCCTGACAGAAAAATAAGTGAAAAGGAACGGAAGGAAATGAGACAGCAGGAACAGATAAAGATCAAAAATTACCGGTCGGAGGGATTTATCGGAAAATATCAGAAGCTTGTAAGGGATGAAGTGATTCCCTATCAGTACAGTGTGCTCTGTGACGAAGCACCGGATACGGAAAAAAGTCATGTGGTCCGGAACTTTATCAATGCGGGAAAGGCTGTGCGTGGTGAGGATACCGGAGATGGTTTTTACGGCATGGTATTTCAGGACAGTGATGCGGCCAAATGGCTGGAGGCGGTTGCCTATTCTCTGGCTCTTTTTCCGGACCCTGAGCTTGAGAAAACAGCGGATACGCTGATCGGATATATTGCAGATGCACAGGATAAGGATGGCTATCTGAATACTTACTATACCATTAAGGACAGAGAAAAACGCTGGACCAATCTCCTGGAAGGCCATGAATTGTACTGCAGCGGACATATGATGGAGGCAGCCTGTGCCTACTATGAGGCAACGGGAAAGAGGGCGCTTCTTGATGTCATGCTGAAGAACGCAGAACATATTTATCAGCATTTTATTGTAGAGGGAAACGAGGGATATCCGGGACATCCGGAGGTGGAGCTGGCACTGATGAAGATGTACCGTCTGACGGGAAATCAGCATTGCCTTGCGCTGGCAGAGCATTTTATCAACACACGGGGTGTTGACCCTCATTTTTATGAGAAGGAAAAGGAGAAGCGAAGCTGGACGGTATGGGGCAATGATGCCACGAATGCAGAGTATCAACAGAGCGGTGCACCTGTGCGGGAACAGAAGGATGCTACAGGACATGCGGTGCGGGCAGTCTATCTTTATACGGGTATGGCAGATCTTGCCGCTCAGACGAATGATGCTGAGCTGCTTGGGGCCTGCAGAAGATTGTGGGAAAGCATCACAAAACGGAGAATGTATGTCACGGGAGGTATCGGTTCCACAGTGCTGGGAGAGGCGTTCAGCGTGGACTATGATCTGCCCGGAGATACCGCTTATGCGGAGACCTGTGCGTCCATCGGTCTTATGTTTTTTGCTTCCAAAATGCTGGAAAATGAAGTGGACAGTGAGTATAGCGATGTGATGGAGAGGGCTTTTTACAATACGGTTCTGGCCGGAATGCAGCTTGACGGAAAGCGGTTCTTTTATGTGAATCCGCTGGAGGTGATACCCGGTATTTCCGGCGTTTCTCCTACCCATCGTCATGATCTGCCACAGAGACCGAAGTGGTATGCCTGTGCCTGCTGTCCACCCAATGTGGCAAGACTGCTCTCTTCTTTTGGAAAATATGCCTACGGGGAAAATAAGGACACCGCTTTCTGCCATTTGTTTGCAGCCGGACAGGTCTGCTTTGATAACGGTATGAAGCTTACGTGCTGGACAGAGTACCCTTACGACTTTACCGTGACCTATGAAGTGGAAAAAGGGGGAAAGCTTGCCCTGCGCATTCCTTCTTTTAGCAAACATTTTTCAATCACAATCAATGGAAAAGAGGCGGACTATACGTTAAAGAAGGGCTACGCTTATATGGAAGTGCAGGATGGCGACAGTGTGATGCTTGTTTTGGACGGTGCACCGGAATTCATCTATGCTTCTTCAAAGGTGCCGAGGCTTACAGGCTGCAAGGCTTTGCAGAGAGGTCCCCTTGTCTACTGCTTTGAAGGTGTGGATAATGGCGAGGATGTGCTTTCTCTTTCTCTGAAAAAGGATGCCAAAGTGACAGCTTCTGATTATCAGGAAGAACTGCTTGGCGGTACGGTTATACTGTCTGTGGAGGCGGTGAGACAGGAGAAAATCGAGGGTCTTTATACCAATCAAAGACCGGGGGAAGAAGATTGCAAGGCGATAGCGGTTCCCTACTATACCTGGGGAAACCGCGGAGAAAATCAGATGCGCGTATGGATGAATGAAAGGTAACAGCTAACAGAATGAATATTTTGACAGTGGAAAGTATAGAAAAATCATACGGAGAAAGAAAGCTGTTTGACAGTGCTTCCTTTTATATGCAGGAAGGGGAGAAAGTTGGAATTATCGGAATTAACGGAACAGGGAAATCAACGCTCCTTAAGATGATCTCCGGGCAGGAGGAGCCGGATAAGGGCAGCATTACCATGGCGAGCCATGTGGTGTGCAGTTACCTTCCCCAGCATCCTGTTTTTGACAGGGATGAGACGGTACTCGATGCGCTTTTCAAAAAGTACGGGGAAAGCAGCAAGGCAGTTCATGACAGGAAAGAGGTCGAGACAGAGGCGAAGACCATGCTGACAAGGCTGGGAGTGACGGATTTTGATGCCCTTTGCGGAACCCTTTCGGGAGGTCAGAGAAAAAGGCTTGCACTGGTGGCAGCGCTTCTTTCCGATTCCGACCTGCTGATTCTGGACGAGCCTACCAATCACCTTGACAATGATATGGCGGACTGGCTGGAGGAGATACTGAAAAAGCGCACGGGAGCAGTGCTCATGGTGACCCATGACAGATATTTCCTTGACAGCGTGTCAAACAGAATCATTGAGATTGACAAGGGAAAGATCTATTCCTATGACGAAAACTATTCCGGCTATCTGAAGCTGAAGGCGGAGAGAGAAGACTCTCTTTTGGCCAGTGAGCGAAAGAGACAGTCGATTTTGCGAAAAGAGCTTGCCTGGGTACAAAGGGGCGCACAGGCGCGTTCCACCAAACAGAAGGCAAGACTGATGCGGTATGAGGAGATGAAAAATGCCGATGCTTCCGTGACGGACGGGAAAGTCGAGATCGGCTCCGCTTCCTCAAGACTTGGCAGGACAACGGTGGAACTTTCTCATGTCAGCAAGGGGTATGATAACAGAATGCTGATCCGGGATTTCTCCTATATTTTTCTAAAGGATGACAGAGTTGGTTTTGTGGGGCGTAACGGCTGCGGGAAAACCACACTGATGAAGATGCTGACGGGAAAGACACAGCCGGATGAGGGACAGATCCTGATCGGGCAGACGGTAAAGATCGGTTATTATGCCCAGGAGATCGGAGAGACGGAGATGCCCCCTGACCAGAAGGTCATCGACTATATCAGGGATACGGCTGAGTTTGTGCAGACCGGGGATGGCCCTGTCTCCGCTTCCAAAATGCTGGAGAAATTTCTTTTTGAGGGAAAGGACCAGTATGGTCTACTGAAAAAGCTTTCCGGCGGGGAAAAGAGAAGGCTGCATCTGCTAAAAATATTGATGGGAGCCCCTAATGTGCTGATTCTGGACGAGCCCACCAATGATCTTGATATTACCACCCTGACGGTGCTGGAAGATTATCTCGACAGCTTTGAGGGGATCGTGATCATTGTCTCTCATGACAGATATTTCCTGGACAGGACCGTAAGGCGGATATTCGCCTTTGAGGAAAACGGAACTCTCAGGCAGTACGAGGGCAATTATACGGATTATCACAGCCGGATGATTGCAGAGAATGGCGAGGCGGTAAAGCAGGGAAAAGAACAAAAGAAATCGCCTGAGAAGGAACAGCCGTCTGAGAAAAAGAAAGACTGGAAACAGCACTCCTCCAAATTGAAATTCAGCTTTAAGGAGCAGAAGGATTATGAATCCATTGAGGGAGAGATGGCAGCGCTTGAGGAAAAAATAGGAAACATTGATAAGGAGATTCTTCTCTCAGCTACGGACTTTGTGAAGCTGAACCGGCTTACGAAGGAAAAGGAGGAGGCGGAAAGTCTGCTTGAGGAAAAGATGGAACGCTGGATGTATCTGGAAGATTTAAAGGCAAGGATCGATGCCGGGGAGTGAACGGATATTCATACAGGAGAAAGATTGGTATGACATTGTTTGACGGAGTATTCAGTCTCAATGATATTTTTGAGATACTGACGATCATAGGATTGATCTATTATGTGGTAAAGCGCTTTATCTTAAAGGAGGCACCGGTGCCGGCAAGCGCTCTTAAGAAGGTGGATGAGGAGAAACTGCGCTCCTGCCTGACACTCCTTCAGAAAAGTAAAAAGGAGCCGGGGGAAATTTATGCGGTTCCGAAGGAACTGGAAGAGAAGCTTCTTGTTAATCTGCATGATACGGAGCTTTTGAAACAGCTTCTGTGCAGTATAGCAGCCCACATGGGGATTGACGGAAGCTATATCCGATTGAAATTTCAGGATGATGCTAACTTGAATTACGCAGGCAATATTTCCACGAACGGAGCATTTACCATCATCAATCTGCAGCTGCACTCCTACTATAATCTGGACGTGATTACAGCCATTCTCTCTCATGAAGTGATGCATTTATATTTATATTATAGCGGAATTCATTTTTCCGATACTTTATCGAATGAAGTGTTGACGGATACTGCAGCCGTGTATTTCGGTTTTGGGGAATATCTGTACCGGGGCTATCAGATCATAGAGACACAGATGGGCTTTTCCTATCAGAAGGTAGGGTATATCCGTCCCAGAGATGTGAAATTCATTCAGGAAGAAATGCGAAATATGTCTGTAAAGTAAAAGTAAATGTTAAC